>JAOUKO010000349.1 GCA_029882525.1 Candidatus Aminicenantota bacterium | reverse complement strand
GAGATGAAGTTTCTTCTGGAGCAGTTCATCTGAGATTTCACGCAGAGGCGAAATATCGTCGATAATGTAAATCGACCGGCCGTGGGTAGCGATGATCAGGTCATTCTCGCGCGGATGCACGGCCAGATCCCGCACCGGGACCGTGGGCAGCCCCTGGGTCCATTTCATCCAGTTATTTCCTTCGTCGAAGCTGACGTAGAGCCCGAACTCGGTACCGAGAAAGAGAAGGTCTTTGTTGACAGTGTCTTCCTCGATCACGTGAACAAAGCCGTCGATCTCAGGAGTAGCCAGGCTCTTCCAGCTCTTCCCCAAATCATGGGTCACATAGACATAAGTGGTCCAGTTGGAGCGGCGGTGGTCGTCGAAGACTGCATACGCTGTGGCCGCATCGAATTTCGATGCTTCCACATGGGGAATCCAGGTCGCCGGAGGGACCCTTCCTTTTTTCCCGCTGGTCAGGTCTTTGGAGACAAGCTGCCAGGTCTTTCCGCCATCCCGGGTCAGCTGAACGTTTCCGTCATCGGTCCCGACCCAGATAACGCCTTCCTTCACCGGGCTGGGAGCGATACACATGATGGTCGTATGATTTTCGGCGTTGGTGGCATCCAGGGTGAGGCCACCGCTCTCGGCCTGTTTCTGCTTCTCTGGGTCATTGGTGGTCAGGTCCGGGCTGATGATCTCCCAGGTCCGCCCTTTATCCGGGCTTTTGTGAACGAACTGGCTTCCGAGATAGACCGTGGAGGGCTTGAACGGGTCAACGGCCAATCCCGCGTTCCAGTTGTAGCGGTGCTTGACATCGGACTCGGTCGGAACGATGTCCTGGCTGGTACCGAGGTCAGTATCGAAGTAATACAGGTTTCCACCCTGGGACATACCGTAGCCCGCTCTGGACTTTTCAGGGTCAGGTTCGGTATCGAACCCGTCGCCGCTGCCGACCATCTTCCATAGATAACTGTAGATGGCCCTTTCTTTCAGCACATAGGCCGGCCCCATCCACGAGCCGTTATCCTGGAGTCCACCGTAGACGTTATACGGAAGCTCCATGTCATAGCTGACGTGGTAGAACTGGCCCACCGGCAGGTTCTCCACAAAACGCCAGTTCTTCCCCCGGTTATAGCTGATCACCACGCCGCCATCGTTGCCGACGACCATCCTCTCTCCGTCAGGATGGATCCACATGGCGTGGAAATCGGAATGGGCCTGGCCAAACCCGGTCAGGTTGCTGAAGGTCTTGCCCGCGTCTTCGCTTATCATCATCCGGGAATGGAGCATGTAGAGGATGTTCTCGTTGGCAGGATTGACCCAGATCCGGTGATAGTAGAAGGGACGGTTTCCGACGTCGGATTGATTATTGACCACCTGCCAGTTGAAGCCACCGTCACTCGAGCGCAGGAGAACGCTCTTCTCGGCTTCCACCAGTGCGTATACGATCTCCGGTTTGTTGGTCGAAAAAGCGACTCCTATCCGTCCCAGTTCCCCTTTGGGGAGGCCATCCTTATCCGTCAACTTTTTCCATGTTTTGCCGCCGTTCACCGTGATGTACAGACCGCTTCCCGGCCCTCCGGATTTAAAAGACCAGGGCCAGCGTCGATGCTCCCACATGGCGGCCATAATCTTATTCGGATTCTTGGGGTCCACAGCCATATCCGCCACACCGGTCTTCTCATCCACAAAGAGTACTTTCTTCCAGGTTTTCCCGGCGTCTTCTGTTTTAAAAACTCCTCTTTCAGGATTCTCTCCCCAGGTGGTGCCCATCGCTCCGACGTAGGCAACATCAGGATCATCCGGGTCAAGCAGGATTTTAGAGATCTTCTCGGTCTTTTCCAGGCCAAGAAACTCCCAGGTCTTCCCGCCGTCAATAGTGAGATACACACCACGCCCCACGCCCACGCTGTTGCGCGGAGCCGCTTCGCCGGTCCCGACCCAGACGATGTCGGGATTGGACTGGTTGATGGCGATGGCGCCTATCGAGGAGACCGGCTGGTCATCAAATACGGGCATCCAGGTCAGGCCTCCATCCTCTGACTTCCAGAGTCCCCCGGTGGCTGCGCCAACATAGATGATGTTGGGGTTGGACACGACCGCATCGATGGCTCCGATGCGTCCGCTCATGTTTGCCGGGCCGATGTTTCTGGCCTTTAAGCCTGCAAACAACTGAGGGTCCTCCTTGGCCAATACGGCCTGGCTGAAAACCAAGAGAAAAATCGCGATAAACACAAACACTTTAATGCAGTTTTTCATCGAACCTCCTCCTTCCGGGAAATCATATTTTGAAATCTATATTCAACAAATGAAACCTATTTGAATAGAACGGATCAAACACGACTTGAAAAATCCTTTCCGAAGAGCTGCAAAACACACAGCGCTACAAAAATGCTCACCTGAAGCAAACTATTATTAGCGCAATAAATGTTTCTATATTGTCATTGCGAGTCCGCAGAGCGATGCAATCTCTTTCTTTTGGTGTCATTGCGCGCAGCGTGACAATCCCTTTGGAAAAAAGATACATTTATTTTTATGAGATAGCTTCGTTTCACTCGCAAAGACAAGTTATTTATTGGACCTATATTAGTCTATTATTTATTGCGCTTATATTAGCTTATTTTTCAGATTTTTTGTAGCTGATGGAGATCCCGGCCCAGCTCGAACTCTCGTATGTCGTTTCCATGTTGGGCAGGCTCTCCAGATAATCCACAAACCCTCCGATCCCATACTGACCCCTTCCCCGTCTGCCCGAGACGTTATGAGCTGCGAAACATCCGTTCACCTTAAGCTTGGGAAGGACCGCAATCAGATAGTTCTTGTACCAGCCTTTGTCCGCATCACAAAAAACAAAGTCGAACGGTCCTTTGAGCTGAGGGACGAGCTCATGGGCATCGGCGAGCCTGGCATCGATGTATTCGGAAAGCCCGGCCTCCTCAAAATTGGCTAAGGCCTCTTTATATCGTCCTTCATCGATCTCGATAG
>JAOUKO010000350.1 GCA_029882525.1 Candidatus Aminicenantota bacterium | reverse complement strand
ATATGATCTCGGGCTTCACCGAGGGAAGGTCGTGGGGAAAGACGATCCCCGTCGCCCTGGAGGAGATGTTTTTCAAGAGCGGTAAAGGCATCATAACTGGAGGAGTGACCACAAGCGTCGCCTTCCTGACTTTGATCATCAGCAGCTCGCGGGGCATGAAGGAGTTGGGGATCGTCACCGGCGGAGGCCTTCTGGTGATTCTGGTGGCCACCTTTCTTTTTCTGCCGACTCTTCTCGTTTTGCGTGAGCGCCGATTCGAGAAAAGAAGAGAAAGAGAAAAACTGCGCAAGGGATTCGAGGCCAAAGACATCTCCTTTAGGCCTCTTGGAAAGTTCGCAGGACTTCTCGCCAAACATCACGTCATCACTCTCCTCGCCTCGTTCCTTGTGACGGCGTTTTTAATCTTTACAGCTACAAGAATAAGGTTCGACCAGAATTATATGAACTTGGAACCCAAAGGTTTGCCCTCGATCATGCTTCAGGATACGGTGCTGAAGAAATTTGACCTGAGTATGGATTATGCCCTGATCCTGGCTGAAAGCGTGGAGGATTCAAGGAATATTTCTGAAGAGGCCAGGGACCTGGGTCCGGTGGCCATGACCGAAGATATTTCACTCTATCTGCCTTCCGGAAAACAGCAGGAGAAAAGAAAACCCCTTATTGAAAAAATCCGAAATGAAATTTTGAAGGCAGAGCCAAGCGACTCTTTCCTTGAAGTTGATTTTGAGAAGCTCCTCGACGAGCTTGGCCGTCTGGAGATGAACATCATGGAGATTCAGGATATGGCCTTTTTGGGAGGCCAGGACAAAGTGGACAGCAAGTGTGCAGAGATCGTGGGCAAGCCGGATGCGCCTCAATCCGTAAGCATCATCCAGGAGTTGATCTCGCTTCTGCAAAAGGATCCCCGCAGGTCAAGGCAGAGTCTGGGGGGATTTCAGAAGGATTTCGCTCCTTATTTTAAACAGGCGGTCATCCGGATGGCTTCTTTAGAGCCGATCGTATTGGAGAACCTTCCACAGACAATCTTGGACAGGTATGCCAATGAGAACAGGACACAATTCTTGGTAACTGTCTTTCCTTCAGGGAACATCTGGCAGGATGCCGAATTCCTCAAGCGCTTTGTTGAGGATTTGGACAGAGTCAGCCCCAATGCCACAGGAATGCCCCCGGTCTTCAGGGCTCTGATCGAGATTATCGGACGGGATGGAAGAAACGCGATCCTGCTCACACTGGTCGTCGTTTTCTTCCTCCTCTGGCTGGATTACAGAAAGATCGGGCAGGCGCTGATGGCTATGATTCCTCTGGTCATAGGGATCTTCTGGATGGTGGGAGGAATGGGTCTTTTTGGCATCATGCTCACGGTGGTGAGCATTATGGGGCTGCCGATGATCATCGGTATAGGCGTCGATGATGGTGTCCATATTGTGCACCGCTGGCGCATCGAAGGAAAAGGAAGGATTCCTCAGGCTTTTTCCAGCACCGGGAAAGCCATTTTCCTCACCAGCGCTACGACCATGCTCGCTTTCGGCTCCCTGGTGTTCTCCGTCTGGCCGGGATTTGCCAGCCTGGGCATCGCTATGTTCATCGGTGTGGGCGCTTGCTTTTTGTCCACGGTCATCGTTCTCTCCGGGATCCTGGGCTTGAGGGAGAGAATGAAGTGATGTCGAATCGCAGACCAACCTCTTCGAGGATGACCTATTTTATCTGGGAGGTATGAGGTTTCGGAACAACAGGGAAATCGCCTTGCTCCTGTCGGGTTTTTAAGGCCATTTCCTCATCGTCCCTCTCGCCGATCTCGAAACTCCGTGCGCTGGTCAGGGCGAAAGTCGATTGTCCGGAATTTCATCCAGCAGTTTTTTCTGTCCCGTTATTATTTCTGCTTGTCCTGGTGGCTTTCTGCCAGCTCCTGGCTAAACCAACCCCATATTTTTTGATGAAAATCCCAGCTTGGCGGGTTATCCTTAAGAAAAGAATTGATGTTGAATCCTTCTTTGTCCTGAGGGATGATCCTGAATTTTTTCGTTGTATCCCAGAGCATAGGAAACTCCGGATGGAACTGGACTCCGAGCACATGCGTGTAGACTTCGTGTTCGATCGCCTCCACGATTTTGCCGTCCAGGGAGGTGGCTGAGACCATCATCCCCTTCCCCAGCTTTTCCATCATCTGGTGATGGCTGCTGATGATGTAAGGAGCGTCGTCTTCCTTGAAGCCGATAATTGAGCAGAATTTGCTTTTTCCGTTGAGTTGTATCCGGTGAAGGTTGTAGGGAATGAGCTTTTCTTCCGGATAGACAAGGGCATAGGGATTGTTATGCCAGTTTTCCTGGCCTAAAGCGTAGACATCCTCGACATACTTTTTCCCGTATTTTTCCGACCAGATGTCCTGAGTCAACGTCCCGCCCGTTCCCACGTTGAGGCTCTGAGCTCCGAGGCAGATGCCGAGGACAGGAAATTCTGCTCGAGTTTCAAGCAAGGGTACGAAATCTTTGTCCTGGGATCCTCCGAGGAGGTGGAAAATAAAAGAGAGCTCCAGGAAGTGGCGGTAGGTGGTGGATATGCCGGACAGGAGGTTGGTTTTCTCGCCGTAGATATAGGGAGGAATGTCCGCTCCCCCGAAGAAGATGACTCCGTCTGAGTTTTGAAAAATCTTGGTAAAATCCTCACTGCAGGAATTCTTTTGAAAGAGAGTGTCCCTGTCCAGCTCGCCCGATATTTTGTGGAATTTGAACCATTCCAGGTCGTTGTCTCGGACATAATCGAAAGATTTCCGGTAATCGGTCCGCTCTTTCTCGTGATAGACACCGGTGACAATCAGGTTCTCGAGTGTGATCAGTTCATTGCTGCGGAGCTCAATAAGGGCCTTGATGGAGCCCAGGGAAGGATAGAGGATGGTCAGCCTTACCTCCTCATAGACCGGTTCCGCTGTGTCGAAGAACCGCTCGGGAGGCTGGTAAGGAACCTTGCAGC
>JAOUKO010000348.1 GCA_029882525.1 Candidatus Aminicenantota bacterium | reverse complement strand
AGAAAAAGCAGATAAAGCCGAAGGTTGGCTATCTCGATAGCTTCAATTTAGTAAGAAAGAACCGTCATCTGATCTTATTGAGTGGGGTAATGATCGCTGCTATCGTCGTCACAACCTTGATTGATTTTCAATTCAATTTGATCGCAGCGGATCATTTTAATCTGAAAGATGAAAGAACGGTTTTCTTCGGGTACTTTTTTGCCGCTCTGCTTGTGTTTTCTTTCTTACTTCATACATTTTCAACAAGCCGCATCTTGAAAAATTTTGGCATTCGAACAGCCTTGCTTGTTGCCCCGGTGCTGCTGCTGCTCGGCTCAGCGTCTGTCTTCCTGATTGGCGCGATGGGTGTAATGATTTACTGGGCTGTTCCTCTTAAAGGAGCAGATAAGAGCCTGGCTCATTCTCTGAATCAATCTGTCAGGGAACTTCTCTACATCCCGATTCCTCCGGACATCAAATACAGGGCAAAAGTCTTTATCGACATGTTCGTGAACAAGCTGGCTCGAGGGATTGGAGCGCTTTTTATCCTTTTAGCCTTTTCTGTTTTTCAATTGAGTCGTGATAATTCCGCACAAATTGTTCGATATATGAGTATCCTTGTCATTGTTTTTACGATGATTTGGATCATTTTGGACCTGTTGATCACCAGAGAATACGTGAACATCGTCAAGAAAAGTTTGAAGATCAAATGGCAGGATGCGGATAGACTCATCGGGGAGAAGATCGATGTAGATATGACCAAGCTGGTTTTTGACACTCTCGAGAGCAAAAATAGAAGCTCGGTCCTTTATGCCATGAATCTTTTTGACCTCGTCAAAAAAGAAAAGCTAAGCACTCAAATGAAGAAAATCATCTCTCAAAAGTCAGATGAGATCATGGCCAGCTCATTGGATTCCCTGTTTGAGCTGGATGGAGAGGTCCTCATCCCTGAAATGGAAGACACCCTCGACGAGGAGAGTCTGGATGTCCAGGTGAAAGAGATCATGTCGCTTGATGTCTACCAGGAGTTGATGAAGAAACAGATCGATAAAATTATCAGTCTGGAAGGCAAGGGGGCGGAAGTGTCCAGAATGGAAGCGGCTAAAGTCATGGGGATGATGGAGCCGTCTCCATCCTTGATCAGGAGCATCAATAGACTTATTAGGGATGACTCTCCTGAGGTCGTGAGTTATGCTGTGGAGAGCGCGGAAAAGTTAAAAAGGAGAGAGTTTGTCCCGTTCATCATTCACCGTTTGAGCAATCCCTATTTGGAGAGAGTGGCTCATAGGGCACTGGTGACCTATGGAGACAAGATCATAGGAACGTTGAAAGATTATCTAGGCGATCCTGATGAAGCTATGAAATTGCGCAAAGCTATCCCCGATATCCTGGCTGATATAGGCACTCAAAGAGCTGCGGATTTATTAGCCCTGGAAATGGGGAAGGACAACAAGGATGTGGAAGTAGAGATTATCTCAGCGATGTACAAGATAAAGTCCAAAAAGCCTCAGGTTCATTTTCCAGAAAAGATCATCTCAGCAGAAATTTTGGTGAAGATAAAAGAAAGCTATGTGATTTTGAACGAGATCTATGAGTTGATGTCTGACAAAAAGAAACAGTTCCTGGCCAGGGATCTCGAGAATAATCTGGCGCGGAATCTGAGGCGGATTTTTGAGCTTCTCAGCCTGATCTATCCCCATGAGGATATGATCAAAGCCTACCAGAATATATGCGATGGGACAAAGAAAGCCTTGGATTACTCCATAGAATTTCTCGACAACACGGTCAAAAAAGACATCATGGAATTTCTGCTGCCTTTGGTTGAGGATATTCCTCTTGAAGTTAAGGTCCGGAAAGGCAAGAAACTACTCAAGTCCTTAGAAAAGACGAAATTGTCTTGAAATCTCCCCATCTTGGACTTATAATATCAACAACCTAAAATGCCGAAGTTATTCGTCTATCCAAAAAAGGGAGAGGAGGTCGTAGTCCCTCTCAAGAGCGCAAAGATATCGATCGGGCGTTCTGCCGATAACGATATTCCCATTCTTGATCCTTTCTGCTCCGGTCATCATGCCTTTATCTATCCCAAAGATGATAGCTATGTCGTCAGGGATAATGGGAGTAAAAACGGCACATTTCTCAACGGGAAGAAAGTTCAGGCCGAAATCGAGCTGAAAAAGGGTGATGAAGTCCTGATCGGCTCCACCAGGATCATCTTTGATGACAGGCTTTCCACCAATGTGGAGATGCTGGAGGCCTCATCTCCAACAACCAATATCAATACCATCATTCAGGTTGAGGATGTCCTCAAGAAATCTGAGATTGATACAACCCTGAAAGCCACCTTTGCTGCTGTCGACATAGAAAAGGTCAAGTCCGAACATAAGGCATTCTCGGTCTTGAGTGAAGTAAGCAAGGCTCTTATTCTTCATAAGCCATTGAGCGAGCTTCTGGACAGCATCATGGACCTCATCTGCGAGAACCTCCCGATGGACAGAGGGATTCTCATGCTGAAAGAGGGAAATCCCCCGCAGTTTATCCCCAAGGTCGTCCGGATTAACAACGATAGCCTCAAGAATAAAAGAATCCAGGTGAGCCAGAGCATCATCAACATGGCTGTGAACAAGAATTCCTCAGTCCTGACCTCTGACGCCCAGGCTGACTCCCGTTTCAAGGCTCAGGACAGCATTATTCGCTTCAACATCCATTCCGCCATGTGTGTTCCTCTGTGGAATAACAAGGATATCATAGGGATCATCTATTCTGACCGGATATCCTTGCTTGACAATTTTTCAGATGAGGACCTGAAGCTGCTGACTTTGCTCTCTAATCTGGCTGCGGTCAAGATTGAGAACGCCAGGTTCATCGAGATGGCCATCGAGAAAGAGAAGATGGAAAAAGAGCTTGATCTGGCCGCCAAGATTCAGGAGGATTTTCTCCCTAAAGGGAGTCCAAAATTGAAGAATTACGAGATTGCGGGTTCGAACATACCCT
>JAOUKO010000347.1 GCA_029882525.1 Candidatus Aminicenantota bacterium | reverse complement strand
CGGGGCAGAGGGAAGCCCTACCTGCGGCATAGATTTTGTGGGCAGATGGAAGAAAGACACCAGAGGAAAAAAGGAGTTCCCAAGGGATGTCGAATTCGTGCCAGGGATGGGAGTCTTCATGGAAGAATTCAGAAAATCCCTCGATAAAATTGGCGTCCACCCCAACTGGGTCGGGATCCCGGGAAAGTCATTACGGTCAATAAAACCAAAATCTTTCGAGAGGACTCTCAAAGAGATCGATAAAACAATCGGACCCTGAGAGAATCCGGAAGCCCTGACAGGGAAATCGCATCCTCATTGACAGTCAGGAACGGTTTGGTATAATTAGTTTTACTTTATTCCAACGGTCAATAATTAAAATTCCCTGTTCCAGAGCTTCAACTCACAATACGAAATCGGCAGCACCTCATTTATCACAAACGAACAGGAACTCCGGTTGAAAAAATCAGTGCTTTTGGAATAAACAGCATAAGATCAGACGTTAACATGTTTTATCCGAAGGAGGAGACTTGAGCGAGTTTTTACGAATTCTTGAAAATGAAATTCAAATCGCAGCCTTGTCTTTTTTAGGCATTGTCTATCTCTTCCGGATTATCTGGCTGTTCAAATTCACTTATCGTAAAGAAAGAACCTATCCTGCTGGCAGCGCCAAGACTGGTGTCATCTACTCCATGATGAATGTGGCGATGCCCTGGGCCATGGAATCGGTCCGGAAAAAGCCCGGGTTTTATATCCAGTTTTTGATATTTCATATCGGTATTGCTGCGGCGATCAGTTCCACATTCATCATTCCGTATTGGCCGGGTCTGTTCAAGATCAAAGCTGTAGTTATTCTGTTCCAGCTTTCGATCGGAGCAGCCTTAATAGTCGGCCTGCTCAGGCTTCTTAGGCGAATCTCTAATCCGGCCGTGAGGCTGATCAGCACTCTCGACGATTATGCCTCTCTTATCCTGATGATACTGTTTTTTGCGGCCGGAATAATAGCCATCCCAAACAGGTACGAAATGGGTGAGTGGCCGCTTATAATCTTTTTTGCGATAACTGCATTTCTTCTCATTTATGTCCCCTTCTCTAAAATAGGTCACTACCTTTACTACCCGTTCACTCGATATTTCCTTGGAAAGACAATGGGGCATAGAGGCATTCTGCCGAGAAAAAAATCCAAGACAACAACAGGAGCAGACTCGAGTCAAGCTTGAATCCATTTTTATGATCAGAAATGTTTCCGGATTGAGACAAAAGGCGAACAGAAGTGAGCGACGACAAAGTTGATACGTCCAAGGTTGTGAATTTACCTTTGGAGACAAAAACACAGAAAAAAGCAAAAGAGGATCAACTGCGATGTGTGGCCCAGGGCCAGCTTAAGCTTTATGATCCAAAGGCAAATAATGTTCAAAAGTTTATCGACCTGCTCAGCCAAAGAATAAACAGATCCATCGTCAGCTCCATGGTGGCCTGCGTCCACTGCGGTATGTGTGCAGACTCCTGTCATTATGCACTGGCCAGGCCTTCTGATCCCACGATGACACCGGCCTATAAGGCTGACCAGATACGCCGAATATTCAAGAGGCATATGGATTGGACCGGGAGACTTATACCCTGGTGGGTGGAGGCGCGTTCTCCAGCCAACGATGAAGAGCTTAACCGTTTGAAAAACATCGTTTTCGGGACGTGCAGTCAATGTCGTCGCTGTACTCTGAACTGCCCGATGGGCGTTGATACCGCTGCTTTAATCCGGATGACGAGGGGTATTCTCACAGAATTGGGTATTGTCCCTGAAGGCGTGTTCAATGTAAGCCGGGACCAGTGGGAAACCGGGAATCAAATGGCAGTCAAGGAGGAAGACTATCTCGAAACCCTGGAATGGATGAAAGAAGAAGTCCAGGAAGAACTCGGAATTCCCGAAGTCGATATCCCGGTGGACAAAAAAGACTGCGATTTTATGTACACCATCAACCCCCGGGAGATAAAATTCGACCCCCGGTCAATAGCCAATGCCGCCAAGATATTCCACATCGCCGGGGAAAGCTGGACCATGCCGAAATGGGGTTGGGATCAGACGAACTTCGGCCTTTACTCCGGAGATGACAAATTGGGCGCCTACGTGGCCAGGAATCTTTACGAAGCTGCTCAAGACCTGCGGGCGAAAAGAATCGTGATCTCTGAATGCGGACACGGCTACCGCTCCACACGCTGGGAAGGTTATAACTGGGCCGATTATGATCAAAAAATCCCGACTGAATCGGTGGTCATCACACTTATCCGCTACATAAAAGAAGGACGGATCAAGGTGGACCCATCCCTTAACCCGGAGCCGGTGACCTTCCATGATTCCTGCAATATCGCCCGCTCCGGTGACCTGGTCGAAGAGCCCCGCTGGATACTCAAACGGGTGTGCTCGGATTTCAGGGAAATGCACCCGAACCGGACTGAAAACTTCTGCTGCACTGGCGGCAGCGGCCTGCTGTCCATGGCGGAATACCGCCCTCTTCGCTTGGAAGTCGCAAGAATAAAAGCAGAACAGCTTAAAGCGACAGGCGCGAAGATTGTCTGCACGATATGTCACAACTGTGTTGACGGCCTCAATGACCTGATCAGACATTACAGGCTGGAAATGAAGGTGGTTCAGGTATTAGACCTGGTGGCTAACGCCTTGATCCTACCGGGAAAAAAGCATTCCTTCCGGAAATGAGAGGTTTCGGTCTCTGTTCATGAATCCCTAAAAAATCCTTAAAACCAATTCAAGCAAGAAAAAGTTGTAATCTGTCCAAGGCATGAGTATAATTTTGAATCTCTTGATGAGAAAGCCACTCATAAGACATGCATCTCCAGATAATCCCATCCTCACAGACTCAGATTCATTCTATTCAAATTTATGCTTACAAATCCTGTATTAAGGAGAGAAAAACATGAAAAAAGCCAAAATCCAAAACCCTCTTTATCTCAGCAGGCCTGTCGCATTTCTCATTATCTT
>JAOUKO010000346.1 GCA_029882525.1 Candidatus Aminicenantota bacterium | reverse complement strand
CGTGGCGGCTGCCTCTCTGCACTCCTTGGCGCAGGTTCCCTGTGCAAGCCCGAACAGTAGGACCGGGACTTCACAGAAAAATCTGGACCTGGGAATGGCTTCCTATACCTTCCGAGAATTTTCCCTGGATGACACTCTGGCCATGACCAGGAGGCTGGGGCTCAAGAGAATCGCTTTTAAGAGCTTTCATCTTCCCCTGGAAAGCAGCGAAGAAGAGCTCAAGGCTGTGGCCAGGAAAGTCAAGGAGTCCGGCCTTGAGCTTTACGGCTGCGGCGTGGTCTACATGGAGAACGAAGATGAAGTCAACCGGGCTTTCCACTACGCCAGGGCTGCGGGAATGGAAATCATCATCGGGGTCCCGAACCATGAGCTGTTGGGACTGGTGGACAGGAAGGTCAAGGAATTCGATATTCGACTGGCCATTCACAATCACGGTCCGACTGATAAGCTGTATCCGACTCCCGAGAGCGCTTACATGAGGATCAAAGACCTTGACCCTCGGATAGGGCTGTGCATCGATATCGGACACACCGAGCGCTGCGGTGTTGATGCCTCTGAGTCCGCTGAGAAATTCGCTGACCGCCTGCATGACGTGCATATCAAGGATGTCTCGGCAAGGGCTGAAGAGGGGAGCACCGTGGAGATTGGCCGAGGTGTCATCGATATCCCCCGGTTCATCCGCACTCTCCTCAAAATCAAATATAAGGGAACAGCGTCCTTTGAATTCGAAAAGGATGCTCAAGATCCTCTTCCCGGAGTAGCGGAATCTCTCGGATATGTCAGAGGTGTCCTGGCTGCGCTCTGAACGATGAGTTGCTCCTTCTGTAAAAAAAAGTAAAATATAGGATAATGACCATCGAAAGCCGTGCCTACGCCCGGGCAGGCCTGCTCGGCAATCCTTCTGACGGGTACTTCGGAAAGATCATTGCCGTCGCCGTTAAAAATTTTTATGCCTCTGTTTCCCTCAGGGAATCGAAGGAACTCAATATTGAGCCCTGCAGTCTGGGTACGGGTGTCTACAAGAATATCCGGGAGCTCGTGGTGAACATCGAGCTTTACGGTTACTACAGCGGGATTCGCCTGGTTAAAGCGGCCATTAAAAAATTTTTTGATCACTGCCAGGACCAGAGCATTCAACTGGAGGATAAGAACTTCAGCATTCGCTATGAATCCAACATCCCCCGCCAGCTCGGCCTGGGAGGCTCAAGTGCCATCATCACTGCTGTAATACGGGCTCTGATGGAATTTTATAAGGTGGATATCCCGCACGAAGTCCTTCCTTCCTTGATCCTGGAAGCGGAGTCGAAGGAGCTGGGAATCAACGCCGGGTTGATGGACAGGGTTGTTCAGGTCTACGGGGGGTGTGTCTACATGGATTTAAACCAGCAGGTCATTGAAGAAAAAGGGTACGGTATTTATGAGCGGCTGGACCCGAAGCTCCTTCCCGACCTCTATCTTGCCTATAAACCGACGCTGGGGAAGGTTTCGGGCCAGGTCCTGGATGACATCCGGATGGGCTATGAGCGAGGTGATAAGTTGGTACTGGATACTCTAAAGCGCCTGGCCGAAATAGCCGAGACCGGGAAAAAGGCCCTTCTGCAGGGGAACTTCGAGCAGTTTCGTGACCTGATGAACGAGAATTTTAACCTGAGAAGCCGGATCATGAAGATCAGCGAAGGCAATTTCGAATTGGTTCGGGCCGCACGCGACTGCGGAGCTTCAGCCAAGTTCGCCGGCTCGGGTGGCTCCATCATCGGCATGTACAGCGGTGAAAGGATGTATGCCCGCTTGAGGACCAGGCTGGAAAAGCTCGGGGCCGAAGTGGTCAAGCCCAAAATCGAGTAATCCGGGCTTTTAACAAAAATAACTGACTTATTAAATATATAATGTCCAAAATAGAAAGCTTCGATCAAGGACTTGAGAATAAAATAAAATGGGGACTGTCCCATTTTTGTAAAATGAAGATATCGAATCGGCATATTTTATGAATAATTCAGACAGATGAAGGATTCCATTAAAGGAAAAATAAGGCCAGTCATTCTGTCTCTCCTCATCGCCTGCTGCCTTTTTGCTTCTTCTTGCAGTCCCGATAAGAAGATAAAAGTCATCAAGCTGGCTCATGGCCTGGACCCGACGCATCCTGTCCATCAAGCCATGGAGTTCCTGGCTGAGAGAGTTTTTGAAAAGTCCCGCGGCAGGCTGAGAATCGACATCTATCCCAGTGAGCAGCTGGGCTCTGAGCGGGAATGTCTGGAGCTTCTCCAGATCGGAAGCCTGGGGATGACCAAAGTCTCCTGCAGCGTTTTAGAGGGCTTTGTGCCTTCCATGAGCGTTTTGAGCCTGCCCTACATTTTCCGGGATCAGGAGCACTGCTTCAAAGTCCTGGAAGGGGAGATCGGCAGGAAACTGCTCCTGGCCGGTGAGAAATACTGGCTGCGGGGACTGTGTTTTTATGATGCCGGGAGCCGGAGTTTCTACACCAAGGATAAGCCCATCCTCAAGCCTTCAGACCTGGAGGGGATGAAGATCCGCACCCAGGAAAGCCCGACCTCGATGAAGATGGTCCAGGCGCTCGGCGGCTCGCCCACGCCGATTGCCTGGGGCGAGCTCTATTCCGCCCTCCAGCAGGGAGTGGTGGATGGAGCGGAGAACAATCCCCCCAGCTTTCACCTTTCCCGGCATTATGAAGTCTGTAAATTCTACTCTCTGGACGAACACACGGGCGTACCGGACGTTCTTCTCATCAGCACTGCCATCTGGAGGGACCTTTCCTCTGAATTCCAGAGCCTTCTCCAGGAGGCTGTCGATGAGTCCGTCCTGCACCAGAAGAGACTGTGGAAGGAGGCGACGCAGGTAGCGCTGGAGCATGTTCAAAAGTCGGGCGTACAGATCTTCTATCCTGATAAAAGCCTTTTTGCCGAGAAGGTCACACCGATCTACGAGGAATACAAACAGCAACCTGAGATGTATCAGCTCATTCAGGAGATCAAAAAG
>JAOUKO010000067.1 GCA_029882525.1 Candidatus Aminicenantota bacterium | reverse complement strand
CCGCTGCGCCGGCAAGATGGACAAAAAGCGCATCTGCTCCCAGCAGGGAGGCCATGCCCACAGCCAGCAATCCCTTGGAGACATCGATAACGATGACTGCGACCGCTGCTTTGAGTCCGAGGACTTGATAGGCATTCGTACCGCCGGCGTTCCCGTCGCCATGCTCCCGTATATCGATGCCTTTGAGCCATCTTCCCAGAAAATACGAAGGGGAGAAAGAGCCGATCAGGTAGCCCAAAGGAATGCTTAACACAGAGACAAGAGTCATTTGAGTTCTCTTTATTCCTTACAGGAAGTGGTCATAAAAATCAATCAAAAAATAACATATCTTCAAGCCATGCAACCGCAACTGTTCCAGCCCCCCTTTCCATGATTGATAAGGCTTTTTAAGAACGGCAGCCTATTACGAAGAAAAGCAACTTCCCAAAACCAATCTATCACTTTGTATTATTTTGGACAAAAGACACTGACTTATCTACTCCACAATCAGGTACGAAACAGCCCAGGTTCCTGGCCCGGTGGCTGTCGCGATCAACGGGGACATCTCAACCTGCCAGACCTCCTCGCACTGGAAATTCTTTTCCAGCCTGGCTCTCACAAGATCGGAGATCTTCCTGTTGTCCACGTCGTTCACAAAACATTTGATCTTTCGGGCATTGAATTTATCCAGGTCGGACTTTATCTTTTTCAATACCCAGTTTATGGCCTGATTATGGGTCAATGTTTTCCCAGCCGGGACAATCATCCCTTCCTGGGTTGTTATGATGGGCTTGATGGACAGAGTCGTGCCCAAAAGAGCGGCAGCTTTACCGATCCTTCCTGTCCTGGCCAAATACTTCAACGTTTCAAGGGTGATGAATACTCTGCTTCTTTTGCTCATGGAGTAGACCTGATCGATAATCTCATCAACAGTTTTTCCTGCCTCAGCCAAACGATAAGCCTCTAAAGCCACCAAGCCCAATTTGCCCAGAACGCTTCCCACATCGCACAATTCGATCCTGACACCTTTAAACTTCTCTCTCAATTGATGAGCGATGTTATAGGTCTCTGTCAGCTGCGAGGGAATCATCAGGTAAATGATCTCGTCCGCCTCCTGGCTCAGACGTCCGAATCTTTCCTCAATATCCAGGGGGGCTGGATGGGACGTCCCCGGCCAATCCTTTGCCTGGCGCAGCTTTTTATAAAAGGCCTTCAAGTCAAAGCTCGGGTCCTCCCTTATGCTTTCCCCCTCGAAATTGACATAGTAGGGGACCAATTCTATCCCTAATTCATCGGCTGTTTCCCAGGGGATGGTGGATATAGAGTCGACCATGATCTTGATTCTGGACATCAGGCAATCCCGACTATGAAGTGATAATGAAGCTGGCCGCCGTAATACCATTGAATCTCTCTCTCTCGAAAATGAGACTCGATCAAGCTCTCTATTTCGGTCATCTTAGCTTCCCGCACCTCTTTTCCTCGATAGATCATGACAGCCTCATCCTCAGGACCGACCATCTTGGCTAAAAGACCCAGGAGGGCTGAGCCCAGGTCATCAGCTTTCACCTGAATCCGGCCATCAGAGATCCCGATATAGTCATTCCTGCCTATTGCAAACTCCGGAGCCTCACAGGGTCGAACAGCCCGCGCCACAGCTCCGCATTTGATCTGGGAGAAACTCTCTTCCATGAATCTTAAATTAGCGGAGAGTGAATTCTGCGGGTCAAAACTCAGTAAAGCGGCTATCCCTTCCTGGACTGTCTTCGTCGGCAGGACTTTGACTTCTTTGGGAAGCAGCCGGGATGCCTCCAAAGCGGACGGTAAAATATCGCCGTCGTTGGGAAAGAGGATCACGACGCGACACTCAACACCTGCACAGGCCTCTAATAACTCCTCGACAGAGGGTTTGGACCTGGTAAAAGTCACCACAGCATCCGCTCCAGTTTCATAAAGAATTTGAGAGAATCCTTTTCCAGGAGAGACAGCCACAATTCCAATTTTATTCTGGGCAAGTAAGGCCTTCTGCTGGGCCAGCATGTCGTCTTTAGCCACAAGAGTGAACTTTCCGAATGACGCGGATTCTCTCTCTACTTTTTCAGGAAAATCGGTATGAATGTGCACCCTGGCCTTGTTCTCTATCTGGCTGACTACCAATGAATCTCCCAAGCTGGCCAGAGAAGAGCCAATTTTTTCTGCAGATACTGAATCTCCTTCCACAAAAAACTCTTGAGAAAACCTGTAATGAAGACAGTTACTGCAGGTGGAATAATCTACAAAAGGTAAAGATAACCTATCCTTCTTAACAACCTCCGCTTTTTTTCCTTCGGCAACAGAAAGAAAGGCTTTTAATATGCTGAGGAAACCCTGACCTCCTGCATCCACGACTCCAGCCCGTTTCAGCTGAGGAAGAAGTTCGGGAGTTTGCCTTTGGGCATGGTCTGCTGTTTCCAGTATCTTTTTAAAAAAGGTATTCAAGCTTTCCTTTGAAGATATCTCCTTGACCTTTTGAGCCACAGCATTCATCACAGTGAGAATCGTTCCTTCAACAGGGTTCCTGACCGATTGATAAGCTTTCTTTGTTCCTTCTATGAGAGACTTGGAAAAATTGCTGATATCCAGTTTATCAGTCAATTTCAGACTCTGGGCAAACCCCTTGAAAAAATTAGCCAGGATCATTCCTGAGTTACCTCTCGCTCCCAACAGACACTGATCGGCAACCAGACTCGAGAGTTGAGATATGGTGGAACACGGATTCCGATTCACTCCCTCAACAGCCGCTTTCACCGTCAAGGTCATGTTCGTCCCGGTATCTCCATCCGGCACAGGAAAGACATTCATGGAGTTTATATACTCTTTCTCAGCATCCAACACCATGTAAGCAGCAACGACCATGTCTTTGAACACATGAGGAGAAATCTCTTTCTGCTCTTTTGTCACTCTTGATTCTTCATCATTCAGACAGATATTTGGCTTTTCTTATTTGTAATCGGGAAAATGTGCCCGGCGACGCAAATTCTCCAGGATGTCTTTGATCTCCAGATCAGACCTCCCCTCTACCTCTATTGTTTTATCTATTCCTGCCAGTAAACCAATAACTCCCCCTGTTAAGAAACCAATGCCTCCTCCTCCCGCCGCCGCAACCAATGTCAAAAGCATCCTGAAAAGATTTGCCCATTCATCTGAATTTTCCCCGTCTATGGCCAATAAGCCATACAATATGCCGCTGAATCCGCCGACAACAAATCCGATACCCGCCCCTTTCAGAAACTTTGATTTTTTTAAGATTTTAATCATCCTGGTATCTTTGATATCAACAGTCACATCAAGCGATGAGACCAGCATTATAAGGGAATCCTGCTTCACCGCAATCAGCTCACCCCTCAGCTGCTGTCCATCTTTCTTTAAAATCAAGAGCTCTTCTCCATGCTTTCTCTCTCTGGCCAGCAGGTCTGTTGAGGTTATCAAAAAAAGGAGAGCCATGATCACTGCTAAGAGCCTGGATTTCATTTCTCTTATCTCACCCTGGGTATTATACTCCGATTCCCGGGATGAGAAAATATTCTTCCAGTAAGTATTTCTATCGCCATGATGAGGGGAGCATTTGACCTGATGAAGAAGTGCGGCGACGCTTCTACTCCATCCAAAGCCCATGGTGAAGGGTGGGAGGGTCTTGGCTAGGATGGAGGGAAACCGCCGCTGTAACAGATTATACATTTTTCCCAATCGTGAGATCGTTCAAACAAGGAATTCAATCCTGAGTGAACAAACTAATATTAACGCAATAATTCGTTTAACATCCTCTATTGAGCGAGCCTGGATGCCGCTCTCAAGCCTCCGTAGCGGAGGGGGGACCCGTCGGTTTATCCGATGGGGGGAACCGACGGGACAGGTTCCCTCGGGGTCCGGGGGCTAAGGGTGGCTTCAGGCCGCACAGAGATTGTAACCTTATTTACTGCATTTACATTAGATAACTATTTGTGTCTAAGGGCAGAATAGATTATTATGAAAGATGTAATATTGTATAAATTATTTAGAAATTATCAAAAAATTACGGAAGAAAATGCAACTGTTTTCGTCTAAACTGTGGTTTTAGAGTACGACTCTAATCATTCAAAGTGAATGGTACAGGATAAAAGGCCGTTCGGAAAGTTGCCGGACTGATTGATCCGGGAACAGGAAACGTTCGGCAGGAAAAAATGAACCGATTATCAATTAGGTGAGTGATCATGCGAAAAATATCCGTCTTTATTCTGGTTATGTCCCTAATCCTGGCTGTAGGCTGCGGAAAATCCAGCGAAAGCGGCATGGACAGGGGTGCGAACCCAGGGGAAAAACCGCAGGCCGGGAAGGCCTCGACGAAAAACGATCCCCCGACTCAAGCCGGACAAAAACCAGGTTCCAAACCTCAGAGTGGCAAGGAGGTCGACATCGATAAACTCGATATCCCCGACCAAGTGAAAGAAGCCATCAAATCCGGGCGTATCCCGAAGGAGCAGATCCCTGAGATTCTTGCGCGATTCCAGGGCCAAAGCGGTCCAGGCGGTGAAGCTGTTCCGGTGAATGTGGCGCCGGTCCAGCGAAAAAACCTCAACTCCTACCTTGTCCTCAACGGCATCGTCGAGCCTGAGCGTAAAGTGGAGGTCTTCTCCCGCCTTTCTGCCTATGTCAAACAAATTGTGAAGGAAGAAGGCGCCTATGTCAGAGAAAACGATGTCCTGGCTCTTCTCGACGACACAGAGATCAAAATCAGCTACGAACAATCCAAGATCGAACTGGAACAGGCCAAGCTCAGCCTGGAAGAGGCTGAGAGCAACTACACCCGCAACCAGGAGCTGATCAAGCGCAATCTCATTTCCGAACAGGATTTCCAGACTCAGGAAGCCCAGTACAAGCAGCGGCAGCTCGATTACGAGAACCGCACGGAGAATTTTAAAAACCTCCAGCTTCAGTTGAGCTGGACCAAGATCCGGGCACTTTCCGAAGGCTACATCACCGAGCGTTTGATCGAAGTGGGCAGTCGCGTCAACAGCAACCAGCAAGTCTACACCATCGAAGATTTCAAACCCCTGCTGATCCGTGTCTTCGTCCCCACCTCTGACTCCATCAAGCTTGAGACAGGCATGATGGCAGAGGTGGCTACTGAAGTCTTGAAAGGAAAAGTTTTTGACGGCAGTATCAAATTGATCAATCCCCGGATCGATGTCCAGACGGGAACGGTCAAAGTCACGATCGAGGTCTTCGACGAATCCCTCAACCTGAAGCCGGGGATGTTCGTGGAAGCCCGGATCATCATCGGAATGAAAGAGAACGTCCTGGTTATCCCGCGCAAAGCCATCCTGTATAAACAAAATATGACCTATGTTTTCGTTCTGGATCGAAATCAAGCATTCCAGCGTGAAGTCACTCTGGGCCTGAGCGAAGAGGACGACATGGAAGTCATCAGTGGTCTGGAAGAAGGCGAAACCATCGTCGTGGTCGGAGTCGAAGGGCTTAAAGACGGCCAAAGAGTTGACGTGATCCAATGAAAATCGTCAAGTTCTCTCTCAATCGTCCGGTGTCCATCTCCATGTTCACCATCGCCGCGATCATTTTCGGCTTCATTGCTTATACTAAACTCAACCTGAACCTGCTGCCAAAGATATCCTATCCCACGCTCACCATCAAGACAGAATACCCCGGCACCGCTCCTTCAGAGATCGAGAACATCATCTCTAAGCCTATTGAAGAGACCTGCGGAGTCGTGGATAATGTCATGCGCATTTCTTCGGTCTCTCGTGCGGAGCTATCCGAGGTGACAGTCGAGTTCGCCTGGCACACCAATATGGATTTCGCCACCCTGAAACTCAGGGAAAAGCTGGACCTTCTGCGCCTTCCAGTCGGAGCCGCCAAACCGGTCATCCTCAGGTACGATCCCAATCAAGAACCCATCATGAAACTGGGTCTGACCGGCGACGCTGATCTGGGACGTATCCGGTACATCGCCGAGAGAGAGGTGAAACAGGCCCTGGAAAGCATCGAGGGTGTTGCGGCCTGCTCCATCTCCGGAGGCCTGGAGGACGAGATCCACATCGACCTCGACGAGCAAAAGCTCAGTCTTCTCAACATCCCCGTTACCACCGTGGCCAACCGTCTGGCCCAGGAGAACGTCGATCTCTCTGCCGGGATCCTCAAGCAAAAAGACAGCCAGTTTCTGGTCCGGACCGTTAATCAATTCAAAACCGTTGAGGAGATCAAAGACATCATCATCGAAAAACGGGGAGATGTCCAGATCAAGCTGGGCAGTATTGCGGAGGTGTTCCGCGGCTATAAAGAACGCAAGGTCATCTCACGCATCAACGGCCGGGAATGCATCGAAGCGGCCATCTACCGGGCGGCAGATGCCAATACGGTCTCAGTGGCCAACGCTGTCACTGAAAGACTGAAAATGGTGCAGGAGAGCATCCTGAGGCCCCGGAATATGGAGTACCTGGTCATAACCAATCAATCCAAATTCATTAAAAACACCATCCAGGAAGTCAAGCAGACCGCTATCATCGGGGGAATACTGGCCGTCCTGGTCCTTCTCTATTTTTTAAAAAATTTTCGCAGCACATTGATCATCGGGGCAGCCATACCGATTTCCGTCATCATCACCTTCTTTCTTATGTATTCCTCCAAAATCTCCTTGAATATCATTTCTCTGGGCGGACTGGCGCTCGGGATCGGGATGCTGGTGGATAACTCGATTGTGGTGCTGGAGTCTATCCAGCGTTATCGGGAAAAAGATGAGGGATTGTACAATGCCGCCCTCAAAGGAACAGCCGAGGTGGCCGGAGCGGTGACCGCTTCCACGTTCACCACAGTGGCGGTGTTTTTCCCGATCGTGTTCGTGGAGGGTATCGCCGGCCAGCTGTTCAAGGATATGGCCCTGACAGTGACCTATTCCCTGCTGGCTTCATTAGTCGTTTCTCTGACCCTGGTCCCCATGTTCAGTGCGATCATGCGTCGTGAAAATGCAAAAGAATGGCTGACAAGAGTACTCAAAATCCTGTTCAAACCCCTGGATAAGCTGTACGAACAGGTCTATCTCGCATACAAAAGGACCCAG
Source organism: Candidatus Aminicenantota bacterium (assembly GCA_029882525.1). GTDB lineage: Bacteria > Acidobacteriota > Aminicenantia > Aminicenantales > Aminicenantaceae > SOIA01. The sequence goes on along the minus strand of JAOUKO010000067.1, from coordinate 4,969 downwards.
GACGCCACTTTTCGACGCAGAAAAATCATTATTGTCAGTGTGCTCGCCCTCTTTGCGGTTGCCGTCTTCATGACCCGCTTCATGGGCCAGGAGCTGATCCCGGTCATTTCTCAAGGAGAATTTCTGATCAATGTCGAATTCAAGCCCGGAACCTCTCTCAAAGAGAACTCTGCCATCATCACCGATATATCTGATATGCTTAAAAAATATGATGAAGTCGACAGCATCTACGAGCTGATCGGGAAAGGATCCCGGGGAGGCATATCCTTTCAAGAAGAGCGGGAAAACCTCTCTGAATTCGTCATCCGCTTGAAACCGGGAATCCTGGGTAGAAAGGAAGACCGGATCATGGAGCGGGTGAGAACCGATCTGGAAAATTTTCCCACCACACAAATCAAAGTCTACAAGCCTCGCCTTTTCTCTTTCAAAGCTCCGCTTGAGGTCGTGGTGTCAAGCAACGACCTGGACACGATCAAACAGGTTTCCGACGAACTCCTGGAAAAGCTCAGGGGCGTGGAGGGAATCATCGACCTGAAGTCCAGCATGGAAGAAGGCTATCCGGAAATCCAGATCATCTTTAACCGGGCCGTCCTGGCTTCCCAGGATATGACGATCAACTCCGTGGGATCCCAGATAAGAAACAAGATCGAAGGCGAAGTCGCCACACGGTTCATCGAAAGCGACCGGGAGGTCGATATCCGGGTCCGTCTCTCCGAGGACTCCCGAGACCGGGTGGAAAAGATCAGCCGCATCTACATCCGAAACGGACTGGGCGTCATGGTACCGCTGAAGGCGCTGGCAGAGATCCAAATCAAAGAAGGGCCGGCAGAGGTTCGGCGCATACTCCAGCAAAAATCCGCGGTCATCACCGGAAATATCTCGGGTATTTCCCTGGATGAGGCCAAAGAGAAAGTCATGGCCAAAGCCGCGACCATAGATTGTGGTCCTGAATGTTCGATCTATTTGGCCGGACAGAGCATGGAACAGGATGTGGCTTTTTCCTCCATGATCTTTGCCATCTTTCTGGCCGTGTTCCTGGTCTACCTGGTCATGGCCTCCCAGTTTGAATCCTTTAAAAAGCCGTTCATCATCATGTTCACCATCCCTCTGGGCATCATCGGGGTGGTGATCGTGGGGCTCATATTCAGCATATCCATCAACGTCATCGTGCTCATCGGTCTGATCATTCTCTCCGGCATCATCGTCAACAACGCCATCGTGCTGGTGGATTATACCGGACGGCTGCAGAAACAAGGGATGAGGAAACTGGAAGCGATCAAAACCGCTGCCCAGGTGAGGTGGCGGCCGATCCTGATGACGACGATAACGACCGTTCTGGGGCTTACGCCCATGGCCCTGGATTTCAACGAAGGGTTTGAGATCCGCATTCCCCTGGCATTGACCCTGATCGGAGGCTTGATCTTCGGAACATTCCTGACCCTGGTGTTTATCCCTCTTGTCTATAATGCGGTAGTCAGAGACACCGCAGTCACCGAGGAGAAAGAAACCCGCTTGATGCGCCTCATCAAAAGCGCAAAAGTAGCCCTTTCTCTTGATAAAGCGAAAACGAGTAAGCCATGAATTTACCTGAATTTTCGATAAAAAAGCCTGTTTCCATCATCGTGGCCATGCTTATTTTCATCACCATCGGTATCATCTCGATCATCAAATTGCCTCTGGAGATGATGCCCGACACGTCCTTCCCGGGACTCATGGTGCAGATCCCCTATCCTTCTTCATCTCCAGAGGAAGTGGAACGCACCATTACCCGACCTCTGGAAGACAGGTTAGCCACGATCAACAACCTGGAGAGCCTCAGTTCTACCTCATCCTCCTCGTCCTCCAACATCCATATGCAGTTCAAGGGCGGCACCAACATGGACCTGGCCACCATGGAGATTCGCGACAAGATCGACCTCGCCCGCAACGAACTGCCCGACGATATCGAGAACATCCGCATCCGCCGATTTTCCATGAATGACCGGCCCGTGATCAACTTCAGCGTGTCTCTTCCAGGGGACCTGGAAAACCTCTACTACTGGTCGGAGAACTACATCACTCAGCAGTTAGAAAGGATCGAAGGCGTGGCCAATGTGGACATCCGGGGAATCCGCAACAAGGTTCTGACCATTTACCTCAAGCCTGAAGTCTTCTATTCATCCTCCATCCGCATCTCTGACCTGATCGACACCATCCGCAACAACAATGTCAATATTTCAGCCGGATATGTCGAAGATGGAGCCCTGCGCTACGTGACCCGCATTCCAGGGGAACTCAAGATTCTGGAGGAAGTGAAAAACCTCCCTGTCAGCAGCCAGGGACTAACTATCGCCGATGTTGCCCGTGTCACCTACGATTACCCTCCCAAAGAAGATTTCAACCGCCTGGACGGGAATGAAACCGTCCGCTTTCAGATCTACCGGGCGTCCAACGCCAACATCGTGGAAGTTTGCAATAAGGTCAAGGACACCATGGCCTCGATCAAGGAGACGCAACCTGAGCTTAAAAATCTGACCACCATCTTCTACCGAGACCAATCCGAGGATATCCTCAAAAGCCTCAAGGATCTCACTCTCTCCGGAATCATCGGCGGTCTTCTGGCGGTTGTCGTCCTTCTTTTCTTCCTGAGAAAATTCCGGAGCACCATCATCATCGCCATCGCCATCCCCATGGCTATGGTGTTCACTTTCAGCTTCATGTATCTTTACCGGACCATCCTTCATGCTGATATCACCATCAACATCATCTCCCTGAGTGGACTGATGATGGCAGTAGGTATGCTGGTGGATAACAGTGTCGTGGTCCTGGAGAACATCTTCCGGCTTCGACAGGAAAAAGGATATTCTCCCCTCCAGGCTTCCTTGAAAGGTGCCAGTGACGTCGCGCTGGCTGTAACCGCTTCCACCTTCTCGACTCTGGTCGTATTCATCTCGTTGAGCTTTGTCTCACAGTCAGGATTCGGTCGCTTCATGAAGGATTTTGCGATGACCATTTCCCTGGCTATGATCGCCTCTCTGATTGTTTCCCTCTCGTTCATTCCGCTGGCGGGAAGCCGAATCCTTGCCGGAAAAACCAGGAAAAAAGCCCGATGGTTGGTCAAGCTGACTTCCTTCTATGAACGCGTCCTCAGATTCACTATAAAGAACTGGAAAACTAAGCTCCTTATAGTGGGCCTGGCAGGAAGTATTTTCTTCATCTCATTCCAAATCCTTAAAAACATCGAACAGGAATACATGCCCAGAAGCGACGAGCGGGAAATCAGTGTCTCTGTCTTCATGCCGCGCAGTTTTACCCTGGAAGAGATGAAGTCCCTCTTCAAGAATTTCGAAAACATTCTTTTTGCTCATAAGGAAGAATTGGCGATCGAACATCTGACAACCGAATTTGGCGTTGGGCGCATGCGACAGGGTCGTTACAGCGGTTCCATCGAACTGAACCTGGAAGACAAAGGGCCGTCGGTGACCGAGGTCAAGGAGAGACTCAAGGAACTCCTGCCCGTACGAGCCGGCATCACCTATGAGTATGGTCAGCGCTTCGGCCGCGGCGGGCATTTCAGTGGAGTCACCGTGGAACTCATCGGCCTGGACTACACTAAATTGACCGAGCTGGCCCCCATGGTCATCGAAAGGCTCCGAACAGTCCCGAATGTGGAGGATATAACCAGCGACCTGGAAGGCGGAGACACACAGATCATGGTCCAGGTGGACCGAGAAAAGGCGGAAAGTTCAGGAGTGAGCAGTCAAATGGTGGCACGAACCATCTCCTCCTCTCTTTCTGACCGGGCTATCGGTAAATTTAAGACAGAAAATCGCGAGATCGACATCATACTGAAGATCCAGGGGGAGGGGGGATTCAGCGAAGAAGACCTCCGGAACATCAGCCTGCCGACCCAGTCCAGACGGATTCCGATTTCCGCGATCACCGACATCTCCTACCGGATGGGCTCGACCTCGATCCGCAAGGAGAATAAAAAATCAAAATTGAACATTCGGATCAACACCAAGCAGGAAGGGATGATGGCCATCTCTAACGACATCCGTCAGGCGATGAGCACCATCCAACTTCCTGACGGTTACTCGTGGAGCCTGGGGGAAGGATGGAGGCACTTTCAGGAATCCCAGAGTGAGTCAACCCTGGCCATCATTCTCGCCCTGATCTTTATCTACATCATTATGGCTTCTCTCTTCGAGTCATTCGTGACTCCCTTCACGATTCTGCTGGCCGTACCGCTGGCGATGTTCGGTGTAGCCATGATATTCACCGTCACCAACATCACACTGAACACGACTTCTTATCTTGGGCTTTTAGTCCTCTTCGGGATCGTGGTCAACAACGGGATCATCCTCATCGACCACATCCGGACGTTACGCAAATCCGGGATGAGCAAGAATGAGTCCATCGTGCAGGGAGGCAAGGACAGAATGCGGCCGATCATCATGACGGCCATCACCACCATTTTCGGTGTGCTACCGCTCGCTCTCCCCTTTCTTCTACCCCAGTTCTTTGAGGCAGCCGGACGAAGGGCACAGATGTGGGCGCCCATTTCCGTCGCCATCATCGGCGGGCTGACCACCTCGACCTTTTTCACACTGCTCTTTTTGCCCACGTTCTACTCCATCTCGGATTCAGTGACCGCCAGGGTCAAGGCCTTCTTCGGCTTCAAGAACAACAAAGTCTGATCTGTTCATATAATTTATATACAGAGAGATATAAGGTCGACCACAGTTGCATCCATCCTTGGCATCGCCAATCCAGCCATTCAATTTCCAATCATCGCCTTCAATGTTCAAACATAAAATATCCCATCTCAAAAAAGGAGGTCTGTATGAGAAATGATGTCAAACGAAAGCTTAAACTGATCCGGACCGTGTCCATCGTCCTCTTCCTCTCTCTCCTCTTCTTGCCGATGGAAGCTGTCCAGAAAAAGCAATCCGAGGCCAAATACCATAACTACGCGGCTCTGACTCAA
>JAOUKO010000345.1 GCA_029882525.1 Candidatus Aminicenantota bacterium | reverse complement strand
GATATTGATGAAGGAGTAGGTTTTATGCCTCTTGAGCATTCTCAGGGCGATCTTCAGGTAATTTTTAAACATGGTACGGATTTATATGCTCAGTTCTTGACCTTCCGGCTTTCTGCGGAACATGATCGGGATGTTGGACTCGGTGGGAAGACCGATCTGAATCAATTCCCAATCCTTGTCGTGCTCTCTGATCACGCGTTTAATCACGTCCACTCTATCCTCTTTCTCCTCACTAATATCTTCCCAGTCAATGATCTCTACCCTGTAATGCAGCGTTCTCTTTTTGCCGTTGATCTTCACATCGATATCAATGTTTTGCTCCGCACCCAGTGTCGGGATTTGAATGATGACTTCTCTCATATCTGGCTCCTTTTTAATTTATTTTTTTCATTCATTTATAATAAAGGTTCTCTTCCATATAGTTTGAGTAGAATACACGGGAATGGCGTTAAAAATCTGATGGGAGCGATACCATTTCCGTATATTTATGTCCTTGCTCTTCCCTTTTTGCTCACGACCCAAAGTAAAAAAATTTATTCGAAGCATAGCCTTTTTTCTATGCCTTGAGTTTTATCCTGAACAGAACCTGACCGAGATAACCTGCTTCATTAATCTCAGCGATATACAATCCTGGTACGATATGGGCCTGTCTTTTAAGCATCGGCTCAGAGAGGCTTTTGAGGAGCGAATTCGCTTCCCAATCCTGGCGGCTGTCGGTCAGCAACACAGGCTCCTCATCATTAACCAGCTTCTGTAAAATCTCTTTTAATAGCATATTTCCTCCAATCATTCCGTACATATTCTCTCAAACAAGAGTTTCATCCTGGATGTGTACTCTCTCCCAGAATCCATCACCTGAAGTACAGGGTGTCACCCGGGGGAATGTCCCCAAACCTTAAATCTTGAATTGTTTCTGGATGTTCTCCGAGACAATATGTCCGTCGAAGAGATGAATGACCCTGTGGCTGTACTCGGCATAAGCAGGAGAGTGAGTGACCATTACGATCGTGGTTCCGGCTTCGTGCAGTTCGCTCATTAACTTCATCACTTCTTCACCATGGGCCGAATCCAGGTTTCCTGTCGGCTCGTCAGCAAGGATCAGCTTGGGTCTAGCTACAACTGCCCTGGCCACAGCCACGCGCTGCTGCTGGCCTCCGGATAGCTGTTGAGGGAAATGATTTTTCCGGGCTATGATCTCCATCTGCTCCAGGGTTTCGCTGACTCTTTTTTTCCTCTCAGTTGAAGAAAATCCCAAATAGAGAAGAGGAAGTTCGACGTTTTCGAAAACGGTCAACTCATCAATGAGGTTAAAACTCTGGAAGACGAATCCGATGTTTGATTTGCGGAGGTTAGCCCGCTGTCTCTCTGAATATTTCGAGACTTCTTCTCCGAGAAAAAAGTATTCTCCTCCACTGGATTTGTCGATCATCCCCAGGACATTCAATAGGGTTGACTTCCCGCAGCCCGAGGGCCCCATAATCGCCACATACTCGCCTTCTCTGACATCGAGATTGACATTGTTCAAGGCCGTCGTTTCTACTTCTTCAGTCCTGTAGATTTTCTTGAGGTTTTTGGTTTTTATCATTTAATGTCCTCCTTTAAATTTCAAAGTTTCTCTTTCAAGAGAATTTTTTTTATTTCAAAACCAATCTTTCCATGTTTCCGAAGCTCTCATAGGAGGAGGTGATCACCTTATCTCCTGGTTTTAGTCCTTCTATCACCTCAAAAGCCTCCGGATTGTAGCGATTCAGCCTGATTCTTTGTTTGGTGGCGATGCTTCCTGATTCATCGAGCAAATAGACCCAGTTTCCTCCGGTGGTTTGATAGAATCCGCCCCGGGGCAGGAGGATGGCCTCCGCAATATCTCCCAGTTCCAGGCTGATGTGAAGGGTCATTCCTCGTCTTATGCCTTCGGGTTGTTTTCCCACAAATTCCATATCCACTTCAAAGCGGTTATCCTGCACCTCTGGATAGATCCTGCTCACGACCAGCTTGTAAGTATTACCAGCAAAATCAAATTTTCCTGTTCGGTCTTTTTCGATTCGAGCTATGTAATGCTCATCTATTCCTGCCCTGACTCTGAATCCCTCTAACATGTCGATTTGACCTATTCGTTGACCTGGGCTTATGGATTCGCCGATTTTTGCTCTCAAAGAGGTGAGCTGACCGGAAATAGGTGCTTTGACTGTCAAATTGTCCTGTTTCTGTTTGAGAACTACGAGGTTTGACTGCATACGTTCCAGCGAGTCTTCCAAGGCTTCGACTTGGGCCTGACGGAACATGAGATCGGTTTTCTGGCTCTCGATGGTCAATTCATTCAGTTTCAAAAGGTATTCATATTGATCTTTTTCAAGCTCAAATTCATGTTGCGATATCAAATCATCTTTGACGAGCTCATTGTAGCGTTCATATACACGTTTTTGCTTCTGGAGCCTGCTCTCTATATCAACAAGCTCTTTGCTCAACAGAAGTTTATACTGCTCCATGGACAGCCTGGTACCGCGCAGGTTATCGCTTGCCCGGAACAATTCAGCTTCTCTCCACATGATGTCGATAATGAGGTTGGTGTTGGCTAGCTTCAGGATCTGGTCACCCTTATTCACCATTGACCCGGCTTCCAAATAAATTTCTTCTACTATTCCTCCTTCCAGAGGATCCAAATAATGTGTGTATATAGGCAGGACTTCCCCTTGCACGGGGATGTATTCTTGAAAAGGACCTTTGGTCACGGTGGAAATGGTCAGCCTCTCCGCCTGCACGTTAAGAGTGGATTTGCTCATTTTAAAAAGAAAAACATAAAGGACAACGATGATGAAGACTCCTGCGGCGGCATAAACAGCTATCCTTTTCAGGGGCCATTTCTTTTTTTTGATCGTGCGATCCATTCCCATTTTTATCCTCCAAAGTCAAGTATCGATTCTTTTCTTCTCGTTTTTAAGATGCTCAATTTTACATAAAGGTTGACATTCATGACTGCCTACCAGACCCCTTTTATTGCAATAAATGTGCCATTATTGTTATTACGGGGAGAACAGGTC
>JAOUKO010000003.1 GCA_029882525.1 Candidatus Aminicenantota bacterium | reverse complement strand
GACTTTACTGGGAACGTCCTCTTCATGACTGTCCAGCAGCGAGATCTCATCCATGAAAATGTCGTACCATTTGGCTTCTTTCCGGTCCAGAGTCAGGGCAAAAATGCGGTGGTGATCATCCAGGATCGCTGAGAGCGGCCGGACATAGGGATTTTTGTCAAATATAATTCTGTTGGGCGGAGAGCTGGGCAGGTTGAAGAACTCCCAAAAGTCCTGGTTGCTGCAGGAAAAAATGGCCAGCCCTGAAGAATGATTCAAAGGAAGATTTTGTGAGCAAAAATGCTTGATCTTCTCCAGGTCTTTATTGAGCGAGCCCTTTTTCTTCTTACTGACTTCCATTTGTTCTATTCGGGTTTTACTTGTGTTGAGCAGGTTCTTCAAAGAGAGATTGATCTCCTTTTTCCGCATCCTGCCCTTGTCCGTGTCGAAGTAAAAAGAGGTGGTTAGAAAATTTTCACTCTGAAATTGGGAAAGCTTTTCAACTTGCTCCTGGCTTGAAAGTTTCATCAGACCTCCTTATCTGAGATTGAGATGAATGGCTAAGGTTGAGTTGAAAGGTATGACAGAAGTTGGAAGGTGTCACCGCTTGATAAAATAAGAACAGAACCCGATTTTGTCAAGTTTTCAAGGTCAGACCCCAGATTGACTCTTGCTAAGCTTATTATTATAATATGACAACCTGCGGAAGTGGCGGAATTGGTAGACGCGTAAGCCTCAGGAGTTTATGGTCTTTAAGACCGTGTGGGTTCGAGTCCCACCTTCCGCACCAGCTCAACACAAGGACAGAGGCCTCCTGCGGCCGTTGAACATAAAATGGACATATGTCCAAAGCAAAGAACATCCTTCTCATAAATCCCTGGATCTACGATTTCACGGCCTATGATTTTTGGCTGAGGCCTTTGGGCCTTCTCTATATCGCATCGCTCCTTCAGAAATACACGCGGTTCCGTTTGCACTTGATCGACTGTTTAAGCCGCCGTCATCCTGCTCTTGAAAAAATTATAAAAACGAAGCCGGACGGGAGAGGACCTTTTCTCAAAAAGGAAGTCCCCAAGCCTTCTGTCCTGAAAGAGGTCCCCCGGAAATATTCACGCTACGGAATTCCCATCGAGCTTTTTCTTCACGAGCTGGAAGAGGTCCCGTTCCCTGACCTTGTCCTTTTGACCTGCACCATGACTTACTGGTATCCAGGAGTTCAATTGGTAGTGGAGCTTATCCGGAGGAAATTCGGCCAGGTTCCTGTGGTTCTGGGCGGAATCTACGCCACCCTGCTGCCGGAGCACGCCAGAAGCACTTCCGGAGCCGATGTCATTTTTCAAGGCATGGGCGAAAGGGGATTCCTCCCCCTCATCAGGGAGATTTTTGGCGACGGTTATTCACCGGATATTCAGGTTGAAACCCTGGATGAGATTCCCTGGCCTGCGTTTGATTTAATACCGGGACAAGATGTTCTGCCGGTCCTCACTTCAAGAGGGTGTCTTTTTGAATGTTCTTTTTGTGCCAGCCCTCTGCTTTGCAAAAAATTTGAACAGAGGCCTCCTTCATCTGTCGTGTCTGAAATTGAATATCACCATCGGAGGTACAGAACCCAGAATTTCGCTTTTTATGATGATGCCCTTCTCCTGAAGAAGGAAAACCATATCGTTCCTCTATTGAAAGGAGTTATCCAGCGAGATCTTTCTGTTTTCTTCCATACTCCGAATGGCCTTCATGTAAGAGAGATTGACTCTGAACTGGCCTCTCTTTTCAAGAAAGCGAACGTTCAATCTCTCTTTCTCAGTCAGGAATCCACCGATGCTGGAGTTCTGGCTAAAGCTGGCTCCAAAGTTTCAGAAGGTGATCTGGAAAGGGCGATTGTCCATCTCGAGAGAGCCGGTTACAGGCGTCAGGAGATCAACGTCTACCTTATGGTGGGATTGCTTGGCCAGACTTATTCCAGCATGAAAGAGAGTGTCCTTCATGTCCAAAGACTGGGCGCGGTGCCCCGGCTGGCTTACTTTTCTCCTGTGCCAGGCACTTGTGAGTGGAAAGACCTCGTAAAGGGAGGTTATATCGCTCAAGATGCCGATCCCCTCCTTCATAATAAACTCGCTTTCATGTTTTTGATGGGAGATATTTCTCCCCGGGATTTGAAGCTGCTGAAAGAACTGACAGATGAAAAAAAGGGACAGGCTGCTGTTTCCTAAAAAATCCTGTCCCCTTTATGCCCTGTGTCTTTACTTGAAGCAAAACCAGTGCAGGGGAACAGGCTGAAGGACAGAGTCAATATTGGCATAAAAATTGCTGTTTATGGTAAAGTCTGGGAGGAGGATAAATGAGTATTTTTGGAGACTGGAGGATGCGCTCCCGTTTTTGGAATTTCTCTATCTTTTTCTTGCCTGTCTTTCTATCGTTTTTCCTTCTGCCTGCCATATACACATCATGCACGAGTCGAATAATCAGACTGGAGAGAAAGTTGGGTGCGGAGGATGCCCGGTTCTTGTATCAAGTCGATTATATTATGACCAGAAAAGAAAGAAAGATTTTTCTTGAGCTTCCGGATTCAGAAAGAGAACAATTCAAAGAGGATTTCTGGAAGCGGCGGGATCCGACCCCGGACACAGAAGAGAATGAATTCAGGACGGAATATTACAAGCGCCTGGATGCAGCCAACGAGCTCTTCAGGGATGAAAGGAAAGAAGGATATTTGACTGACAGGGGAAGGATCTTTGTTCTTTTTGGTCCTCCTCAATACAGAGAAATCCACCTCACTGAAAACAGAGATCCCCTAAGTCCGCTCTACAGGAAATGCGGTGAGGTCTGGTATTACGGCCGTTTTCCGGTTGTCTTTGTCGATTCAAACTGCACCGGCGATTACAGGCTGGCGACGTATGACTTATCCCCTTTTAGTCATCTCGACCTGAGTTATGGGCATGATGTCGAGTATTTACACGATTTAAGTCGACGTCTTGCTGTGGCTCAAGAGACTTTTTTAGAAGAGAAGGGTATTTTTGATTTCAGCCTGGATGTGAAGAAGACATTGATTGAACCAAACCGGGCTGAGGGGATGATTCTGGTTGAGGTCCCCTATAAGGGCATCTGGTTTAAAGCAGAGGATGAATGGCTGAAGACCACTCTTGAACTCCACCTGGAATTGAAGGATCTTGAGGGCCGGCTTATCTGGGATTATGATGATGTTTATGAGGTGAAGTTGAGAGAGTCTGCGCTCAAAGAGAAACAGAGGGAGAAGTATAAAATCGAAGTGCCTTATACCATAGAGGGCGATATAGCAGGGCTCCGGCAGGAAAAAAGCAAGCTGCACGCGCTCCTTAAAAACAGGACTGGAGATGAGGAATTGAAAAAGGTCATAGAGTTCAATTTTTGAGAAGCGGGTCAGTAAATATTAAAGAACCTTAGGCATTCCGGCTTCATGAGGGATCAGGCTTATCGTGTCATAATCACGATGATTCAAGAAAAAACGCAGTGAATTAAAAATTGAGGCGAAGGCATAATCTGAGTGTCCTTATCCCGAGTAGTGAGGTGATGTTCCTGTAGCTTGAGCTCTGGATCCGTGTGCCTTGATCGGTGTTTTCATCGTCTGGAAACCAGAAGCCTCCGTCGTTTTGGTGGAGAAAATCAGATTTGTAACCAAAAACGTTCATGATGTCTGCATAAAAACTCAGGGACCCTGAGCGGCCTGCCCTGAATTTCTTCTCGATTCTCAGGTCTAATGTGCTGTAGGGTTCGGTCCTTCTTTCCCCAGGTTTTTCCAGAAGGACTGTCACCGGCATGCTGAAGGCATCATTCGATTGAGTCCAGGCTGAGGGGGGGGTGATGGTGACACTCCTGGTCCAGATAGACCCGCTCAAATATCTGTAATAGAAGCTCAGGAAGAAACCGAGGGGAATTTCGAAGGTTCCCATTAATTTTACGGAAAGGGGTGTATCATAGCCAAGCCTTGAATCCTCAGGAAGGTTGACAAAAGAGTTGGGATCTCGCCGGGCTAGCGAAAATCCGGAGTATCCATCGAAGTTCAAACCTGTGTTCCCTGTTGTCTTGCTGAAAACAACAGAGCCGCTGAGCTGCCATTTGTGAGACATTCTTTTTGTGAAGGCAACCTCAACCGCCTGGTAATTATGTTCGAGCTCCGGTACATTCTTTATTCTGTAAAAAAGGTCAGGTGCATTATTCGATAAGTAATACACGGTGACTGGCGTATCGGAAAAATCATCTACACCCGGGACAATGGTATTAAAAGGCACCCACCAATTTTCCTCATCCTGCTCGGCGGTGTACCAGTCCCTGTCCTGGTCTAAGGCATAGAGGACGCTTGCCAGGATATTTTTTGTGGCCTTGTGAATGTAGCTCACACGGAAGGAGAAATCAGGGAAGAGTTCCTGGTGAAGTCCGACGGTCCATTCGTCTGTGTAGGGAGGGTGGGTCCCCGAAGCGATTTGCCTTTTGTAGTTGTCTGCGGAATACAGGCGAAAGTCATCAGGATAAGGGACATATGTATCTGTACCATCCACCTCGCTGTCCATATCCTCGTCGAACCAGATAAACTGATGAGACCGGTAAGGATTGACAGGATTCAGATCGGTAAGATAGTCCAGGAGGAGAGCTTCTTTGTAGCGCGCGAAGGAAGCTTTGAGGACGGATCTTCCCTTTCCAAAGATGTCGAAGCTCAACCCAACCCGAGGGGAGAGGGTGTTCCAGACTATCACGTTCTTCCATCTTGGGGTGGATACTTCGTCATAAGGATTGATGTCTTGGACGGATTCAATGATGTTTTCGCCGATACTGTAAGAGACGTAATTGCCGCTCTGTGATTTTGTATGAGATGTGAGCTCGCTTTGGCTTCTATCAAACCTGAGTCCCAGATAAATAGTCAGCCTCTTCAGGAATGTCATTGAGTCCTGGGCGTAAAAACTAAAACGATGGAGCTCGTTTTGGGGATTGGACTCTGATTGGCTTCCGCCGACGAGGAAAAAAGAAACCAGTCCCTTATCCACGAGAAAGCCGGAGGAGGGAGAAACATCCTGTCCGAAGTAATTCTGATTCCCGAAGAAGTAGTTAATGAACAGGTTGTTTATTCTCCATACGGAGCTCTCTCTCAATGCATACTCATATTCGGCACCGGCTTTGAGTTCGTGGTCTCCTCCCAAGATGCTTTCCTGAAATCGCGTTATGGAGGCTGTGGCCTGAAATTTTCTCTGCAGCCTGTTTTCGTTGAATCCCACATTTCCCCAGGGATGCCCTGTTCCAGCATCGAAGTACTGCGGATTCCCGATTTGGCTTTCTTTCAGGCGAAGAGGAAGTTTGTGGTAGGTGTAGCCAGCTTTGAGCTCAGCGTATGTGTTCTGGTCAAGGGCATAACTGACTATTCCGATGCCGGTGTAGTTTATTTCACGGTCAGAAATATGAGTCGACTCTTCGGGGGTATTCCAGTCCAATCCAGACTCATAGACTGAACGATAGCGGTTGCTGTAGTTGAAGAGGAGCGTTGAGTTGAGCTGAGGGATGTATCGACCGGATAGCTTAAAAGATCCCATTATATCTTCATTGGTCCTGTTAAAGGCCGGATGCTCGTTCCCGAGAGGATCGGTCCAGGGGATGAAAGGGGTGCTCTGTTTCTGGGAGATGATGCGAGCGTTTCCAAAGAACCAGACGATATCTTCGAATATCATGCCGCTGAGGGAGAGAGAGGTGTCCCATAGCCCTTTATCGATTGCAGGCGGGGAGATGCCCGCTCCGCTGAGTTCGTCCTCAGGCCTGAGTGAGCTGGAGAGATTTTCGCTGGTATGATAGATATTGATGGATCCATCCATTTTATTGCTTCCGGATTTTGTCACGATGTTGATGAATCCACCGTCAGTCAGCCCGGCCTCTGCAGGATGAGCTGCGGCCTCCACTTCTATCTCTTCGAAGGTATCAACATTAAGGTTAACAAGAAGATGGCGGTCCGCAGAGTCGCTCATAGAAAAGCCTTCATAGCTATAGGTGTTGGCGCTGGAAGGGGAGCCGTGCAGGAAGGACTTTTTTTGGAAGGGAACTCTCTCCGTGATGACGCCTGGAGCCGAAGCGATAACGTCCTCAAGGGTTCGGGGAAAAGGAATATGGCTGAGAAACTCCTGTTCTATACTAGTCGCAGTTTTTACTGAATACACATCCAGGGTAGGAGTGGGAATTTCTGTTGAGATTTCTTCTTCGATCGTAGTTATCTCCATGGGGATATGGAGGTCGATGGTTTTGCCGGCCCTGATGATGACATTTTCAACGGAGATTGTCTTAAACCCGGGCATTTCCACCATGATTCTGTATATCCCCGGCGGAAGATACGGGAAAAAGATATTGCCCGTCTCTGAAGTGATGTAAATCCGGATCCCCAGCATGGCCGGTGAGGACAAGTAAATGAAAGCATCGGGTAAGGGAAGTCCTTCGGAGTCGATTATCTTTCCTTTTAAAGTGCCTGTAGTGGTGTAGGCCAAAGAAAGCGAGGTGAATCCCATGATGAAAATGATTATCCAAAATGACCTGAATATCTTCCTGACCACTTCGTGCCTCCTTCTTTCACTCATCCTTCTGGATCGGCTCTTTATTCCGTGTCTTTATAGGGAATAACTCCTTTTCCTCAAATTTAGATTCAACTTCATACAATAATAGACTCCCTTGTAAGAGTCAAGATTCAAGGAAAGCTTGGGGCTTCTGATGGAGAGGAACCGTCTCCGCACTTCTCCATTAGGTCAGATGTTCCCTCATCACAGAAGATGCTTTTATGATGATTTGTCGATTCCAGGAGCGCCATACATTGAGTGGACATATTCCAGATTAAGGGATAAGAAAGACAGGAAGAATGTGTGGAGATAAAACTTTTCAGGTGAGGATGCCATATCTCATCCTTTGTTCTGTTTTTTGGCCCAGAGGGCTGCTCCCAGAAAGCCAGCTTTATTTCCGAGAGTGGCTTTCTCAATACTGCAGCACTGGAGAGCGGCCTTGTAAGACCTTTTCTTCACCTCATCAAGAGCAGCAGGAAGGAGAAATTCACCCGCGGCCATGACGGCGCCACCCAGAAGAATCTTCTCCGGGTTGATCAAATTGATGGCTATTCCCAGGCCCCTTCCCAGAAAGTGACCTGCCAGAGCAAAGGCCTCACGGGCATGTCCGTCATTACTTTTTGCGCGTCGATAAACCTCTTCTGCTGATATTTTTTCTTCCTTTTTTTTCATGTCCGCGTAGTTCTTCACGATCTTGGAAGCTGAGACCTCTGTCTCCAAACAGCCCTGGCTTCCGCAGTTGCAGATTTCTCCGTCCGGGTTGACAGTCACATGGCCCAGTTCTCCAGCAAAACCGCATTTGCCCCGCCAGAGCTCTCCCTCGAGGATGATACCTGACCCGACGCCTGTGCCGATGGTCAAGAAGATCAGGCTTTGAGCTCCCTTGCCGCCTCCAAGCTTGTATTCTCCGAAAGCAGCCATGTTGGCGTCGTTATTCACCCATAAGGGGACCTCTATGAATCTGGAAAGAGCAGGAATGAGGTCGAAATTGTCCAGTTCAGGATAGTTTGGAGATTGAAGGATTTTTTGTTCCTCCAGGCTGAATATTCCCGGAAATCCAAAGCCGACAGCCTCTATGCGTCTTTTTTCTCTGCTCCTCAAAGCATCCCAAATCCTTTCCAGAAGCTGGATAAGTCCCTGGATTGTGGAGGGTGTGGCTGTTTTCTCTTGAACGAGTATTTTCCCCTTGGAGTCTATTAGGCCGTATTTGAGCTGGGTACCTCCAAGGTCGAACCCGGCATAAAGAGACATTTCAGCTTTTTCCCGGTCAGGTTGATAGCAGAAAAGGGTGGATTTTTTTGGCAGGGAGATTTATAAAAAGGAAATTTCCGTTTTCATCTTTACGTTCATGAGCAGAATTCTCAATGTTACCGCTCATTCTTCCTTGGCTGGGGGCTGCGGTTTATCTGAAGGGGGTTCAGTGTTTTTTTCTTTGCCGCTTATGGATTTTCGAAAATTCTTTATCCCTTCACCTAAGGATTTTCCGAGTTCTGGAAGTCTCCGTGCACCAAATATGATGATAATGATCAAAACGATGAGCAGAAGTTCCATCGGTCCGACAGGTCCCAGTAAAAACATTAAAGCCTCCTATTGAGGATCAAGGTCTTATTTATCTTGACTACTCTTAGAAAAGTTACTCGAGTCAAGGGGAAAAGTCAAGTCAGTATTAAATCCCGCAGGCATTCCCGTTCGCTTTAATGCCCGTAGATCAGGGTATTCTTCCTCTTAAAAAAGAAGCATCTCTATTTCCGTGACAATTAATAATGAAGGTGTAATCTGTTACAGCGACGGTTCCCCTCCATCCTAGCCAAGACCCTCCCACCCTCCACCATGGGCTTCGGATGGAGTAGAAGCGTCGCTGCACTTCTCAATTAGTCAGATATTTCCCATCATAGAAGATGCTTACTCTTGAAAAAAGAAAAATAGAACCTTCCCAATTTTTGAGATATAATTATCTTCTTCAGATGGAAAATATCAGGAATTTTTCGATTATAGCCCACATTGATCATGGGAAGTCTACCTTAGCGGACCGGCTCCTGGAGAGAACCGGGGCGATCTCTCCCCGGGAATTTAAAGACCAGGTGCTGGATACCATGGACCTGGAGAGGGAGAAGGGAATCACCATAAAAGCTCAGACAGCCCGGCTCCTGTATACAAGCGAAGACGGAAGAGAGTACTTCCTCAACTTGATCGATACTCCAGGGCATGTGGATTTCACCTACGAAGTTTCGCGGAGTCTGGCTGCTTGTGAGGGCGCACTCCTGGTCATTGATGCCTCTCAAGGAGTTGAAGCCCAGACATTGGCCAATACCTATCTTGCCCTCCAGAATGACCTTGTGCTTATTCCTGTCATCAACAAGATAGACCTGTATCAAGCCAGCCCGGAGCTCACTCTGGAACAGATGGAAAACATCATCGGCATAGACAGGGAGGAAGCGATTCTGGTGAGCGCAAAGAAAGGAACGGGTATCGACCAGGTCCTGGAAAATATCGTCAGCCGTATCCCGCCGCCGGATGGAGATCCAGATTCCCCTCTGAGAGCCCTGGTCTTCGATTCCTGGTTTGATTCCTATCGGGGAGTGATCATCCTGGTCAGGATTTTTGAAGGAGCTATCCGCACCGGAGCCAAGGTTGAGCTGATGTCCAGCGGAGCCACCTATGAAGTCGAAGAACTCGGCTATTTAACACCGAAGCCTAAGAAGGTGAATCGATTGGAGACAGGCGAAGTGGGCTACATGATCGCTGGTATAAGGGAATTGAGCCACGCCCGGATAGGTGACACGGTCACCGAGAGATACAGGAGGACCTCCCTGGCCCTTCCCGGTTTTCAGGAGGCGAAATCCATGGTGTTTTGCGGGATGTTCCCTGCCGGAGAAAGCAGTGTGGAAGATTTGCGAAAGGCTCTGGAGAAGCTGAGGCTCAATGATTCTTCCTTCCATTACGAACCCGAAAACTCGCCGGCTTTGGGATTGGGTTTCAGGGGCGGCTTCTTAGGATTGCTTCACAGGGAAATAATCCAGGAGCGGCTGGAACGCGAGTTTGACCTGAACCTGGTCACCACTGCTCCGAGTGTCAACTTCAGAGTCACCAGGAAAGACGGTCAGGTATTGGAATTCCATAACCCCTCCCAGATTCCTCCGCCTCACGAGATTCTGAAGATCGAGGAACCGCTCATCGAAGCCCTGATTATCACTCCTGAAAAATATCTGGGCTCTGTCCTCAGGCTTCTGGAAAGACGGCGCGGTGAGCAGCAGAAAATGGAGTACATCAGCACGCAGCGCATCTTCCTGACTTATCATCTTCCTCTGAACGAAATCGTCGTGGATTTCTACAACCAGTTGAAATCGGTTTCGCAGGGCTATGCGTCCATGGATTACGAGTTTATAGGTTTCAGGGAAGCCCCACTGGTCAAGCTCGATATTTTGATCAACAGGGAGGTTGTGGATGCTTTTTCACTGGTTGTCCATGAAGATAGTGTTTATTCACGGGGAAAGACGCTTGTCCAGAGGATGAGGGAGCTCATCCCCCGACAGCAGTTTGAGGTTTCTCTCCAGGCAGCGATCGGCAAAAGGGTGATTGCCCGGGAGACCATCAAGCCCTACAGGAAAGATGTCCTGGCCAAACTGTACGGAGGAGATTACACAAGAAAGATGAAGCTGCTGGGAAAACAGAAGGTGGGTAAAAGGAGGATGAAAAAGATCGGCCAGGTGGAGGTCCCGCAGGAAGCTTTCCTTGCCCTACTTGAGATTAAGTGACTTCCAGGCTTTAGAATAGATGGGGTCAGGGCTCGACATTAGACATTTTTTATTCATTGCTTGCTTTGCTCAAGAACTCATATTCTGATTTTCTTAATGATCTGAAGTCTAATGTCGAGCCCTGACCCCATTTTTTCTTTACTCCAACCGGTTTAATTCTTATTATATTACCATGCCCAAGTCTTCTCTTGAAAAGACGGTGGAAAGCGGCATAAGCTTTCTCTCCAAAATCTTTCCTTTACAGAGTTATCTCTATTTCCCCCTTCTTAATGCTTCCCTCTTCTGGGCCATAAAAAGAACAAAAGAATGGAAAGAGAAGATCTTTTCCTGGAAAGTCTGGCTTGATCCAGAGCGCGTCAAGTTAAAACCCGATGATTTTATCCTCAGTTTCTTCAGTGATAATCGCGCTTTGATGAGGTGTTTTGAACCTGAAATAAGAAAAAAAGACATGGCCTCTTTAAGAGGATCGTTTGCCAGGCTCTATCCCATCCTTGGGCTCGAAGATCCTTTTCTCTCAGCCCTTTTTCACGAAGAAATGGAATCCGGCGATTACAGAAAGATCGTCAAGGAGTTCGATCAGAAAGTCATTCAGGCGGAAAAGGATATCAGTGAGTTAAAGAATCAATCCAAGCTTATCAGGGGTCTGAAGGATTTTGCGGGTGAGATGGTATCCCTCAGCCTGGAACTCATCTCGCAGGAAAAAGTGCAGAAAGTTATTGCTGAGATCATAAAAAAGCATGTAAGGAGTAAAAATGGATAAGGTGTGCCCACGGGAGAAAGCAGTCGGATTGAAGAAAGGCCCTGTGGATTTTTTCCTCCTCCTGCTATTTATGTTCTGTTTTGCCTTATTCTCCTCATGCGTTTCCCATCTTAGGGAGGCCAAACTTCATTACACCCAGGGCCAGAAGTATTCCCGACTCTATCAGACCGAAGATGCCCTGGGCTCCTTCAAAAGAGCTCTGGAAGAAGCGGAGCATGAGGTTTCGAAGCGCCCCTCATCCCAGGCTTACATGTTAAAGGGGATGACCGAATTGAAGCTCAAACTCTGGCAGGATGCTGAAGAGAGTTTCCGTCTTGCCCATTCCCATGGGTTTGAAAAAGGCGAGGAATGGGCCCAGCAGGTTTCTCTTTTGGGATTGGCTCTCTCGCTGGAGGAGCTCTGGGTCGAGGACTCATCGCTCAGGATCTACATCTTCCTTATCGAAAAATCCAAGTTTTCACCCGTTACGATCCTGGCCGCCCAAAGATACACGGATGCGATGCTGAAGAAGGCAATTCATCAAGAGGGAAAGGAGAGAGAAAAGCTTTTGGCATCTGCCCTAAAGACAGCCCAAAAGCTCTCTGATGAGGACCTCAGCTGTGGTTTTTACCACTATCTCCGGTCGCAGATCCTGAGCCACCTCGCCGACTACGGGAAGAGCTTTGAGTCAGCCTTGATGGCCAAAGAGCTCGGGCTCCCCACAGAAGAGATTTTAAGGGATAATGACCTCCAGATCGTGTATTGCTACCAGAGGTTGAAAGAAGAGCTCTCCTCAAAAGAGTGGGAAGATTTTCGAGAGAAGTACATGGAGTGGGTGAAAAAATGGAAATGGAAGGGTCCTGAGGCTCCTTCCTGGCAAAAGGAAAGGCAAGGATGATGCTGCCAGCAGTCAAGTGGGATAGAGACAGGCTGGTGATGATTGACCAGAGAAAGCTCCCGGATGAGGAGGTCTACGTGGAGTGCCGGGAATACAACCAGGTGGCGGAGGCGATCGAGAAGATGGTCATCCGGGGAGCTCCTGCTATCGGAGTTGCCGCTGCCTACGGAGCGGCTCTGGGCCTACTCCGGATGAAGAGTGACACGGGTTTGGAAAAAGAGTTCTCCCGGATTCTTAAGAGGCTTGAAAAAACCAGGCCGACGGCCCGCAATTTATTCTGGGCTCTGGAAAGGATGAAAAGAACCTTCGATGAGAGCAGGGGTCTTGCTTTCCCTGAGCTCCAGCGGAGATTGATCAAAGAGGCAGAGGCGATCGAGAGAGAGGACGTGGAGATCAACAGGAAGATCGGTTTCTGGGGGAAGAGCCTTCTTAAAGACGGAGATTCTGTCCTGACGCACTGCAATACCGGAGACCTGGCTACAGCCGGATACGGGACAGCCCTGGGCGTTATACGATCAGCCTTCCAGGAAGGCAAGAGAATTCATGTTTACGTGGATGAAACAAGGCCTCTCCTTCAGGGTGCAAGGCTCACCTGCTGGGAGCTGGATAGAGAGAAGATTCCCGTGACTTTGATCACGGACAGTATGGCCGGGCATCTGATGAAAAAGGGAGAGGTCTCAGCGGTCCTGACCGGGGCGGACAGGATCGCCCGCAATGGGGATACGGCCAATAAAATCGGCACCTACACTCTGGCTGTCCTGGCCAAGGAACATAACCTCCCGTTCTACATCGCGGCTCCGACAAGTACCATTGATCCGGGACTGTCTGAGGGAGAGCAGATTCCCATCGAAGAGAGAAGCGCTGAGGAGGTCAGGGAGTTCGCTGGACGATGCGTGACCTTGCCTCATGTCGGCGTCGAGAATCCAGCCTTTGATGTCACTCCTGCTGGCTACATCTCAGGCATAATCACTGAGAAAGGGATATCCAGGCCGCCTTACGCGAAAAGCCTGGAAAGACTGCTCAACAAATACAAAAAGTGAAAGGATGAGAAAAGAGACGATGCGTGTCTTGGGAATTGAGACATCCTGCGATGAAACTTCCGCTTCGGTCCTCGATGAAAATTTCAAGATACTGGGCAACGTGGTTCTCACTCAAGACGAGATCCACGCTCCTTATGGAGGAGTTGTTCCTGAACTGGCTTCACGGCAGCACATCACCTCTATTATCTATGTCGTCCAGGAGTGCTTAAGCCGGGCAAAGCTGAAGCTCGAGGATGTCGATGCCTATGCCGTGACTCAGGGGCCTGGATTGATCGGTTCTTTGTTGGTTGGCCTATCCTTTGCCAAAGGCCTGGCCTATTATTTTGGAAAACCCCTGATCACGGTCGACCATATCGAAGCCCACATTGAATCCGTCTTTCTTGAAAATCGCAGGATTCCCTTTCCCGCCTTGGCTCTTGTCGCCTCAGGAGGTCACACCTCCACCTTTTTCATGAAGAAGAAGATGGATTATCGGCTCATCGGAAGAACACGAGATGATGCGGCAGGAGAAGCCCTGGATAAAATCTCCAAATTCCTTGACCTGGGATATCCGGGAGGGCCGGTTATTGATGAATTGGCCGAAAGAGGAGACCCTCGGAAGTTCGTTTTTGGCTTGCCGCATATGACAGATGGAAGCCTTGACTTCAGTTTCAGCGGGCTGAAGACGGCGGCTTTAAAGCTGATTAAAGAACTCAAGATTGCCAAGAGCCATCCTCATTTCTATGATTTTCTGGCCAGCTTCGAGATGGCTGTGATCCGGGCCCTGTTGGCCAACCTGGCTCAGGCCGCAGAGAATCTCAAACCCAAGGCGCTCATTCTCTGTGGCGGAGTTGCCAGGAATAAAAAGCTCAGGCATCACTTCGAGGAGTTTGCCCGGAAGCAGCGCTTGACTCCTGCCGTTCCTTCGCCTGAATTCTGTACCGATAATGCCGCCATGGTGGCAGCCCTGGCTTTGGAGAAGCTCAAAAAGGGAATGACACCGTCTCTAGACCTGGATTTAAACGCTTATCCCCGTGTTTCTTTACCTTGTTCCCCTTCCAGGGAGGTTAGGTAAGGCTAAATCATCAAGCTCGTTTCTTCCATTCCCGTGTATTCCACTCACATAAAATGAGAGAGGGTCAATTCACCTGGATTTGAACCAATAGACACAAATATTCGTATTATTTGGTTGAAGCATTGATTAAAATGAGACTGGATGAATGAGGAGGTTTTCTGTCCATGTCCATATTTTTTTCAGGAGGCCTATAATGAGGATAAAAACAATTTTTATTCCAGCCCTGGTTTTCATCTTGTTCTTCAAGCCCTGTTTCTCTGGAGAGGAGGAAACACTCTCTCTGTCTCTCGAAGAATGCATCATCAGGACTTTGAAGGATAACCTTAACGTCGCGGTGGAAGTTATCAACCCTGAGCTGGCCGATGCATCCCTGATAAAAGCCAAGGAGTTTTTCATGCCCCGGCTTGACATCGGGTTCGGAAACGAACGAACGGAAAGTCCTTCCTACTGGTGGCTCGAACAGGCAGACACCGTTACCAACAAGGATTTGGATTACTCTGCAACCTTGGTTCAGCAGATTCCCACGGGAGGCAACTTTTCTCTCACTCTATACAATAACAGATATGAAACGACTGCAGGCTTTCAGGTCATCAACCCCCGTTACGGAAGCTCGTTGCGCTTCAGTCTAACTCAGCCTCTGCTGAAGAATTTCGGCACAAAGGTCAGCCGGAGAGAAATTCTCATTGCCCGCAACAACCTGGACATTTCTTACAGTCAGTTCGAGAAGGTCCTCATAGATACGGTCTACAGGGTGCAGGAGGCTTACTGGAATCTCGTCTACGCCATCGAGGATTACAAGGTCAAACAGCAGTCCTTGGAGCTTGCGCAGGACCTCCTGGCTAAGAATAGGAAAGAAGTTGAAGTGGGCAAATTGGCACAGATCGAGATTCTGAATGCCGAGGCTGTTGTGGCCTCACGAGAAGCGGATATACTTGCAGCCGAGGCTCTTATCCGAAGAAGTGAGGATTTGCTAAGAGACTTGCTCAACCTGACAGAAGAAGGGGAGATGAGCCAGAAAAAGATAATCCCCTTGGACAAGCCGAGTTTTATTCAGGAAGAGATCTCACTGGGAGAAGCGCTGAGAAAGGCTTTAGAAAAGAGTCCGGATTTAGAAATGAGGAAGAAGACTATCGAGACCAATGAGCTGAATCTGAATATTGCCCGGAATCAGCTTCTTCCCAACCTGGATCTGGAGTTTTCCTACTGGAGTCCCGGGCTTTCAGGAACAGAAAATGTTTTTAATCCCCTGGACCCCTTTGGCCCTCCGATTGATACGATTACCCATCCTCCTTCCGATGCCTTGAAGGATGCTTTCGGGTTTAAATACGACAACTGGACTGTTGGCTTGACTCTCTCCCTTCCCCTGAGCAATTTTACGACCAAAGCCGATGTCGTCAAGGCCAGGATGGAAATGGAAAAGAGCCAGCTGGAGTTAAAAAACCTGGAAAAACAGGTCTACCTGGATGTGAAAGACGCGCTCAGGGATATCGAGACCAACTTCAAGAGAGTTGAGGCTTACCGCGTTGCCCGCGAGTTGGCTGAAAAAAGACTGGAGGCTGAGGTGAAAAAGCTGAATGTCGGGCTGACCACCAACTATTTTGTCCTTCAGTACCAGGATGAACTGGCCAAGGAAAGGTCTCTGGAGCTGAAGTCTTTGGTTGATTATAATCTT
The DNA here is from genome assembly GCA_029882525.1 of Candidatus Aminicenantota bacterium. Classification (GTDB taxonomy): domain Bacteria; phylum Acidobacteriota; class Aminicenantia; order Aminicenantales; family Aminicenantaceae; genus SOIA01. The sequence continues at coordinate 33,930 of JAOUKO010000003.1, read as the reverse complement.
GCTTTGGCCAGGCTGGAGAAAGCTCTGGGAACAAGCCTGGAGAAGAGGAAAATCACCATATCGCAGTTCATCGGAGAGTGATCATTTTAGGGAAGTTCCCTAATCATGGGGGTGTTGCCTGGAGGGACACCCTTTTTAATCTCGTTTATCTTTCGTAAGACAGGACGCTCAAAAAGCATCTTTATTTCCGTGATAAGGGAAACATCTGGCCTGATGGAGAAGTGCGGCGGCGGTTCTGTTCCATCCGAGGCCCATGGTGGTGGGTGGGAGGGTCTTGGCCAGGATGAAGCAGAACCGCCGCTGCTAACAATTACACTTTCATAATAAAATGTTACGGAGATAGAGGTGCTTGCTGGCGCTCACTTTTTTTTTGACTATTTCTTTGTGTTGTTCTAATCTATGCAATACCTGGCTGTCGAAAAGCAAGATTATGAAAGAAATACAGGTCAGGAAAATTAGCCTTAGCTCAACCATTAAACGGGCTTATCAATCAATGACTCTCTTTTATCAGACATTGGGGTTGGACTTCAGGTTCTTGTTTCCTGAGGCTTGAGAGGGATGGTCATGGATAAACAAAGGCTGCTCAATGATTTAATCCAGAATTTCAGGTCAAAGCATAAAAAGTCAGAGGCTATCTTTAAGAAGGCTTCCCGGTACTTGATTACCGGAGGCAGCCATAACCTCAGGTTATTCAGTCCCTTTCCGTTTTATGACCTTCAATGCAGTGGCTCAAAAGTGTGGGATGCAGACGGGAACATGTACATCGATTTCTGGCAGGGTCATTTTGCCAATGTCCTGGGACACAACCCGAGAGTCGTGATCAAAGCTCTACAGGATTATTTTAAAAAGAGCCAGGGGCTGACAACAGGTTTTCCGGGCAGCCACCAGAGTGAACTGGCCGAGCTGATTTTGGGACAGATAGGTGCAGATAAAATCCGGTTCACCACCAGCGGAACTCTGGCCACGATGTATGCTATCATGCTGGCCAAAGCCTTCTCTAAAAAAGAATTGGTCATGAAAGTGGGGGGAGGCTGGCACGGTGCTCATCCTTATGTTTTGAGAGGAATCGCTGTCTATGATCGAGGGATGGACCACATCGAGTCCGCCGGGCTTCCAGCGGGAATTGAGAAGATGATCGTCGTGACCAAGTTCAATGATATCCAGGACCTTGAGGATAGGTTCAAAGAACATGGAGAGAGGATCGCCTGTTTCATCCTGGAGCCTTTCATCGGGGCAGGTGGTTTCATTTTTTCCCATAAAGATTATCTCCGGCGAGCGAGGGAATTGACCCAGCAGCATGGTTCTTTGCTCATTTTTGATGAGGTTGTCTCAGGCTTCCGTTTTCATCCGGGAGGAGTGCAGAGTTTGTACGGGATAAAGCCAGATCTGACAGTGCTCGGAAAAGCAATCGGAGGGGGAATGCCTGTCAGCGCGGTGGCGGGCAGAGAGGACGTGATAGCTCTCTGTGGCCCTGAGGCAAAACCGGAGCAGAAGGTGAAGTTTGAGGGGGGGACGTTTTCCGCTCACCCGGCCGCGATGCTGGCGGGATTAAGCTTTCTGAGTTACTTAATAGACAATGAATCAGAGATCTACCCCAGGATAGGTCGGCTTGGCAGCAAGGTCCGGAAAGGAATTGAAGAGATCTTTGCCGCTCATGGCATCAACGTCAGGTGTACTGGCTACGGTGACTCGGTCACGGAGAACAGCTCCCTGGTAGGAGTTCAGTTTCTCAAGGAGAATATTGACCGGATTTCCCATCCCGAACAGGTTTGGAACCCGGAAGTCTGTGATTTTGAGCTCAGGGAGAAGATTTTTAAATTGTCAATGCTCGAAGAGGGATTCAACACATTTCATGGCTATGGAGCGATTTCCGCTGCTCACACAGAGAGGGAAATCCAGGATTCTCTGGATGCGGTGGAAAGAGTGGTTAAAAAATGGCTCAGGTATAAATAACCCGGATAACTGTCCCTTCATTTTTCAACCGGAGGCTGAAAAGATGGAAAAGTATGATGTCATTATTTATGGATGCGGTGTGATGGGCCGGAAGACAGCCCAGGCTCTTCTGAAAAAGGAGAGCCTTGAAGTCGTTGGGGCTCTGGATATAGACCCGGAGCTTGTCGGAAAGGACCTTGGAGAGGTTCTGGATAATCCAGAAAAATTAGGCATTGTCATCGAGAAGGACCCCGTCGCGCTTTTCTCGAGAGTCAAGGCGCATGCTGTGGTGCTCACGACGAGCTCACATCTGGAGAAAGTAGCTCCTCAGGTCAGACAATGCCTGGAGGCCGGCCTGAACGTCGTCTCCACCTGTGAAGAGCTTTCCTTTCCCTGGAAGCGCCATCCAGGTCTTACTCGAGAGCTGGATGAAATGGCGAAAAAAAATGGTGTGACGGTGGTCGGCACCGGGATCAATCCCGGTTTTTTGATGGATGTGCTTCCCCTTGTCCTGACCGCTCCCTGTCTCAAGGTAAGCTCGGTCAAGGTGATCCGGATGATGAATTCGGCAAAGAGGCGGGTCCCGTTCCAGAAGAAGGTCGGAACAGGTCTGACGCAGGATGAATTCCATGAAAAGATCGAGAATAAGGTCATCACCGGACATGTGGGGCTTCTGGAGTCGATCAACATGATTGCTGCGGGGCTCGGCTGGAAGTTGGATGAGGCTGTTGAACTGCCTCCGGAGCCGGTGATAGATGATAAGGAGATAAAGACCGCTCTGGGCAAGGTCAAACCGGGGAATGTGATCGGGTTGACCAGTATCGCCTTTGGAAAAGTCAGAGGAAAGGAGGTCATCACCCTCGAGTTCTGTGCCAATGCAGCTGTGGATGAGGAGTATGATGAGATCATCATCAGAGGCGAGCCTAACCTTCACCAGAAGATAATCGGAGGTATCCATGGAGATACCGGGACAGTCGCCGTGACTGTCAATACCATTCCCAGAGCAGTTGAAGCGCCGCCTGGAGTCATAGTCATGAAAGACCTTCCTCCTCCTATTGCCGCTCTTTAAAAGGGGACTGGCTGCTTTTTGAAAAACGGGGACAGTCCCTCTCTCTCTTCACAAAAGGACTGAAAGGGACAGTCCCTATTCAAAAAAGCAGCCAGTCCTCTTTTTCTTAGAATTGTGCTAATATGGGGTCGATGAAAATCTCAGCGGTCATCATCACTTATAATGAAGAGACGAGGCTTGAGCCGGCCTTAAAGAGCCTGGAGGGTTTGGTTTCTGAAATCGTGGTTATGGACAGCTTCAGCACCGATGATACGGTCAGGCTTGCCAAGAAATACACGAGCAAGGTTTACCAGCGGAAATGGACTGATTTCGCTGACCAGAAGAACTACGCCAACAATAAAGCCTCATCCCCCTGGATCCTGTCGCTGGATGCGGATGAGAGGATTTCCCCTGAGCTTCGCCAGGAAATTCTCAATTTGAAGGATCAGGAACCGGATTGCTCGGGTTTTTCCATGCCCAGGAAAGTCTTTTATCTCAACAGGTGGATCCGCCATTCAGGCTGGTATCCGGACCGAAAGATCCGTCTTTTCCTGAAGAACAGAGCGCGTTGGGAAGGTGAGTACGTTCATGAAAAACTCGTTGTCGAAGGAAAAGTCCAGAAGTTTAACGGGTCGATCCACCACTTCACCTACCGCAATATCTCTGACCACCTGGATCGGATCAATCATTTTTCCCAGCTCGGCGCTCAAAAACTCTACTCTCAGGGAAAGAAGTGCAGATGGTACCATCTGGTCTTTATTCCGTTTTCCAGGTTTGTGAAGTCTTTTTTCTGGAGAGCGGGATTTTTGGATGGATTTGCCGGTCTCGTTATTTCCGTCCTTCACAGTTATGCGCTTTTTCTTCGCTATGCGAAGCTGAGGGAGATATGGAAAAAAGGAGAGAGGATTGAGCCTTTTCCATATTGATGCAGGAAAAGAATGGAGGGGCGGACAGCGGCAGTCCCTGTTCCTCGCAAGAGTTTTAAAAAGGAGAGGCCTTCCTTACTTTTTTGTCGTCCAGCCTGACAGCCCGCTTCATCAGAAGGCTCAGGAGGAAGAGCTTTCCGTTCTCCCCCTCAGAATCAAGAGCGAATTCGACCTTGCGGCTGTGCTGCGTTTGGCCAGGGCCATGAGACGTCAGAAGTGTCTCCTGGCTCATTTCCACGATGCCCATTCTGTCTCGGTCGGGTCGATGGCGGCTTCTCTGGCCAAGGTTCCCTACCGGATCATTTCCAGGCGCGTCGATTTCCCTCTAAAAAAGAATTATTTTTCCCGAAGGAAATACCGAAAGAACGTAGATGCGATCATTGCCATCTCAGATGGTGTAAAAGAGGTTCTGGTTAAAGGGGGAATTGATCCCAACCGGATCACGGTTATACCTTCAGGGATCGACTTCTCGCCTTACGAGAAGGCTTCTGACAGCGATTATCTCCGCCGGGAGCTCTCTTTTAAGCCCGATGATTTTCTGGTGGGGATAGTAGCCCATCTGGCTGACCATAAAGGACACCGCTATCTGATTCAAGCGACGAAGATCCTCAAGGAGCATTCTTCCAAGATCAAGGTCATTATTGTCGGCGGCGGACCTTTATACATGGAATTGACCAGGCAGGCTGAGGAGTCCAACGTCCAGGATATTGTCTTTTTTCTCGGTTTCCGTGAGGATGTGCCTCAGATCCTTTGTTCTCTAGACCTGTTTGTCCTTTCTTCCTATCTTGAAGGAATGGGGAGCAGTATTCTCGATGCCATGGCCTGCCGCCTTCCAGTGGTCGCCACCAAGGTGGGCGGTATACCCGAGGTCGTCATCCACAGGGAAACCGGGCTTCTGGTTCCTCCTCGGAATCCCTCAGCTCTGGCCAAAGCCATCTTGAAGCTTTATAACGATAGAGAGCTGACCTCGCGCCTCGGGCAGAGAGGGCATGAAGTCGTCCATCAAAAATTTTCAGCCGAGGCCATGGCTGAGAAGATTGTCCTTCTGTATGAAGACCTGGGGTTGAGAAAATGGATCAACCTCCATGAGCAGGCTTGACCCTGATAATATTAGAGATTTTTTGTATCTTGGATTTTTGTGGTTCTCTTTCATTTTGTGCGGGTAATTTAATGACTAAAATACACGGAAATGGCATCGCTCCCTTCAGATTTTTAACGCCATTCCCTCACCGTCCCCCTCGGCGCCTGCGTAACTCCGCACTCAAGACATGTCACTTTCAACCGGATGTCCGTACTTTATTATTTTTCATCAGTTTGATCCTCACGTGCTCAAACATACTCGGCGGCCGATTTCATCGGCTTCCCTCGGTGGACGACTCGGGAAGGCTAAATCTTCAAGGTCGCTTCTTCCATTCCCGTGTATTTTGCCCACACTATCTGGAAGAGAATCTTTTTTGTAATTCGGGAGAGTTTGCTTTTCTTGTGGGCTTATAGAGGCCTATTCAACCGAAAAGAAGGGAAATGAACCAAGATATTGAGAGGCTGGAGCTGCTGATTTTGAGACTTCCTTATGTCCATTATTTTGAGACCAGCTTGGGCCGGGAAGAGGAAAGAGAGTTCATCCTGGTCAAAGTCTACAGCGAAGGGATCTGGGGCTACGGAGAGGTTGTTGCGGATAGGAGTCCTTTCTACAGCTACGAGACGACATCCACGGCCTGGCACGTTCTGAAGGATTTTTTGATTCCCCTTATTTTTGAGAAATCGATCTCAAGGCCAGAGGTTTTTTTCAAGGAAGCTAAAAAATATCGCGGCCACCCCATGGCTAAAGCCGGATTAGAGCTCGCTCTCTGGGATATCCAGGGCAAAAAGGAAGACAGGCCTCTTTGGAAACTGTACGGAGGAGTGAGGACGGAAATTCCCTCCGGAGTCAGCGTCGGGATCCAGGATTCTATTCCCGGGCTGCTGGAGAGGATTCAGTCCTTTCTGGAGGAAGGCTACCAGAGGATCAAGATAAAAGTGAAGCCCGGATGGGATATCGAAGTCCTGGAAGAGATACGGAAAAAATTTCCGGATATTCCCCTGCAGGCAGACGCTAACGGCAGCTACAGCCCTGCCCAAAAAGAGCTTTTAAAAAGATTTGATGAATTCCACCTCCTCATGCTCGAGCAGCCTTTCCCGCCTTATGATCTCTGGGACCACAGCCGCCTGCAGAAAGAGATGAGGACATCTCTTTGCCTGGACGAGAGCATTCTTTCGGTCGATACTGCGCGGAAAGCTTACGAAATGGAGAGCTGCAGGATTGTCAACATCAAAGTGGGAAGAGTCGGAGGGATCGTCGAGTCAAGAAAAATTCATGATTTCTGCCAGGAAAAGCGGATTCCGGTCTGGTGCGGCGGGATGCTGGAATCGGGGATAGGACGCGCCCACAACATCCACCTGGCTACTCTTCCCAACTTCCAGCTTCCCAATGACCTGTCTGCGAGCAAAAGATACTATGCGGAAGATTTGATAGAGCCCCCCGTGGAAATCACTCCCAGAGGAACGATAGTAGCCCCAGAATTGCCCGGGATCGGCGTTTCTCCCCAGGAAGACAGGATTGAAAAGGCCACTCTTAAGCGAGAGGTATTTAAGGATTAAGACTCAAGCGGAGAATGAGTGACAGTTTTTCAGGGCAAGCTGTTGGTAAAGCAAAGTTTCTTTAAAATTAATTGAATTGTTGAACGGTTCCCTTCCGTTTTATGTGGGTAATTTGATGGATGAAATAGACGGGAATAGCAGCGCTCCCCCTCAGATTTTTACGGTCATTCCCGTGCATTTCACCCAGACTGCTTCCAAAAATGATGCCCAAAGTCTTGCCCACCCTGCTGGATCGGATAGCCAAAGCTGTCCCCATGCCCGATTACATGCGGGAGCAGATGCCGGATATGATGCCCAAAGTTATGGATAACCTGATGCCCCACATGCTTCCCGGTGTCGTGCCTCTGGCTGTCCCCAAGATGGTCAGCTTTCTCCGCGGCCGCACCTGATAATGTTTTAAAAAAAAATAAAAAGAGGGCCAGGTTCTCTTTTTTTAAGAAAAAGGGACAGTCCCTCTTCTTCTTTAATATAAGGACTGAATGGGACAGTCCCCAAAAAGAGGACCTGGCCATTTTTTGTGTTGTCTTTTGTTCGGGCAAGTGACTTCAGCTCAAAAAGGATCACACTGGTTGTGGTTCCAGAGTCATAGATTGAAGCAAAAAAAATGGGGGCCTTCAAGGCCCCCTTTTTTCTTTCCTATGCTTCGGATGCTTCGGACTTCGCTCTTCAGGCTTTGCTCAGCCCTCTCCGCTGTTATTTCGCTTTGCGGATGATGATATCTCCGTGGTATGTCTTGAATGTGTACTCTGGTCCGCCGCCGTTGATCGTGCCCATGATGTATTTTTCGAAACTGACCCGGTACCTTCCTTCGTCTTTTTCCTCTATCTTTTGAGGCACGGTGTCTACCTGGATATCGAAATCACTGTAGACCTCTCCCATATCGGATTTAATCTTCACTTTGGCTTTGACGCTGGCCGGGAGTGTCACGTCGATATCTCCGTTCATGGTGCTGAAGGACATCGGCTTGTTCGGGGTCACGCTTTCCAGGGCGACTGTGATCCAGCCGTTCATCGAATGAGCGACAACGGTTCCGGAGATCCCGGTGAGCTTTATCGGCCCATTCATGTTGCTGACTTCGACCTCACCGGTGATATTCTCGACCGTGATCGTGCCGTTGTTCATGGAGCTGAGCTCGAGAGTGGTGTTGTAAGGGGCCTGGATAACGACGTCAACCGCCTGTTGAAACGTACTTGTGCGCACTTCCATAACGTTGTCTTCTTCCTCGACTTCCAGTCCTGTTCCTCCCGGAACCGGAATGCGGCGCAGCCCTTCTACATTCGGGATACGCCCGGATTTGATGGCTTCTTTCACTTGGTCGGGGATATCGAGTTTATCGATGTCGACCTCCTTGGACTTTTTCTCTTCTTCTTTCTTCGGGAGTCGTACGGCTAATCTCAGTCTTTTTTCATCCGGCTTGACTGGAATCCCTTCGGCCAATTTGGCTTCGACCTTTCTCTCGCGCACTCGAGCTTCGATGATGACTTCCTTCCCATTGTAACCCTTGATGGCGATTCCTCCGTTTTGGACGCTGACATCCAGTTTACCGGGCTTGGAGGGATTGCTGAAGGGCACGGTCACCCGGTCAACAGCCTGTTCCTGGGTATAGAGGAATGTCCCTGCGAAAAGCAGGATGGTGATGACTCCAAGATATTTGGTGATTTTGTTCATTTTCTATCCTCCTTGATATTCATTTATTTTTTTTTGCTGATAATGAGATCGCCGTTCATGGTATCCATTTCAATCTTGGGTCCGCCCTTCTGAACCCGGATACCCACGGAGCGATCGCTTTTATAGAGATATTTTCCTTTGTCGCGCTTCACTTCCGCAGCCTGGCGCGGCAGGTAGGTCATGGGGAAGTCAGAGTAAGCGTCACCGCTGAATGTTTTCAGCCGGAAGTCAGCCGATAGATTATCAAGAAAGGAGACTTCGATATCTCCGTTTATGGTCCGGAAGGAGCAGTCGGACTGGGGATTTCGGGTGAAATGCACCTCGACCCTTCCGTTGACCGTATGGGCCGTGCCGGCTCCGGCCACATCTGTCATTTCGATCCAGCCGTTGACGTTTTGGACCTCGAACTCTCCTTCGATATTTTTAACAGTGATGTTTCCTTCGGTGACTGTTTTGAGGCAAAGGTTCGTTTTATGAGGCACCTTGAGCTCAAAGTCGTAATGGACCGCGTAGCCGGGATCACGCCAGCTTCGATTTTTGTGGCTGTTGCGGAAAGGTCCGTCCACGTAGAGGTCGATGGCGTTTTTTTCCTCGGTGATCACGAGCTCCACTTCTTCCTTCGCTTTCTGGATCCTGTCTTTTGTCCGGGCTTTGATGGTCTTGTGGACGACAAGCTGGACATCAGGACCGTCGTACCCCTCCGCTTTTATGGACCCGAATATGTTGTCCACCAGAAGCTCCTTTGGCTGGGATGGGTCCTCGAACTTCAAGGTCTTCTGGATCTCCTCTTTCTCTTCAACTTTGTATCCGGGATCGTGTCCGATGAGCCCGAGGGGGAAGCTCAGAAGGCATATCATGCCTAAAGCGGAAAGTATCTTTCTCATCATTTCCTCCTAAAAGCTTATCCTCTGGATGCTAAGTTCAGCATGCTGTTTGACCTGAGGGTTGAACTCTTCTGTCTGGATCAGAGTCTTGAGCGATTCGACCGCTTTCCTTTCCCGCATATCGGTGATAAGGTCGATGATGGCCACCTGCACCAGAGGTGAAGTCTGGCTGGAAAGAGACTCGATGATTCCTTTCTTGACTATCTGGTTGTCGTAGAAAAGGTAGAGGGCATCGACGACCGAGAGACGGACATTGACGTTGGGGTCGTTGTTCAGGGTGGTCATCAACTTTTCGAGCATTCCAGCGTCAGGATGCTTGACCTGAGAGCTCCAGCTCACTCCCCTGAGTCTTTCGCTTGGAGACGGCTTCTCAAGAAGAGCGGTAGCCACAACCTGGCGCATGTCGCGGACCTCCTGCTGCAGCTGGGTAAGCTCCGCGCTGCTTCCTCGGGCGGAATTCAGGAGATAGCCGGAAGCCAGGCCGACCACGAGAAGAACCAGCGCTAGCGAGAGCTGGAAGACAGGGCGCCGCGGCCACCAGGCTGTAGACCAGCCGGTGAAGAGCTTTTTCAGGCTGAATACGGGTCGTTCTTTCTCCAGCTCCTGTTTATAGCTTTCCAGCATGGTGTAGAATCTGTTCCGCAGCCCGTTGCTCGGCCTTTCTTCTGGGAGGACTCCCAGTTTGGTCCAGATCGCGCTCAAACTTTCCAGCTCCTCGCGACATGAGGCGCAGGATGCGATGTGCGCCTGGATCTGCTCTTTGGATTTTTGATCGATATCCCCGACCAGGAAATCGGGGAATTTTTCCTGTATCTTTTTGCAATTCATGAGGCAGCACCTCCTGAAAGCTCAAAGTAGATTTTTCCCAGGTCTTTGATGGCTCGATGGACAGAAGCCTTCACCGTGCCTATCTGCCAGCCGAAAAGCTCGGCAATTTCCCTGTATTTCATGTTCTGGAAGCGGCTGAGCACCAGAATTTCCCTTTTCTTCAGAGGCAGTCTGGCCAGTGCCTGGTTCAGGAGGGCGATGTCCTGTCCCTTTTCCACCTCTTCATAAGGGGATGGCTCCCTGGCAGCCGCCTCATCCCACTGCTCTTCTAAAGGCAATTCTTCCTTCCTTTTTCTCAGATGATCGATATGGGCGTTGCGGGCGATTTGGTACATCCAGATCGTGAACTTGCTCTGTCCCTGGTAGGTATGGCGGTATTTCAAGATCCGGTAGAAGACGTCCTGGACCAGGTCTTCGCTGAAGTTCTGGCTGCCGGTCAGGCGCAGGAAAAAATTATAAAGAGGCACATGATGCCTTTCGAAAAGAATGGCCAGTTTTTCCACTTTTCCTTCCTTGACTTCTTCCATGATTTCTCTGTCCGGGTGGGGATTCACCTGAATTTTTCCTTCTTTGAGTGTGTTCATTTATTAAAGACTGCGCTTATTAGAAAAGGTTACACGAAAAAATAAAAATTTACCATTGGGGTCAGGCTGATTGGCGATCGGATGGTATGCCCCGCGGCTTTCCGCGGGGAATCGATCGTCGGGGGATCCAAGGGGGTATGCCCCCTTGGTCGCAGGGCGTGGGTTCATGTCCCGCCCGAGAAGGGGAGGCAGCGAGCAGAAGCGAGCGTTGGAAGGGGGAAGTCAGTTCCCCTTCCAAGTTGACTTGAGAGAAAAGCGGTGATATAAAACAGGTGTCTTTCCGAGATAAGGAAGATGGCTGCATTGCCCCCCTGAAAAAGCAGGTGGGAATATCGGCAAAGCCTGTGCATTCATCGAGAGGATGGATTGTCAATGAGTAAAAAATCAACGCCCGAACTCTACAAGGAACAGCGAGTGGGAATCTTCGTGGACGTGCAGAATATGTATTATTCCGCCAGAAACATATACAAAGCCAAGGTCAATTTCAAAACGCTGCTCAAGGAAGCTGTCAGGGGGAGGAGTTTGATCAGGGCCATTGCTTACGTCATAAAGGCAGATGTCAAGGATGAAGTCAATTTTTTTGAAGCGCTGAAGGGTTTGGGCTATGAAGTCAAAGCAAAAGACCTTCAGGTGTTTTTCGGTGGGGCCAAGAAGGGCGACTGGGATATCGGGATAGCCATGGACACCATAGAGCTGGCCTCAAAATTGGATGCCATCGTCCTGGTCAGCGGAGACGGAGACTATGTGCCTTTGGTCCAGCATCTCAAGCATGCCCTGGGCTGCTACGTGGAAATCCTGGCCTTCGGCAAATCCAGCTCACAGAAGCTGATCGAGGAAGCGGATAATTTCATAGATATGGACAAGAATCCTCAGAAGTATTTGATCCGGAGCAGCCGCTAAGGCTTCATTAAATTCTGGTTAAATTTCCCCTTATTGAAGGTATTGGGCGTCAGCTTTTCCGAGGGGAAAAGGAGGATGGTAAGGAGTTAATTATGAATAACCACCGCTCACGCTGACGCCCTTCGTTCATAATAGTAATATTAATAGTATCACATATTCTAACAAAATGAAATTCATTCGTCCATAAAAAATTGCCATATGTAAGAATCTCCATTTCTGTGATGAGGGAAACATCTGACTTTATTCAGAAGTGGAGCGACGGTTTCTCTTCATCTGAAGCCCGTGGAGGAGGGTAGGAGGGTCCTGGCTTGGATGGAGGGGAACCGGCGCTGTGGCAGATTACACCTTCATAATTATCTGTCACGGGGATAGAAATGCTTACCTTCCATAATGGCAGAATCCATTTAGGGAGAACGGGATGAAAGAGTATGATGTGATCGTGATCGGTTCCGGAGCAGGGGCGATCGTTGTCGAGCAAGCGTTGGCCCATGGCTTGAGCGTCGCCCTGGTGGACAAGGGTCCTCTGGGAGGAACCTGTTTGAATGTGGGATGCATTCCGACCAAGATGTTGATTTTTCCGGCAGATAGAGTGGTCGAGATTCAGGAAGCGGCAAAGCTGGGTATTCATGCTGAAATAAAACAGGTCGATTTTCAGGCCATAATGGAGAGGATGAAAAGAACGATCGAGAAAAGTCAGACTCATATCAGAGAAGGTATTGAACACACGGAGGAATTGGATTTTTATGAGGGTTTGGGCTCCTTCGCAGACGATTACACTCTGGAAGTTGAAGGGGAGAGGATAAAAGGAAGGAAGATATTTATCACCTCTGGGGCCAGACCGCTGATACCTCCGATAAAGGGAATAGAGAATGTTGATTATTTGACCAACGAGAATGTCCTGGATCTCACCCGGAAACCAGAGAGCCTGATCATCATCGGCGGAGGATACATCGCTGCTGAATTCGGGCATTTCTTCGCTTCAATGAGGACCAAAGTCACCATCCTCCAGCGGGCGGGGAGACTGGTGCGCGATGAAGAGCCAGAGGTTTCTGAGCTGTTGAAGACGAAAATGGGAAAACGCATGGATATCTTCACCAACACTGAGGCCCGGGAAGTCAAAAGGGGAAAAGAGGAGATGAAAGTTATCACCAGGGATAAGGTTTCAGGAGAAGAGAGGGAATTCAGCGCCGAAAGGATCTTATTGGCTGCTGGAAGAAAGTCCAACGCGGACCTCTTGAAAGTTGAGAAAACTGGAGTGAAAGTGGATCAGAGGGGATACATCGCAGTCAATGATTACCTGGAGACAAGCAAGGTGAATATCTGGGCCTTCGGAGACGCGATCGGAAAGAAAATGTTCAGACATTCGGCCAACAGAGAAGCTGATCTCGTCTGGCACAACGCCATACACGGCGAGAGGAACAAGGTGGATTATGATAAAGTTCCACATGCCGTGTTTTCCTATCCGCAGGTCGCTTCTGTCGGGTTAGGAGAGGAAGAAGCCAGGAAAAATCATGATATCCTGGTCGGCAAGGCGAAATACTCAGAAGTAGCCAAGGGAGAGGCAATGATGGAGGAGGATAGCTTTGCCAAGATCATCATCGAGAAAAACAGCGGGAGGATTTTAGGATTCCACGTGATCGGACCTTATGCGCCCATCCTCATTCAAGAAGTGATCAACGCCATGTCGATAGATGGAACCGTGAGGCCCATCATCAACGGGATGCATATTCATCCGGCCCTGCCGGAAGTGATCCAATCGACCCTCGGAAACCTCCAGGAGCTGAGGAAAAAAGGCTGAGGTTTCCCTGGGCGAATTGGAGACTGTCCCCAATTTTCATGATAAGAAAGTGGCGAATGGGGACCTGACCTTTTTTTCTTGATTCTGAGGAAATAGATTGCTAACTTTTTCATCTCTACTCTATAATATCCATATTCCATAGATTTAGATTTGAAGAACAAGGAGCCTTGGATTGTTAAAGAAGATAATTGTTATCGGAATACTTGCTTTTGGCCTAACAATTTTTGCCCAAGAGATCACTCACGAATCATTGGTGATAAACATTGAAGTCCCGGTCAGGGTGTTCAACGGAAATATCTTCATTGACAGCTTGACTATAGACGATTTTGAGGTCTTCGAGGATGGAATCCCTCAGAAAGTAGAAGCGGTCTACTTGATAAAGAAGAGAACCATTGAGAGAAGGGAGGAAAAGAAAAGATTCGTGCCCGAGACAACGAGAAATTTTTATCTCTTTTTTGAGGTCACCGAATACACTCCAAGAATCGGCAAGGCAGTGGATTATTTTGTGAATAACGTCCTCTTCCCCGGGGATAACCTCTCGGTCATTACTCCGATGAAGACCTACAGGATGAAGCCGGACATTTTGGACACCCTTCCCAGGGAGAAAATCGTGAGTCAGATCATCGGAATATTGAGAAGGGATACTCTCGCAGGAAGCTCTGAATACAGGAATGCTGTCCATGACCTTGCCGGTTTGGCAAAGGCGCTCTCGTCTGCCTCGAGCAACCAGGATGAATTCAGCACGGCTGAATACCAGGGGTTGGAGCTTGACGTCCAAATCTCGATGTATGCCGAGCTCCTGAAAAAATTAGAACAGATCAGAACGGTCGACCAGAAAAAGCTCCTAGAATTTGCAGAATATTTACGGGATAAGGAAGGACAGAAGTACGTCTTTCTCTTCTACCAGAGAGAATACATTCCCCAGATCGAGCGCCGGGTTTTGAACCAAATCATGAGTTTGAATCAAGACAGGGAGGATATAAGCCACACTCTGGCGGGGCTTTTTGATTTTTACAGGAGAGAGATTTCTTTCGATATTGATAAAGTCAAACAAGCGTATGCGGATTCTTCGATTTCTATCCACTTTTTATTCTTCGCCAAGCCCGCAGCTTATATCCCGGGCGTCCTCATGGTTGAGCATTCTGAAGATATATTCAACGCCTTCAATGAGATAGCGAAGGCGACAGGAGGTCTTTCCGAGAGTTCTGCTAATCCCGTTTCCTTGTTCCAGAATGCTGTTGAGGCATCTGAAAACTACTATCTCCTTTATTATAGTCCGTCGAGTTACAGGAAGGACGGAAAATTCAGGGAGATAAAGATCAGGGTCAAGGATAAAGACTTCAGGATACTTCACCGGTCTGGCTATTTTGCCGATTAGAGGCCGACTCAAATCTTCTTTATACCTGATAAAGCCCGGGTTCCTCCGCGTCCTTGCCAAGACCCTCTCCCCTCCAAGTTGACGATCGGAACGATCGTCGGGGGGATCCAAGGGGGTATGTCCCCTTGGTCGCAGGGCGTGGGTTGATGCCCCGCCCGAGAAGGGGAGGCAGCGAGCGGAAGCGAGCGTTGGAAGGGGGAAGTCAGTTCCCCCTCCAAGTTGACTTGCCTGTCTCTCTCTGCTATTTAATAAAAGTAGGGGTTAGAAATGAAAAAATTGACAATAATAGGCGCAATAGTCATCCTTGGCCTTTCTGTTTTTTCTCAACAGGTCTCTGATCAAAAACTTTCTGAAGAGACCATGGTCATCAATGTGGAAGTCCCTGTAAGAGTCTTTCAGGGTAACAGGTTCATCGATGACCTCACCCTCAATGATTTTGAAGTATTAGAGGACGGGATTCCTCAGAGGGTAGAGGCTGTTTATCTTGTAAAAAAGAGGAGTATAGAAAGAAGGGAGGAAAACAAGAGGTTTGCACCCGAGACCTCAAGAAATTTCTATCTTTTCTTCGAGATCAACGAATACACGGCTAAGCTTGGAGATGCAGTCGAGTATTTTGTCCATGAGATACTGGTTCCCGGTGATAATCTGACAGTTATCACTTCCATGAAAACATACAGGCTGAAGGGCAAGACATTAGAGGTTTTATCCAAAGAAGATATTGTGAATCAGCTTAAAGGGATACTGAGAAGGGATGCCATGATCGGGAACTCAGAGTACAGGGATATACTCGATGACATGGTTCGCTTAGCAAAGTCATTAGCTTCAGCTATCCAGTCATTCGGGGCTGTTACGGATGAAGCAACAGAAGGGACAGAAGCTGGAAGCGTAGCATTCACAACTAGGTATGTGGACGGTTTTTCAACCGGCCAATACGAAGGCATGTCCATCGATGAACAAATCACGAGGTATGCGGACCTCCTGGGGAGGCTGGAAAACATAAGGAGTTTCGAACAGAAGAAATTTTTAGAATTTTCGGATTTGATTAAAGATAAAGAGGGGCAGAAATATATTTTCATGTTCTATGAAAAGGAATACATCCCCCAGATTGACCCGAAAATCCTCGATCAGTATTTGGCTATATTCCAGGACAGACCGAATATTATTCATACCATTTCAGGGCTTTTTGATTTTTATAGGCGAGAAATCACTCTGGATGTGGAACGCATAAAGCAGGCTTACGCAGATTCATCCATTTCCATTCATTTTCTGTTTATTTCCAGACCGCCTCAACATGTATTCGGAATCCGCATGGAAGAACATTCTGAAGACATATTCTCAGTTTTTCATGAGATGGCGAAAGCAACGGGCGGATATTCAGCAAGTTCTGCAAATTCAGCCTTCTTATTCCAGCAGGCTTTGGGGGCATCTGAGAATTACTACCTTCTTTACTATACACCCCAAAACTACAAAAGCGACGGGAAGTTTAAAGAGATCAAAGTGAAGGTGAAAGATAAAAACTTCAGAGTCGAGCATCGGCTTGGCTATTTTGCCCGTTAGTCCTTGACGATCGGAAGATATGCCCCGCGGCTTGCCGCGGGGAAACGATCGTCGGGGAATGAAAGGGGATATGCCTCCTTGGTCGCAGGGCGTGGGTTCATGCCCCGCCCGAGAAGGGGAGGCAGCGAGCGGAAGCGAGCGTTGGAAGGGGGAAGTCAGTTCCCCCTCCAAGTTGACCTGATCACTCCTCAGCTTTAGATCCATTCGTGTTCAAATAATCAGAACTCCTTTTTTTTATTCCATGTGTTTGACATCGATAGCTGCCTTTGTTATAAGCTGAAAAAGCGCGAGATCGTGAATATCAAAAATAATCTTTTCAGGGGGAAATATGAAAAAATTTATTTTCTGCACTTTGGGAATATTTTTTCTTTGTAGCTTTCTTATCGGCAGAGGTCAGGTTATGGAGAAAGAGAAACTTTACGATTCCGGAAAAATAAAAGAGTTAACAGGTGAGGGTTTGAAAATGATCGCTTTCCCCATCGGCGGCCTGGGGACAGGAAACATCACCCTGGGCGGCAGGGGTGAGATCAGAGAACTGGAGATCTTTAACCGGCCTGCCAAGGGAAAAGCCCCGGATTCCACCTTTTTCTCCATCTGGGCCCAGGAGCAGGGGAAGGAATCCGTGGCCAAGATTCTGGAACGCCAGTATTTCCCGCCTTATGTTTCCTGGATGGGCATTCCGAGGAATCAACTTCCAGGCGTTTCCCGCTTCAACGAAGTGATTTTCAAAGGGGAATACCCCTTTGCCTATCTAACTTTTGAGGATGAAGCAGTCCCACTTGAAGTGAAGCTTGAGGCTTACAATCCCTTTATTCCCTTAGCCCCTGATAAGAGCGGTTTCCCGGCAGCTATTTTCAACTGGAAGATCAAGAACGTGACCACGTCTTCAGTCAAAGTCTCGCTGGCGTTCAGCATGCTGAATCCCATCAAGACACTGGACCCATCCAGCCGGCAGAGCTTCGGGAAGAATCTGAACCAGTATATCGATGAGGGAGGATTCAGAGGAGTCAAGATGTGGTCAAACAGGGGAGATGAGGACGCCCTTGAGTACGGAAGCCTGGCCTTTATCGTCACGGAAAAAGATGTGGATGCTCAGACCCGCTGGTACAGGGGAGGCTGGTGGGATAATGCCCACATTTTCTGGGATGATTTCTCGGATGATGGCCGGATAGAAAACGTAACGGACAGTGAGGAGTCTCCCGAAGGAAGAAGCGACGTGGCGACGCTCTTGGTCCATATCGAGCTCAAGCCCGGAGAGGAAAGGATTGTTCCTTTTTATCTCACCTGGCATTTCCCGAACAGAGAGAATTACTGGAACAGAGAAGAGGAGGTTAAGGGGAAGAGATTCAAGAACTTTTTCGCGATGAAATTCCAGGATGCCTGGGATGTGGCCCGCAGTTTGATCAAGAATGGAGAAGAGCTGTATCGGGATACGCAAACATACCATCATGTACTTTTTGGTTCTACCTATCCTTCATATGTGCTTGATGCCTTGTCTTCCCAGGCGTCTTCTTTAAAGACGAATCTGGTGATGCGTACCGAAGACGGCAAATTATTTGGGTTTGAGGGCTTGACGGATGATTCAGGCTGCTGCCCGATGAACTGCACCCATGTCTGGAACTATGAGCAGACTTTGGCTTATCTCTTTCCTTCTCTGGAGAGGACAATGCGGGAAACAGATTTCCTTCATAACACGTTTGCCAACGGATACCAGGTGTTCAGGACGCTCATGCCTCTCGGAAAGTACTGGTGGACGTATAAGCCCTGCGCTGATGGCCAGATGGGGAACGTCGTCAGGGTCTACCGGGAGTGGAAGTTATCCGGGGATACGGAATGGCTCAGGAAGCTCTGGCCCAAGGTGAAAGCGGCCCTGGAATTTGCCTGGGAAGGCGTGGGTGAGGTGAGCGAGGACTTGAAATGGCAGAAGGACCGTCTGCATCTGCCCTGGGATCCTGACAAAGATGGGGTCATGGAGGGTGAGCAGCACAATACCTATGATATTGAATTTTACGGCCCCAACACCATGACCGGATCGTTGTATCTGGCGGCTCTCAGGGCAGCCTCCGATATGGCAGAAGGAGTGGGAGATAAGAAAAAAGCAGATGAATATCTCAAGATCTTCCAGAAAGGCTCAAAACAGTATGATTCCCTGCTCTGGAATGGGGAGTATTACATCCAGAAGGTCGATGTCATGGAAGGTCTTGTAGTTCCGGAATACCTGCGTACGCCCGAGAAGAAATGCGAGAATCCTGCCTGCAAAGGAAAGGAATCCCCGGGTGGCAGGAAGGACGCTTTAGAAAAAGGCGACATTGTCCCCAAATATCAGTACGGAGAAGGCTGCCTCTCTGACCAGCTTCTGGGGCAGTATCTGGCCCATGCGGCTGGTTTAGGGTATGTCCTCCCCAAAGAAAACGTGGATAAGGCTGTGAAGTCCATTTTTCAGTACAATTTTCTAAAGGATTTGAGCCGATTTTCGAATGTGCAAAGAGTCTATGCTCTGAATGATGAGGCAGGGCTTCTCCTTTGTTCCTGGCCGAAAGGAGAGAGACCTGCGCTTCCTTTTGTCTATTCGGATGAGGTCTGGACAGGAATCGAGTACCAGGTGGCAGCCAGCCTGATCTATTCCGGCCATATAGATGAAGGGTTGACAATTGTCAAGGCTTTGAGAGAGAGATACTGCGGCTTTAACCGCAATCCCTGGGATGAGCTCGAGTGCGGCCATCATTATGCCCGAGCCATGGCCAGCTGGGCAGTGCTGCTCGCCCTTTCCGGTTACCAGTATGACGGGACTACAGGTTTTATCGCCTTTTCCCCGAAGATTAACACAGACGACTTCTCCACCTTCTGGTCTTCGGGGACTGGATGGGGGAGTTTTAACCTGAAGGGGAATGAGGTCGTCCTAAAAGTGGAGTATGGGAGCTTTAAGCTGGCCAAGCTCGGATTGTCCCGAGGATATGGTTTTCGTTCCATCAAGACCCTCCGTGTCCGTTCAGGAAAAGCGGGGGCAAACCTGAAGTTAGAAAAGGATTTGGCCGTTGTTTATCTGGATGGGCCCGTCATGCTTAAGCCGGGCGACCAGATAGAGATAGTCTTCGACAGATGATCTCCTGCTGAGTTCCTACCTGTTTTTCACCTTCAGGTTTTGTGCAGCCTCCACTGCTTTGATGATGTCAATACAGCCGTAGCCCGAGACCGGGTTCGGCTCATCAAAGCCGAGGATGGTGTTGGATGAGGTTTGCCTCAATATTTCGCGGACAGCCTCGACCAGCTGTCCTGGTTTTTCCTTGAGCTTGAGGAGAGTCTGATCTTCCATGGCGGACAAGATGAGGGCTGCCGTGCCCGCAACAAAGGGCACGGCTAATGAATTTCCGAAAGCCATAGCAGGTCTTCTTCTCCGGTCAAGGTAGGAAGGCATTTCCACAACAAAACCTGAGGCTGGAGCGACCACATCCAGATAGACTGCTTCTGAGGAAAGTGCGGATACTCGAAGCTTTCCGTTGGATTTCTCAACGCCGCCAACAGCAATTGTCCAGGGATAAGCCGCCGGGAAATACAAGGTTTTCTCGTGCTCGTCTTCGGTGACATTGGCTATGGGGGAGACCACCACTACATTATTCTCCCAGCAGTACTGGGATGCTTCCCTTATGGCCTTGGTGTCTACTTGGAACGCTGCGCTGAGATTGATGATGTTTGCCCCATTCTGAGTTGCCCAGATCATCCCTGCAGCGAAGAGATAGGTACTCCATCGGCTGGGGGGGACGGTGCTCATGGTTTCATTGTCGTAGACTTTGACAATGGCCAGTTCGACTCCTGGTGCAACTTGAAAGACCACCGTTGCGATTGATGTTCCGTGGCCGCTCCAGTCATACGGAAATTTTCCTTTATCGAAAGCTGGTTTTGAGCCGTCAAGGAAGTTTTTCAACGCTGTGATCCTTGATCTTAGCTCTTGTAAAGTCGGGTCAACGCCCGAATCGATTATGGCCAGTTTTATGCCCTCGCCTCTGGAAAAAGAATGGGCTTCACTGACCTTCAATTCCTCAAGGGCCCAGTTCGCCTTTGCACGTCTGCTGACTGGCCTTCGGTAGTCGCGGAAGATAGGAAACATTTGCCTCGAGAAATATCCGGTCGAGTAGAGAACGGATTCCAGAGGAGACGCTTTTTCGTTGGGAGTGAATTCGGTGATGGATTGGATGAATTCTCCGGCCATGTTTTTGGTGAAATCCAGGAGGTGAGAGCGGAAGTTGACGCCTCTCTTCTCGTCTGGTCTTGTGTGGCAGTAGTAGAAATTCATCAAGTGCTCGTAGAGGCCGGGTATTTTCTTTTGAGCTTTTACCAGCATTTTTCTGTCTTTGTCCAAGATTTGCACGTGTTCAGCCTCTCTCTTCAAGATTTCGTAGAAAAGGCATTTACCTTCGATGTAGAGAGTGTTGAACTGTCTCTGGTGCAGCTCAGCCTCCTTTTGTGACCGGAGGCCTGGGGGGAAGCAGAGACAGACGAGAAGCGCCAGGACCAACGGAATGGCGAAACTGGGGATGCTTTTAGGCAGAGGATCAGAGATAGGAAAGAAACTCCGGATAGTATGTTTGGACACAGCAGATGAGTGATAGTTTGAAGTCCGGTTGAAACCATTTTCCGCCATCCTCTTTAGGTCAATAAATGAAGGAGCAACTTCCGTGCCAAATAGACTCTTAAAGCCAGGTTTCTGCCTTGATTTGGCAGGAATTTTTAAAATCAAGATATGGTCACGAGAAAGATCTTTTCCAATCAGTAAAATAATTTTACATCCAGCGGCTCCCTTATGTTGAGATGGGGTTCAGGATAAAAAGGCCCGGGTTTTAGAGATTGCTCCGGCAACGGTTGATTTTTGCGCGTTTATAAAAGATATTATAGATGGTTGGGGACTATTGAGCCTGGGAGCATCGTGCGGTCGGGAACGGTTCGGGAAGGCTAAATAGGGAAGGTTGCTTTATCCATTCCCGTGCATTTACCCCCACTATCTGGAAGAGAACAGTGAAAAAGAAATCGGAGAGAAGGGCTGCCCTTCTGGGGAATGTTCCTTAAATAGGGTTGATAACTGATTATTCCTATGATATAAGTAAGAAATGTTCAAAAAGAAAATGTGTTTCGCCGGCGTAAAGGTGAAAGATGGAGTTCCTTGGCGGATGTTATTCTTCCAGAAGACAGGTTGAGAACATGAAAACAGGCTTTTGTGTGAAAAAAGCTTTCCAGAATGTTCATAATACGATTCACAGCGTGTTCCTCATCGCGCTCTCTATCGTCTTCATCATCCTCAACGGATGCAGCAGCTCAGTCCATGTGGAAGCGGAGTTGGTTTCTGAGGTCAGGTCCATCCAGCCAGGACGGGCCTTTAGTGTTGCTGTCCGGCTCAAGATGGACGAGCACTGGCACACTTACTGGAGAAATCCCGGGGATTCCGGGATGCCGACCAAGATCACCTGGCAGCTCCCGGATGGCTTTACGGTTGGAGAGGTCCGATGGCCTTGTCCCCAGAAATTCGGGGAGCCTCCGGTGGTGAGCTTTGGCTACGCAGGTGAGGCTTTTCTCATCACTGAGGTCATAGCAGAAGAGAACACGAAACCCGGCACTGAAGTCAAAATTACAGCCATAGTAGAGTGGCTGGCCTGCAAAGAAAGCTGCATTCCGGGCTCCGCGGAATTATCATTAAGCCTGCCGGTTAAAGACATTATCCCTGATCTTGACATGCGATGGGCTGGTCGTTTTGTTGAGACCCGAATGAATTTACCTCGAGCATTTCCTGATTGGAAGATAAGGGCCTCGGCGGGAAGCAGCAACATTCTTATTCAGGTAGATCCCCCTCCCTGGTTTAAAGACGAACTGACTGGCCTGGCCTTTTTTCCCGAGCAGGAGGGGATGATCGATTATTCCAAAACGCAAAGTCTGAAAAAATCCGGGAATGGATACGTCCTCGAAATCCGGAGGTCGGTTTTGTCCGTGAGCCTTCCGCAGCGCCTTCACGGGATTCTGTTTTCTCCGAAGGGCTGGAGCCAGGCCGGGCAAGAGCGTGCCTTTTACATAGATTTGCCCCTGCATCAACAGGAATAAACCCAATCGCCCAAGGAGGTGATACAATGAAAAGATATCTTTATTTCACGGGAATGATCCTGGCAGGATTTTTCCTTGCCTTGAGCCTGTTGACTCAAGCCGCGGAGACATCGGTGGGAGAGACAGCGCCTGATTTCACGCTTCCCGATTCCAACGGCAAAGCCCATTCTCTCTCTGGTTACAAGGGGAAGATCGTTGTCCTGGAATGGCTGAATCACGGTTGTCCGTTCGTCCAGAAGCATTACAACTCCGGCAACATGCAGAAGCTCCAGAAGATTTACACCGACAAGGGAATCATCTGGTTTTCGGTCATCTCCTCAGCTCCCGGAAAACAGGGTTACATGACACCAGAAGAAGCCACAGAAGCAGTCAAACAGAAAAAAGCGTCCCCCACAGGTGTGCTTCTCGACCCTGAGGGGACAGTCGGAAAGCTGTACGGTGCCAAAACAACGCCCCACATGTTCATAATCAATTCCGATGGAGTTTTGGTTTACAACGGAGGGATAGACGATATCCGTTCCGCCAATCCAGCCGATATCGATAAAGCCAAAAATTATGTTCAGATGGCTCTGGATGAGCTGCTGGCCGGAAAGGAAGTCACTGTCAAAACCAGCCAACCTTATGGCTGTTCGGTGAAGTACAAGTAGGCTCGGATAGGCTTAGTCTCTAGCTGGTTGAGGAGACAGGAGAAATCCGGGGAAAAGTCTTCTACTGTCTTTTTTCTTATTTATCTTTGAGCTGGAGCCTTCTCTTTACCCTCGCTCTTCCTGATTATCTGCGGCGTTTTCTCTGCGGAGGATTGAACTTGTCGACATCCATAGCCCACATCCCGCGGCCATGGGTAGCAATCACCAGTATGTTATCGCGGGGATGAACGATCAGGTCATGAACAAAGGTTGAGGGGAGGTTGCCTCCCAGGACATTCCAGGTCTTGCCGCCGTCCGTGGTGACGTAAACGCCTATATCCGTGCCGACAAACAGGACATCCTTGTTCCTCGGATGCTCTCTGATCACGTTGACCGGGCCGAGAGGGATATTGCCGGAGATATCCTGCCAGTTCTCACCGTAGTCCGTGGATTTCCAGACGTAAGCCGCAAAGTCGTCATCCCGTTTCCCGTTCTGTGTCATGTAGACTGTGCTCATATCAAAAGCAGAGGCGACCATCCTGGACACCCATTTTCTGTAGGGCAGTCCCTTCATGATCTCTTTCCAGGTCTTGCCGCCATCCTTGGTGACATGGGCTTTGCCGTCGTCGGTGCCCACGTAGACCAGGCCGTACTTGAGAGGAGACTCGGAGATCGCAAAGATCGTCTGGTACGGGATATCCCCCAGCTCGGATTGGATGTTGTAGGTCATGTCCGGGCTGATCCTCTCCCAGGTATCTCCCCGGTCCAGGGAACGGAAGATGTACTGCATGCCGTGGTAGATTATGTTGGAGTTGTGGGGCGAGAGGATAAATGGCGCGACCCACTGTCCCCGCAGCCTCGGCTCGCCTTCGTACTGGCGGGGAAGGAGATATTTGCTCTGCCATCTGCCAGATTCGGTGAGGGTTGACCTGTTGATATGCCCGTAGAAGCCCGCCGAATAGACAACTCTCGGGTCGGTCGGGTCGATGGCGTGGCTGCTGCCTTCGCCGCCGGGGGCCTCCTCAAAATCCACGGTCGGGATCTGGTCTCTGCCCTCACTGAGGTCGACGATACCTCTGAAGCTGCCGTGGTCCTGCATGGAGCCGTAGACACGGAAAGGTGTGTCCATATCATAGGCAATGTTGAAAAACTGGCAGACCGGGAGGTTATCCCTGAACTGCCTCCAGGTTTTTCCCTTGTCGTAGGAGATCACGATCCCGCCGTCGTTGACATTGACGATATAGTCGGAATTTTCCGGGTCGATCCACATGCCGTGATGGTCGCCATGCACTCCCCTGCCGATCGTCCGGAAGGTCTTTCCCCCGTCCTCGGAAACGCTCAAAGGAACACCCATGATGTAGACGGTGTTTTCGTTGCTGGGGTCGACACGGATCTGTCCGAAAACCCAGCCGTAGGTGTTGGAGTGTCGCTCCATGAATTGTTTTTGTTCAGGAGTCAGTCCGCTCGTCTGTGTCCAGCTCGCGCCGCTGTCATCGGAGCGGTAGACTGTCGCTCCCTTTATAAAACCGCTCGAAGGGACGCCGTAGGTATCGGCTCTATCCGCACCTGTAATCTCCCGGGCGATCTCATAACTGTCAACCAGGGCATAGAGCACGTTAGGCTTGGAGAGGCAGAGGTCGATGCCGATGCGGCCCCTGTATTTGGCCTCAGGCAGGCCGTTGTTCATGGGTTTCCAGGTCTTGCCGGCGTCAGTGGTCTTGTGGATACCGCTTCCCGTATACTGGGGCTCGTTCCGGGGATCGTTCCATTTTTTCCGGATTCTCTGCCAGGTGGCAGCATAGAGCGTGTTGAAATCTGCGGGGTCCATGACCAGGTCAATAGCCCCTGTTTGCTCGTTGATATAGAGAATCTTTTCCCAGGTCTTTCCGCCGTCTGTGGTCTTGTAGACTCCGCGCTCTGTGTTATGGGTCCATTCATGTCCTGAGGCCGCCACATAGACGATATCCGGGTTTTGAGGATGAATGACGATTCGGGGAATAGTATGGGTCCCGGTCAGACCCATGTGCTTCCATGTCTTTCCAGCGTCTGTGGATTTGTACACTCCGCTTCCTGCCATCGAGCTGCGGAAGATGTTCGCCTCCCCGGTTCCGATCCAGACGATATCCGGGTTCGAAGGAGCGATGGTCACATCGCCGATCGAGGTCGAAGCTTCCTGGTCGAAGAAGGGCTCCCAGGTCGTACCCTCGTTTGATGTCTTCCAGACACCTCCGGAGGCTGTGGCCACGTAGATGATGTAGTTCCCTCCCTTTGGGGTGACCACAGCGATGTCGGTGCATCTGCCGCTGATATTCTGGGGACCGATGTGCTGCCAGTTCATGTCTTTATAGGGGGAGTTCTTTTTCATATCCAGATGCTGGTCGAACCATTTCATCCTCAGGGCTGGGTCGGTGGAATGGATCCTTTGTGGTGTTTTTGCTTTTTTCTGGGCCAGCAGCGGAGAAAGGAGCAATACTGTGGCTGTCAAACACAGGACAACAAATAATGTCCGCTGCCGGAAGATGTGACGCAGAGAAATCATTATGAACCTCCTTTTTTAAGGATTATGATTTGAAAGAATGATTTGAAAAATGCCATGGATATGCTTCATGAAACGAAGGGCATAAAGCATTTTAAAAAGAGTTTTCAATTTTTTCAATAGAATTTATCATATTTTTAGTAAATTCTTTTCATCTTATTGGGACTTGGCATGGAAATAGGTGTTGCGGCGCTAAATCTTGGAGCAGGAGTAAAATGTCTCTTGAGTGACTCAGTTGCCTTTAGAGTGGAATACAGGCTTGCGAAATATTGGGGAAAAAGAACCGTGACTTACCCCTGGGGAGAAACATTCACATATGAGCTGAATCGCATTGATAATAATATCATGATCGGGATGTCGCTTTTCTTTTAAAGAATTTGGTTTAAAACAGGAAAACCATAGAGTTCTTCGGTGAGCGCTATATTTTTTTTATTGATATGATTTCTACAACATCCCCCCACATATGAATGCTTCCGACATCGGACAAAATTTTCACGGTGAATTTAACTCGCAAACCGTCAATCATATAATTTGCAGGCAGATTGGTTGGATCATAATGCTCTCCGTTATCAGCTTCAATTCCATAAAATCCTCCTTCAAAACCGAGGAATACGATTCTCCCTCTACCTGTAATCCAAGGATTTGAACAGTTTTGGGTAATTAGAAATAATAGCAGGAACAGACTAAGAAGAATGAATGCTTTCTGCTTACTCATGAATCAAACCCCACTTAAAGTCTATATCAGTTTATCGAATTAGTCAATATTCCGAGAATTTCCTTATCGATAGACGGGTCTTCGTATATACATTTTGGATTTGATAATATCCTACTTGTTTGTGGCGTTCCTTCGAACTGGATGGAGAAGTATGATTTTTTTTGACTCGAATAATTTTGTGTGTTATGGATACGAACGCTTGACAAGGCTAAAAAGAGGAAATCATTTTTGGGTCTGAAAGAAGTGACAAAGGCAAAACTCCACACGAGGTACCCTGTATCCAGCATTCTCGTGTATAACGGCACGACTGTCCTCCATTTTCTTCTGGGTGGAGCTGGGATCATGGTCGGCTATAATTTTTCTTCAGTCAGCATGATTTTTGCTTATCTCTATTTTGCATTTTCCTTCCTGGAAATGTACTTGATCATGCCCCTGAAAGTCTGTCCTTGCTGCGTCTATTTCAGGTTGGAAAGATCGGTCTGCGTATCAGGCCTGAATGTGGTGGCGAAGATGATTGCCCGAGAAGGGAAGCCTGAAAACTTTTCGAACCGAGCCAAGGGGCTGTTGTCCAGTAACAATCTATACATGGGCTCCCTGGTCATTCCCATAATTGCAGTGATTCCTGCTCTCATCATCAATTTTTCATTCCTCTTGCTGGCCATCTTTATTGTCCTGGTGGGATTGCTTCTGTTCCGGTTCTTTGTGATTTTTCCTAAGATTGCTTGTCTTCACTGCAGAGCGAAGTTCAAATGCCCCCAGGCAGAAGCCATGGGTATCGGCAACAAGTAGACAATTCATACATTGATGTTATAGGATTCTCGCAGGGAAGATTTTCTGTTGGGGATAGAGATACTCTCTCTGCACTGAATAAAGGGAGAAGCCTGAAATGAAAGAGGGCTTTACAGGACGCTTATTGACAGCGGTGTTGTTTATTCTCCTGATTCTGTTTTTGCCCAGTCCCTCAAACACTCAACAGCAGAAACCCCTGTGCTTCAATCATGCCGTGATCATCGACGGTAACGGAGGGGCACCCCTTGAGGACGGCTCTATAGTCATAAGCGGGGACAGGATCGAAGCTGTCGGGTACCTGGACCAGTTGAAGGTTCCGTCGGATGCCCGGATGATCAACCTCAAAGGAAAGACGGTTATGCCCGGCCTTGCTGATATGCACGTCCATCTGTGCGGCGGCTGGGACGGGATGTCGACAGATATGCTGGGTTATCAAAGGTATCTGAACTCCCTTTTGTACTCCGGGGTAACAACTGTTCTGGACCTGGGCAATAATCTCGAATATATCCTTCAACTCCGACAGGAGGTAGGCGAAGGACGTATCCCAGGCCCCCGTATCTACTGTGCCGGGCCGCTCATCAACGGGGCTGACCCCAGCTGGCCTTCTATCTCTTATGCCTTGTCGTCGGTCCATCAAATCCCGAAAATGGTCGCACGTTTGAAAAGGGTCGGAGTGGATGTGGTCAAAGCTTACTCTGGGCTTTCTAATCAGATGGTCTACGCTCTGGCTAGCGCAGCGGATAGAGAAGGACTGCGGGTTTTCGTTCATCAATCTTCTAAGGAATTGGCAGATTTGGGAATCACGGCCTATGCCCATATGTTCGACGAGGATATCAGTGAAGATTTTATGAGGCTGATGAAAGCAAAGGGAATTCGCTGTATCACCACTCTCGCTGTCACCGAAAGCGGTATCGGACGAAGGTTCGTCGACCTCAGCTTCCTCGATGACCCTCTTGTGGAGCATACCACGCCTCCCTGGTTTCTCAAGGATTTGAAGTCCTGGGTTTCCCGGACGATCAACACAAACAGCAACTCGCATTCGATATATGCCCAACGGGAGCAGGTTTTGAAGCGCGCCCAGAGGAACACCAAAAAGATGTTTGACTCTGGGATTGTTTTGGCGGCTGGGACAGATGCTCCTCATCCAGGTGTTTTTCTCGGAGAAGGAATCCACAGGGAGCTGGGATTGCTTGTTGAAGCGGGTTTAACGCCCCTCCAGGCCATCACTCTGGCAACAAAGAACGCCGCGGTGTTGATCGAGGATGAAAAAGAGTGGGGGACTTTATCATCCGGAAGGTTGGCCAACTTCCTGGTAGTCGACGGCCGGCCGGATAAAGACATCAGACAGACACGCAACATAGAAATGGTGATCCTCGAAGGAAAGATTCTGAATAGAGACAAGCTTAAATTTGATGAGAAAAAGGACCCTGGATTTCGCGTCAATAAATGATCAATTCACAGTCCATTTTTATTATTGACTGAGCGGTTTCGTTGTGATACAAAAAATAACGAATATTAGTCAGCGAATATCGGATTAATTAGGAAAAGGAAGAAATTGAGACTGTTTAAGGAAAAAATCCCTTTAGTGGACTATTTTATCTTTTATCTCGCATTAACCAGGGCGTGAAAGATTGAAACCCGTAAAAAGTGCTAGGCTTGTCTGTCCGGTCTATACCTTGGACTTTAAACAGCTTCTCCCGGGCGGCAAGGAGATAACGCCAGAGGTCCTGGATGAGTTGATCGCAACCACTAAAGGCACCTCTTATCCAGCCTGTCCCCTTTTGAAGTACGGCACCATTTTTCAAGATTTACGCCGCTTTCTTCAGGAGTCACCATACAACTTAAGCTTCGACCAATCGGATAGGTCAGGTGTCTTGACCCTGATGAATGAGATCAGCTTCATCCCACCCCTGCTGAAGTTTTTTGATTATTTCAAAGAGAACGACTTCTATACCTACCGTCACTCTCTGGTCGTGTTCGCCATGTCAGTGCTCATGGCTCAGGAGCTGCTGGAAGAGCCCGAAGACTGGATCAGAGATGTCATGGCCGGGACCATACATGATTTTGGCAAGATGAACGTTCCCCTGAAGATATTGAAAAAGAAGGAACCGCTGACCCAGGTTGACAAGATCATCCTGGAACACCATGCTTTGGCGGGCTTTGTGCTTCTCAGTTACTTCCTTCAGGACCACGGAAGATTCGCGGCTTGGGCGGCCAAGGAACACCACGAGCGAAGGGACGGGTCGGGCTACCCTCTGGGCATCCTGATGAGAGACAGGATGATAGAGATCATCTCTGTCTGCGATATCTATGATGCTCTTCTTTCGCCCAGGCCTCATCGACCTACTCCGTATGACAACAGGTCAGCACTGGAAGAGATCACCGAAATGGCAGAGCAGGGAAAACTAAGCTGGGAAGTGGTCCAGGCTTTGGTGGCTTATAACCGAAAGGATAGACCTCATTTTCAAGAATGCAAAGTTTCCGCCGAGAAGAGGGGCAGACTCCTGGCAGTCGATTTATGCCGAGTCAATGTTGAGAGAAAAATAGATTGTCCCAACTGCCATGGTACAGCCAGAGAGAGAAAAATTGTTAGGGACGGTAAGCAGCATCTGGCCTATGCCTGTCGGAGCTGCGGAATGGAATTTACTGAGGATGATCTGTTGGACATGGAATTGGACTTAAATTAGAACACCAAATTAATCCGTCTTTCTCGATATCATCTTGAAATCCTCCAACAAGCCATAGCTCACCACACTATACTCAGAGCCCGGAGGATAGCCACCCACAGCACCTCTCTGAAAGGCGCTTGGCCAGGCGCGGCCAAGTTGAGGATTATTGTGATGGGGCCCGAGTGTATTTTTTAAGGTTCCATAGACGATGACCTCGATGAGGTTCTTGCCCGGAGCCAGAAAGTCGGTGATATCCAGCTCAAAAGGCGGAAATGCGATCAAGCCAGCCATACTCTTTCTCACCCGAACCTCCGCCATCGAGCCTTTCCAGTTCCCGAGCTTCACCAGGAAACGTTCTTTCTGAGGATTCAATGTTTGAATGGTGTAGGTTTTCTGATAGTTTACTCCGTTTGAATAGAATGGCATGCCCTGTTTATCCCATGGTCCGATTTCAAGCTGTCTGCTGGGCACAAGCTTGAATCCTTTGTCCTCGCTCTCCAGCTTGAAATCACCCAATAGATAGACCGGCTCAAGCTCGGCAAAGATGGAAAACGGCGATACCTTGAGTGATATTCTATTTTTTCCTGTTGTGACGGCTTCTCCGGTCTTGAACGTGCCGAAAGCTCGATCGAGCCACCATTCCCCTTCGAGCCGCTCGACGGGCCTGCCGTTGACGAGAACCTGGAAAAGATCGGGCTGTTCAACCACGAGCCGAAGCGAGGAGAAATTGAGGCCTGCATCGCAAGTGAACCAGAAAGAGGCCTCAAAGCCAGAATCATCCGGGAATTTGTCCTGGTCAATGATATTCGTTTTGAACTGGACAGCGCTGTCCCAGGGATTCCTCGGCAGTCCATGATGCGTGAAGATTTTGTGCTGGGCCTCGTAGAAATACAGGTCTTTTTCAACCTTTCCGTTGAGAGTCAGGTCGCAGTAATCGAGAATCAATACATTCGGGGCAAGAGGGCTTATCTTTTCTTCGGGCAGAGGGATCAATTCGGTCCTTGAGTACATTTGCTCTTCTCTCTTATCTGGACGGCCCTGGCGAAGACAGAGCAGCAGACTCCCGCCGGCCGGCAGAGAGAAGCTCACCTCTAACCTTCCGTCTTTATCCTCAGCAGGATAGGTTGATACTGATCCAGTAAAAAGGTCCCAGGATTCCACGTGTCGGGACTCGGCTGTAAATCTCCCGTTGGAAGTCTCTTTGTCACTGCTGTTGGCGAGAAAGATGAATTCCGCGTCTTTGAGCTTCCGACGGTGGTGGAAGAGTAATCCTGAAAATTTTTCTGGCTGGATGAAAACCAAATCCGGAGGGCATATTGCATTTATTTTTTCCAGGAGGGTTGAGGCTGAGCCGGAATGCCAGCTAGACTTATACTGGGAAGCCAGCTTCTCAACCTGATCAGTTTGCTGCCCATCGACAAATTTTGGAGGATCTGCCAGGGAGAAAACCTGGCCGCCCCCCGCTAAGTAATCCTCGATGAGGTTCAAGGTTACCTTGTTCAAGTTTTCAATCCCTGGAGGCAGCACAGCCAGATCATACTTGCATTCCCCCACAGCCAATTTATTTCCGCGCACCTTACCGTAGTCTTTAAGGATCGCCTCGCTTGCCAGGTCGTATTCCACCTGGCCGGCTTCCAGTTTGTGGAGAAAATCCTGGAAATCACTGCCCAGTGCTTCCAGACGATCGGAAGATTTATCTGGCGAGTAATACATCCAGGCCGTGGACGTTGGCTCAAGGACCAGGATGCGGTTTTGCTGCAGGCCGCTGCTCATGACCAATGAAAGCCGTCCAAAATAGTCAGCGAGAATTTTATAGGAATGCCACCAAGGCTCATGATAGGAAAAGGAGAGGGGATGATCACGTTTTCTGGCCCCTTTAATCGTGACATAGGAAAGATGCTGGTTGAGAAAATTCACTCCCAGAACATACTCCCAGTCCCCGATCCGCTTCTGGTCAAAGAAGGTCAAATCCCAGCCGCTCGCTCCGTATGTCTCGGACAGTGTTCGCCGTTTTCCCAGTTGGTTGGCAGCGCTGCGAATTTCTTTAACAGCCCTGGTGTTTCCGAACTGGGCATGGGCGTCAGTCTCCCATTCGTTCATGAGGCAATCGATGCCTGGCATGTGGGCGTAAGCGCACAGGGCCATATTATCTGGGGAGAGGCGCGGCCTGGGCCATTCGTGCTCCCAGTAGTGGCCGGTGAACACAAGATTATTCTGAGCGCAGTAATCATAGTAGGGCTTAGCCCAGTTTTCGATGAACAACTCAAGCAGAGTGGCATAATAATTGTGCCGGACACGCTTCCAATCCCCTTTTTCCCAGAAGAGAGAAGGCAAATGCCGCTTTAAATCGTATCCCCATCTGTTCCTGAACTCATCGAAAAGAGCCGGAGTGAAGTTGACAACATCCCTTCCTCCGACAGGCAGGATGTGAGCCTCATCCTGGAAAACGCCTGGGACCGTGGCTCCGAATTCATCGCCGATGACCTTCCTGTAGGCATTCAAAGTGACATCCAGAAACTTATCGGTCACATCGCGGCGCATCAGGTCCACATAAGTATACCCGCCAAACCAAGGAGAGGGATTCGCCTCTTTGAGGTCAAAAATGAAATATTCTCCCTCAGAAAAGCTTTGATTTGATACTGCCTGAGTTATGTCTTCGAAACCAGAGGCAGTCTCTTTCAGGACAAGTAAGGGGGGAGAAGCGAATTTCTCTGGAAGCTTTTGAACCTGGGTTACCATGAGTCCCCTGCCAGATGCATCAGGCATAGCAGCAGGCACGTGACCGCCAGCAAAACCGGAGGGGTAGGAGTTCTCATCGTAAAGCCAGATCTTCATGCCCAATTGTCTGCCGACTTCAACAGCGCAGCGGCATAATGTCATCCATTCCTCTGATAGGTAAGGAGTGATGAGTCCGGGCCGGGGATGAATAAAAACTCCGCCGATTCCGTGTTCCTTGAAATCAGCCAGCTGTGAATCAACCTGCTCGCGGGTCACCCTGTCATTCCATACCCAGAGCGGCGCGCTGCGAAAGTCCGAAGGAGGATTCTGAAAATTTTTTAAAACTTCCTCATAGTGATCAGAAGTTTGTCTATTCTGGCAGCTCAAAGAAAAAACACAGATAAAAACGGGCAGAGGTAAGAAGATGAATAATCTTTTCATTTGATTTTTTCCCTCCTGATTGAAGGCCTTCCTGCTCCTTGAATTGGCGTGGATTTGTATCAGTCGCTATAGCTTTATGTCAGATTATAAAACTGGTTAGATAGTAGGAGACAGGAATCCAAAAGTCAAGCGGTTGGCATCTGGTCACTGCCGTTATATTCATTCGACAAATTTTTTCTTTTATAATTGACCCCGCCTGTTCACTGTGGTAGAAATGAGAGGATAAGCTTAGCGGTGGATACCGGATAGAAAAGTGAAAAACCGAGGCCCGGGAGAAGATCAAATCCTGTGAGAATGAAATTTCATATCCTGTTTAACCGGAACAGAAAGGACCGAGATTGATGAAAGCTCCTAAGCTCGTCTGTCCCGTTTATACTTTGGAATACAAACAGCTTCTCGCCGGCGGTACGGAGCTGACGCCTGATGTCCTGGACAAATTGATCGCCACGAATAAGGACACAACTTATAAGAAGCTTGCCTTTCTGGAGCACGGCACTCTTTTTCAAGACCTGCGCCGTTTTCTCCAGAATCCCCCCTATGACGTGATCTTCCAGGGAATAAACAGAGCCAATGCCTTGACCCTGATGAATAAGATCCCTTTTATTCCGCCTCTTCTTCAGTTTTTTGACTTCTTTAAAGTGAAGGATGCCTACACCTACCGCCACACGCTGCTGGTGTTTGCCCTGTCCGTGCTCATGGCTGGAGACCTGCTGGGAGAACCCGAGGACTGGATCATAGATGTCATGGCCGGGACCATACATGATTATGGCAAAGTCAGCGTTCCCTCAAAGATTTTGAATAAGACAGAAGCGCTGACTAATGTGGAAAGGATCATCGTTGAACATCATACTTTAGCCGGTTTTGTGCTGCTCAGCTATTTTCTTAAAGATCACGGGCGATTCGCCGCCTGGGCAGCCAAGGAACACCATGAACGAAGAGATGGGTCCGGTTACCCTCTCGGAATCCGGTTGGAAGATCAGATGATAGAGATCATTGCTGTCTGCGACATCTATGATGCCCTCCTTTCACCCCGGCCTCACCGGCCCACTCCGTATGACAACAGGACAGCCCTGGAAGAGATCACAGAGATGGCCAAGAAGGGCAAACTCGGCTGGGAAGTGGTTCAGGCTTTGGTGTCTTACAACCGAAAGGGCAGACCTCATTTTCGAGAAGTCGACGTTTCCACCGAGAAGAGGGGCATGGTCCCGACCG
>JAOUKO010000344.1 GCA_029882525.1 Candidatus Aminicenantota bacterium | reverse complement strand
CAGGATCCGGTTGAATATTTTGTGGTCTTTCTTTCTGTCGCGCATCAGATAGAGGATTTCGTCCGCCCGGACATCGCCGAATCCATTCTTGATCGCCTCGCAGAAATATGTTTTTCCCGTGCCCGAGTCTCCGTTGATGGCGATGATGGCTCTCTTCTGGGTGTCAAACAGGTGATAGAGAGTTTCCGAGAGCTCGAACAGGCCTTTCTGAGCTGGCTTGAGGCCCAGGATGCTCACAGCGCCAACATGATACAGGTAGAGGGAATGGGTGAATTCCGGAATGTCGATTTTTCTCAAGGCGCTGACGGTCTCTTCGAAGACCATTCTGTTCTTGGTTTTCAATAATCTGAGGAGAGCGATGACGATCTCGGCGCTCACTCCGCCAAGCCTCTCTTTCTGGGCTTTTCCCAGTTCTCCCAGGGTCCAGGCGAGATATGTTTTCAGCTTTTCCGAGGGGTGGTCTGCGTATCTCACCAGGCTGGGAAGGTGCTCGAGGGATTCAAAGCCGATCTTTCCCAGTGCCCAGAGAGCTTCTTCCTTTTGTTTGAGCAGCAGACAGGTTTTCCCTTTCTGGAAGTCCTGAGGCGTTTTTATCTCATCCGGGGCTTCCAGGACGCGGATGATAGCTGTCGCCGCTTCCTTTTCTCTCAGGTTTCCCAGCGTATAGATGAGGTTCTCTCGAATCTTGGAGAGGTGGAGCGGAAAACTATCCAGCGCCTTTTTCAGGGTCTCAGTGGAGCGGGGGTCTTGAAGGACGCTGAGGATGACCGATGCCTGGTACTGAATGCCGCTCGAGATTTCGATGCTTTCGTCCAGGAGAAGCTTTGAGCAGGGATACAGGAGTGAAGGCGGCGTGAGCGCTGCGACTCCCAGCGGCGGCTGGATTTTTTCGGCGATCAAATAATAACATTCATCCCTCTTTTTGACGTCTTCCCCTTTATGGAGAAGCTGCCGGATGGCTTTTGTCAGCTTTTCTTCCTCATGGATCAGCCTGGGAATGGGCTCGATGACATCAGGAAAGGCCTTTTTCAGCTCGTCAAGAGAGGATGAGATGAGCGAAGCAGCTTCTTCCCTCTCGGGCAGGCATTCCAGCAGGTCATTCAAGGCCTGGAGTTGTTCTGTGCAGTCTTTTTTATATGCCCGTGAGGCGGCATCCCACTCCGGGACAGATGACCCGGCGGCTGTCCGGAGGGATTCATAGAGGATGATCCAGGTTAGTACATCCAGGGTGAGGAGGAGCGGATGGAATTCTTCAGGACGTTTAGCCTGAGAATAGGACTGGAGGATGACCCGGTCGACATCATCCTCGGACAGTGAGGGAAAAGGCGGTGCGGCTTTGGCCAGAAGAGCGCATTTTAGTCTTTTGACCGCAGGCCAGGATTTTTCCCGCGTTAACGGGGAGAGGATCCTGAGGAGAAGGGGAAGCCTTTGATCTTCCGCTTGCCGCCAAACCTGGTAGAAGATCTCGTTGATGATCCGTTCCCTTGTGGTTTTCGGGTTCTCCTCCCATTCGGCCCTTGAATTGAGAAAAGCGAATTTTTTCTGGTCGAATTCAGCGATCAAGATTTTTCCTGTGTTGATCAGGTTCTCTCTGGCAGGCGGATGAAGAGAAGTGCTTTTCATGGAAACAGCGGCTGTTTTAGTCGGAGAGGATAAGGCCCTTCAGGTCTTCCTCCAGGTTAGTCGGCTCCATCCGGAACAGCCATCCCTCACCGTAGGGGTCCTTTCGAAGCAAAGTAAAGTCTCCCCTCAGTTTTTCATTGACTTCGATGATCCTGCCCGTGGCGGGGGACCAGATCCGGTGGTTGAATTGATCAGCGTCGGTGATCTTGGCGCATTCTTCCCCTTGATTCACGGAGTCGCTGACCGGGGGGAGAGCGAGATGGGTAATGATCCCGACCGGTTTGAGGAAATCCTGGACCACGCCGACCGTGATCAGTTCCCCGTTTTCTTTGTGCAGCCAGGTGTGACCGATCATGTAATGCAGACCGGGCGGCATTTTCTGCCGAGAAGGCTTTTTGGCTGCTTTTTCCTCGCTCTCGATTTTCTTGAAGGCGCGTGAGACCAGGCTTCTGAGCTGGTCGGGAGTGAACGGTTTGGGAATGTAATCGAAGGCTCCGATCTTGATCGACTGAACCGCTGTTTTTATGGTCGGGTAACCGGTGACCATTATCACGTTCACTTCGGGTCTTTTCTGTTTCAGGGTTTTCAGCAGGTCCAGACCGCTTATTCCGGGCATCATCAGGTCAGTGATGATCAGGTCATAACATTCCTCTTCATCTTTTTTAAGAGCCTCTTCTCCGCTCAACGCCGTATCCACCGTATGCTCATCGGAGAGAATGGCATTCCGGATGCTCTTGCATACGGTTATCTCATCATCGACGACCAGGATTTTTCTCATGGCTTCATCATTCATGATGGCCTCCTTTGTTTTCTTCTTAATCTATGCGGGGTAACCTGATGGTGAACACCGAACCCTTACCAGGTTCACTCCTGACTTCGATCTTTCCCTGGTGTTGTTCGATGATGCCGTAGCTTACCGCCAATCCAAGTCCGGTTCCGCTGCCCTTGGTGGTGAAGAAGGGGTCAAAGAGTTTGTTTAAATACTCTGCCGGGATCCCGACTCCTGTATCAGTGAACATCACCTCAACGTATTTTTCATCCTCTGAAAGCCGGCTGGCGATGGTCAGAGTCCCGCCTTTGGGCATCGCTTCAGCAGCGTTGATCATCAGGTTCCAGAAGACCTGTTTGATCTTGTCTTTGTCGACCTTGATCTGCGGCAGGGATTCGCCCAGCTTTCTGGTCACGCGGATATTGTGGAATGCGGCCTGGTGCACGAGAAGCTGGAGGGTTTGTCTGATAATTTCATTGATATCCGTATACGTCTTCTGGGGTGGGTTCTGTCTGGAGAATTCGAGAAGTCCTTTGACGATATTCGTGCAGCGGATGGTTTCATCGGCGATAAGGCTCAAGTACTCATGGAAGAGATGGGTTTTCTCTGTCTTCTCCAGCATCAGGTGGGTATTGATCAGGATGGAAGTCAGAGGATTGTTGATTTCATGGGCCACG
>JAOUKO010000343.1 GCA_029882525.1 Candidatus Aminicenantota bacterium | reverse complement strand
ATAGTATTGAGTCCTGGATAACAGGGAGAGATATCTTCAGAGAGAGCGAGCTCGATGAAGACCTGGCCAGCATTAAACGAATGCTTCAAGACCACGGCTTCATGAATGCAGATGTTGGCGAGCCGAGAATCGGTGATATCACCAAAAGGGGTATCAACCTCAAGACACGGAGAATGAAAAAAATCATCATCCCAGTCCAGGCTGGAGAGCGTTATGAAGTCGGGGATGCTCGGGTCGAAGGAAATGAAGCTCTGTCTACCGAAACATTAGAGAATGCTATAAGACTTAAGCGAGGACAGGTCTACACTTCAAAAGACAGAGAGAAAAGCGTTGAGGAGATGACAAGGCTCTATCTCGAAAAAGGATATCTTTATGTCCGGATTACACCTGTTGAAACTCCTGATCACGATCAAAAAAGAATAGATGTGAGATTCAAAATCTTCGAAGGCGAGGTGACCTACCTGAACAGGCTTGAATTCAAGGGCAATTCCTTTGTTAAAGACAAGATCATGAGAAAGAAAATTCTGGTCAGAGAGAAAGACAGGTTTAACTTTAAACTTTTCGAGGAGGGCCTGCTCAGGATAAACCAGTTGGGTGTGGTGAAGGTCGAAAAAGAGCCGGAACTCAAGCCCGTTCCCGATGACCCCACAAATATCGATGTTATCGTTCATGTTAAAGAGCGGCTGAAGAGCGACTATCGTATCTCTGGCGGATACAACGGCTATGGCGGGCTCTATCTGGCTCTGGACTACGCCACCATTAACCTCCTGGGCGCAGGGGAGATCCTGCACTTCACTTTTGAGTCCGGAAGAAAGATCAAGGATTATATGTTTGACCTCTCCGAGCCCTACCTTCTCGACTACCCGATCAATTTCGGGCTGAATGTTTATTACCGTGACAACATCCTGCCCGACCTTTTCAACAGGAGAAGCATAGGTGTGAACTTCATCACCGGGGCATTAATCAAGGGATACTGGAGAGCCAACCTCACCTACGGATATGAGAATGTGAACATCAAGCTTCCGGATGAACAAAGAGAGGGAGAGCCAGACATTGACCCGGTATTCACGACTATGTTCGGGCTGGGGAATTATGACTTCAGCAGTGCCATCGTGTCTGTCTTTCATACCAACCTGGAGACGCCGTCATTCCCATACAGGAAAAACCTCTTTTCAGCTTCTTTTAAATTCGCCGGCTCTTTCCTCGGAGGAGATATCAGCATCGTAAAGTCTCGTTTTGCCTGGAGCTTATTCCACCGTCTGTTCGGAGAGCATGCGGCCGGGTTTTACATAGATTATCAGCATGTCGAAGCTCTCGGGGATTCTTCTATCCCTTTCTGGGAAAGATATTTTCTCGGCGGAGAACGCTCTATCAGAGGATATGGTGTCTACAGCATCGGGCCGAGAAGCGAGCTGGGAACGAACATCGGAGGCAAAAAGGCCCTGATATTCAACGCCGAGTACATCATGCCTGTTTTCGGACCTCTTTATGCAGTCCTGTTCTATGATATGGGAAATGCCCATTCTTTAGACCAGAGGATCCGCTTAAGGGATATGTACTCTTCAGCGGGCTTGGAGTTGCGGATATTCTATAAAAGGCTGCCTCTGCCTATTCGGATCATCTTCTCTTACAACAACCGCAAGATCGATCCCGATGATTCCCATTTCACCTTCCGCTTTACGGTGGGAACTTATTTTTAAGCTTTGTCCCAATTTTATAAACGTTTGCCTGGGCTGAATCGTATTCATTATGAAAAAATCATTAATGGAAGAGAGCGAAATCATCTCTCGTTGTTTATCCGGAGATGTTGAGGCGTTTGAAATGCTGGTAACAAAGTATCAGACTTCCCTGCTTGGATTGACCTGGAATATCCTGAGAAATAAGGAAGAAGCAAAAGACATAACACAAGAGGCATTTATCCAGTGCTTCCTCCATTTAAACCGTTTTGACCGGACCAGAAGTTTTAAAAACTGGCTTTATTCTATTGCTTATAAAAGATGTCTGGACAGGAAAAAAAAGGAAAAATCATCAGCTAAATTCGTCAACAAAATTCGTAAAGAAGAACAATTATTCACAGACGATAAAAATAAGAAAATAAGAATCGAGAATTCTGAGGTCTTCAGCCCGATCTTAAATAATCTGGATGAGAAAGAGCGGACAGTGCTCTCCTTGAAAATAAACGAGGGATATTCAGCCAAAGAGATTGCCCAGGTGCTCGGCTGCGCAGAGAGCACAGCCCGGGTACTCTTTTTTAACGCCAAAAGAAAGCTCAAAAGAATATTGATGAGGGAAAAAAATGTGTAGGTTATACAGGCTTTTATACACGCTTTTCCCTGTGAAGAGGTTTCGGTCTCTTTTAATAGAGAAACATTTTTCCGTATGTTCAAATTGTCAAAAAGAAACGGAAATAGAGAGCCAACTGAGGGACATGCTGGCTGATCCAGACTGGATAGCGAAAGAAGTAAGCATGTGGCCTCAAATAAGAGAAAAACTTTACTCTCAGAGAAAAAAATCATTCAAAGCGGAAAAGACACTCGAGACATTCTTTTTCAAAAAGTGGAAGTGGGCAGCTGTCGGACTTATCTTAGTTGTTGCCACCGGATTAATCCTGATGGTTCAAATAAATTATCAAAGAAAATCTCCTGAAGCGGAAGTTTTTGTGAAAGAAACGCCAAGGGTATTGATTAAACATGTTGAAATAGAAGGCAAAAAAGCCAGAGCTTATATTTATCAAACTCCTGAAATCTCATTCATCTGGTTCTCTGAAATCAAGAATAATGGAGGCTAAAATGAGAAAATTTATAAAATTCACTTGTATTTTAGCTTTAAATATTCTTGTGGTTAACACTGTAATAGCCCAGGAAAAAATCATCTTTGAATCACTTCTTTTCAAGGGAATCCGAGATGAAGCAAAACCGGGTGCGGAGGTGACCATATCTTCTTTTTCAGAGCCTTTCATTGTTCATATAGATCCTTCAATAATAGAGAAGGAGGCAAAATTTGTTGCTCGTTTGAAAGAAGAGTTAAAAGCCATCTATCAGTTTAAAGATGCAGAGCTCCTTGCCAAAGGAATCACGATCTGGGATGGCACAAAA
>JAOUKO010000066.1 GCA_029882525.1 Candidatus Aminicenantota bacterium | reverse complement strand
TTCAGAAATAATAATGCCGCCCGAGCTGTCAGCGATTTTTATCGGCAGTACCATACAGTTCCAGGCGACTCCAGCGATGCCTTCCCCGTTGTTGGTCTCAGCTGCTGCGATCCCAGCCACAAACGTTCCGTGCCCGTGGTCATCGGTAGGGTCGGTGTCATCGTTGACAAAATCGTAACCGGTCGACAGAAGCTTGTCGTCCAGGTCCGGATGGTTAAAATCCACTCCTGTATCAAGAATGGCGATGACCACCTCTTCGCTTCCGATTGTTTCATCCCATCCTTCCCTGGCTTTGATATCGGCTCTGAGAGTGCCGGATTGGGGACTTGCTGGAGGGCCGACTTCCTGGCCGGAGTTGTAGAGAGCATACTGCTCTACGAAATAGGGATCGTTAGGAGTCCTGGAGATGTGCCGGATGAGATTGGGTCCGGCAAGTTCTATGTCTGGATTTTGCCTGAGCAGATAGACCATCTCCTCAACAGACATGTATTCTGGGATCTGGAGCTGATAGATGTCCAGTCCAGGGATCCTCTTGATCTTCCGGGCCTGATAAGAGTTTATGGCAACTTCTCTCATCTGGTCGGAGACTGCAGGCCTGAACCTGACGAGCACCTGACCGGGAACATAGCGTCTTTCGCTAACACGGTACGGGTTTCCTTCGTTTATAACCATGAATCTATCCCGAGAGAAAGACGGCTCTTTTGCTTGAGTTCTCTCAATCCTGGACAAGCCGGAGCCGTCTATCCGGTATCTTTCGGGTCTATTCGACTGGCCAGATTGAGCATTCTCTTTCCCTGTTCTCTTCGGGAGGGAGGTTTTGTATTCCAGAGAGTCTTTGTCGAGGGTAAGGTTTTTTTTGTCAGAGGATGGAGAGTCTTCTGGGAGGGAGGATCTCGCTTGCTGCTGGATAGAAAAAACGCTTCTCGTCTTACCGGTTCCAATCTTGAAAAGAGTTAAATTGAGTGAAAAGAGAAAGAAAGGCATGAGGATGAAAGCAAAGATTATTTTTTCTCTTTTCATGATGCCCTCCGTTGGATCAATAAAATGTGTACATCGCCCTGATCATTATACCTGAATCCACGCCATCCTTATACGGGAAGAAATTGACTTCCGGTTTAAAGCTGAGGGATTCGGTGAGCTTGAAGGTGAATCCAAGGCCGATGCAGACCGAGCTCTCCCCGTATATTTTCTGGTCCTCGGTTCCGGTGAGGTCCTCTATGATCTCTTCCATACGGAATTTTCCCCAGAGCTTGT
The DNA here is from genome assembly GCA_029882525.1 of Candidatus Aminicenantota bacterium. GTDB lineage: Bacteria > Acidobacteriota > Aminicenantia > Aminicenantales > Aminicenantaceae > SOIA01. The sequence continues at coordinate 11,007 of JAOUKO010000066.1, read as the reverse complement.
TGAAGCTTAAATACAGATAGGGATAGATCGACTCGAACCCGGTATAGGTGAATACCGGGCCAATGGAAGCTCTCATCCAGGTGGGTCTTCCTTCAGCGCTCCCTGCCACCACAAAATCCGGCGGAAACTCCCATTCGTTCTTGCTCCCGATACAATAGAAAAACTCAGCGGATGCATCTATCTTTAGCTCTTCCGATTGAACCAGGCTTTTTTTGACATTAGCCCCAAGAATATATCCTTTTATGTATCCTACATCCAGTTCGAGAGAAACAGGAAGTTCCCTGAAGGTCAGGGCGTCATAGTTGGAGGATGAATAGCCGAGAACAGCCCGTATAGAAATACCTCTCTGGAGCTCGACTTCCATATCTATAGTCATGAAACGATATCTGAGCTTTGATATGTGTTCATCATCCCAGTTTATGGTTCGTGTGAAATATTCAAACCCGATTCCAGGGGTTATGGAGACAGCATTGAACAGATTCTGCTCCCGAGCATACGCCGGTGAGAAAGGAATGAATGTCAGGCTCAATAGAACAGATAAAAAGAGAACGCGTGTTTTTCTCATTTAATTCTCCTGGCCTCGAATATTAATCAATCTTTTTTTTCGGAGGAGCCTTTTTTTCGGCTTCCTTTCTCATCTTGTCGATTTCTTCAAGGAATTTCTGGGCTTTTTTAGCGAATTTGCTTTGAGGATAATCGGATACCAACTTAGTGAAGTAAGAGGCGCTCTGAGGAGCGAGTCTGCCCTTGAAATAGGATGCCCCCAGAAAAAAATACACCCTGTCCATCTTGGAAAAACTGGGATAAGCAGTCAGGATTTCCCTCAGCCTGGAGATCGCAGCTCGGTAAGCTCCAACTTTATGATAGTGACGTCCTATCTGGAAGGCATGTGCAGCCAGCCTTTCTTCGCATCCCAGTATTTTTTCCTGGGCTTGCTTGGCCTCTTCACTGGTGGGGTAGTTCGTCAGAACCCTCTTGAATTCTTCAACAGCCAGTTGTGTTTTCGCCTGATCTCTTCCCGGGCTGAGGATTTTTTTATAATAAGTCATGGCCACCTGATACTGAGCATACGGTGCCGAGGGGCTGAAGCCGTAATACTTGATGAACTCCCTGTACTCCGAGGAAGCGAGGATCATATTTGCTTCATCTCCTTTTTGAAAGTAGGAATCAGCGATGGCCAGCTGAGCTTGCTGGGCATAGAAGCCCTTGGGAAAGGAATCGATGACCTGCCTGAAGTAGAGGCGGGCTCTCTCCGGGTCTTTTTTAATGTATTTTTCACCCTGCCTGTACAAGGCTTCTTCCGAAGAGGCGATCTCCGGTTCTATCACTGGTTTCTTTGTCTTGCATCCTGAGATGATCATGATGCAGAGGATGGAAACGGTGATGGCAGACGTGGTTTTCACGAATGAGCTATTTCTTTTTCCACTCATGGTTGTACTCCATTCAAGAATGATATAGACTCTGAACCCACCTCCACTCTTCTTTGAGCCCCTCCTGCAGTTGGGTTTGAGGAGAAAAACCGAGGTCTTTCCGGGCCTTTTCGATCCTGGCGAATGTATGCGGGACATCTCCTGGCTGTTTCTCGTGCTTTTTAACCTTGATCTTTTTCTGGCATATCTCCTCGAAAACAGGGAAGAGGTCCTTGAGCTTCTTCCGGTTTCCTCCTCCTATATTGTACACTTCTCCAGTCTTGCCTTTTTCGAGAGAAGCAAGATTGGCTTCTATGACATCATCGATATAAGTGAAATCTCTGGTCTGGCCGCCTTCTCCGTAAACAGGGATTTCTTTATCTTCAACGATGGCTTTGAAAAATTTGTGAAATGCCATATCCGGACGCTGCCCGGGGCCGTAGACGGTAAAAAACCTGAGGCACACGCAGGGGACCCCGTAATTTTTATGATACAGAAGGCAGAGGTGTTCGGCAGCGAGCTTGGTCACCCCGTAAGGAGAAAAAGGGTGGAGAGGGCTTGTTTCTGACATGGGAAGCTCCGGGCAGGATCCATAGACAGAAGAAGAGGAGGCAAAGATGAATTTTGTGAGACGGGTGTCCTTGGATGCTTCCAACAGTTTTTGCGTGGCTTCAATGTTATTCTTGGAGTAAACAGAAAAATGATCTCCCCAGCTTGCCCTGACTCCTGCCTGAGCGGCGTGATGGAATACGTAATCCGCATCTCGAAGAGCGCTCTTTAAATCCATCTCGGTCAGGTCCTTTTCGATGAATTCAAAATTTTCAGATCCTGTAAGAGTGTCGAGATTTTTTTCCTTGATCCACCTCGGGTAATAGTCGGTAAACGAGTCGATACCCAGGACCTTATGGCCTTTTATGAGCAGCTTTCGGCAGAGATGCGAGGCGATAAATCCTGCAGCTCCGGTCACCAAGCAGGTCATGGTTTTCCGGCCTTTTGAGCCAGCTCCTTCATTTTTATGATGGTTTCTTTGGGATCTTTTTCGCCGTAGACTGCGGAACCCGCGACCAGGATATCAGCACCGTCCTTGATCAGGTCCTCCATGTTGGAAAGTTTGACTCCTCCATCAATCTCTATCGGGATTTTCAGGTTTTGGCCGTTTATCCAGCTTTTAAGCTTAGAGATCTTGGAATGACAGGATTCGATGAATCCTTGACCTCCCCAGCCAGGATTGACCGTCATGAGCAGAATGAAATCCATCTCGCTGAGAATCTCATTCATCAGGTGGAGGGGGGTAGCCGGATTCAGGGCCAGCCCGGCCTTTTTACCGTACTCCTTGATCATGGTGATGTCTTTATGAAGATGAATAGAGGCTTCGAGATGGATGGAGATCCAATCTGCCCCCGCTTCAACAAAAAGAGGGATGAATGAACGCGGGTTCTCCACCATGAGATGAACATCAAGGGGCAATGAAGTCTTTTTCCGGATAGATGCGACGAGCTGAGGTCCGAAAGTGAGGTTGGGGACAAAATGACCGTCCATTATATCGATATGAATCAGGTCAGCGCCTGCTTCATCGGCTATTTTTACTGCCTCTTCGATTCGGGCAAAATCCGCGGATAAAATGGATGGAGCGATTTGAGCCATTATTTGCTGACCTCCAGTGTGATGGGATAATTTTTTTGAATCATGTAGCCTTGATGGGGAGACTGCTTGATTATGATTCCAGAGCTGAGGCCAGGGTAGTAGGTGTCTCGAACATCCTCGACCTTAAAGTTCAAGCTCCGCAGCCAGGGGATCACCACTTCAGCCTTTTTCCCGATCAAATCCGGCATGAGATAGCTCTCTTCCCTCTCTCCCTCGCAGACCAGGATGCTGATGGCAGTCCCTCTCCCTACCTCTTCCTGATATTGAGGATTTTGAGCCATGATTTTTCCCGCTGCACGCCGGGAATAGTGGACATTTGAAATCAATCCTCTGACCACACCGGCATCTTCGAGGATCTGTCCGATGGATGTAAAGTCTTCACCAATTAATCGGGGGGTGATGACTTTCTCTCTGCCAGCACTCAGGATGACTTTGACCATGCCGTTAATGTTCAGTTTTGAACCCGGAGGAGGCTCGGTAAAGATGATCCTTCCTCTCTCCCACTGCCTGTCGAACTGGATTCCTGTTTGGACAATGGATAGCCTTTTGCTGCCCAGCACTTGCCGTGCTTCTTCGAGCGTTTTCCCGATAAGGTCGGGCACAGTGACCAGTTCTCCTTTCAGAACCATGTGGTAGGCGAGGATGGAGCTCAAGAAGAAGATGATGAGGAAAATGAGTGAGTAAAGCGAAATGCGATAAATTCTTGGAGGCAGCATGATCGAGTACTACAAAAGAAATAGAAGTTATCTATACCATAGATTTATAACCAAGTAAACGGTGAAATAGTTTCCTCAAGCCTGAGCACACGTTTTGCACCATCCAGGCTGAGCCCTGATAGTTCTTAAAAAAAAAGGTTTGCTGAGGGAGATGATATTATTTATAATGAGGCCTCAGTGAAAAGGAGACAATCGATGCCTGAATATTCAGATTTTAGAAGCGATACTGTCACCCGACCCACAGAAAAGATGAGAAAGGCAATGGCCGAAGCTGTAGTGGGAGATGATGTTCTCGGTGATGACCCCACCGTGCAGAAGCTGGAAGCCTTGGCTGCAGATGTGATGGGAAAAGAAGCGGGTCTTTACGTTCCCTCGGGAACGATGGCGAATTCCATCGCCATCAAGGTTTGGACCAGAGAACTGGAAGAGGTGATCATCGAGTCCCGGTCTCATATCTACAACATGGAATCCACGCATATGACTTTTATCTCAAGGGTCACACCCAGGCCGCTCTCCTCCAATCGCGGGGCGATGGACCCTGAAGAGGTGGAGAGAAATATCCGCAAGCCTTCAGTCCACATTCCGCGTACTTCGCTCATCTGCGTTGAAAACACCCATAACAACTGGAGCGGTGCAGTGGTGCCGATGGAGAACCTCAAGGCCATTCGAGAGATTGCCGACAGACATAGCATCAAGATCCATTTCGATGGAGCACGGGTGTTTAACGCTAGCACGGCCAGCGGCATTCCTGTCAAGGAATACGCGAAAATCGGCGATTCCTTGATGTTCTGTCTTTCCAAAGGTCTGTCCGCTCCTGTCGGTTCCGTCCTTGTCGGACCCAAGGAAAGCATAGATTATGCCCGCCGGGTGAGAAAGGCGCTCGGCGGCGGAATGAGACAAGTGGGAGTCCTCGCTGCTCCGGGAATCGTGGCACTGACAGAGATGGTCGACAGGTTGAAAGAAGACCACGAGAGAGCCAAAAAGTTAGCCGCTACCATAGCAGGTCTTCCCGGAATTTCTCTCAACCCGGAACACATCCAGACCAACATCATCATTTTTGCTTTAGAGCGCTCCCGAATATCCATCCCGGAATTTCTGACCAAGATGAAGGAAAGGGGAATACTGGCCTTGGCCACTACAGGAGGGATTCGTTTTGTGACCCATAAAGATATCGGGGATGAGGACATAGATAAGGCCATCTCAGCTTTCCACGAGATTCTCGGCGGATAACCCTGCTTTTTTAAGGGAAAGAATAATCCATTTTATTTTTTAACGTTAAGCTGGAAAAACGGTATCATATGTTAATGCAAAAACCTAAAGAAAATGACATTTTTTCTGGGGAAAACCGGTGCCGGAGGAGGGATTCGAACCCTCATGGGATTATGCATCCCGCTGGATTTTGAGTCCATTGCGTCTGTTCATGCCAAAAGTAGACTTTTCTTCATAAAATCCGTGTGGACACGGTGTGGACACCTATTTTCGGCCTCACAAAAGTTATTCCAGAAAGTTTTTGTCATTTAACGCGCATTCCATTAATGGAGCACAATTCTTATTCCATTTTGGTGCTCTTCTACTTCGGCTTCGCTGAATTCAGCATGGAATCCTTTGGCTGTTATCTTAATTTTGCCTTCAATATTCTCGATCACGGGTTTTTCTGTGATCCCGGCGACCGTAAGTTTTTCCACACCTGTAGATCCGTTATTCTCTGTGAGACTCAACAATTCCCGTACCGTGATTGCCCCTATGTCATTCCGCAGCACCAGTAAAAATCCGTGAAGCAGTTCCCTTTGAGAGAGGGCTTCTGTTCGGTCGGCAAAAAACATCACCAGTCCAAGTGGTGTTTTGAAGGAAGCAATTTCAATCCGGTATCCCGGCTGGGATTCGAATTCCTTCCTCAGTCTTTCTACAGTCTTCCTTCTGTCCTCAATATCTTCTTTGGCCTTTTGCAAGAATGATTTCTGTTCTTCATCTGAAAATACAAATGTATGATCGGAAGAGGGCACAGTCGTTTCGAGAATCTCATGGAGATACTCTGCCTTCCCCGACTCCATAGTCTCTTTCCAATAAGGATCCAGCCTGTCGAGAATGGCCGCTGTCCATCGGCCCAGAAGATACCCCAGATGCCGGATTGCAGCGGGAGCGAATCCGGGATCCACAGGAATCCGGGCAAGATCTTTGCCGCCCGACCTACATTCAATGTATTCGGCCAAGCCTTCAAAACTCTGCAGTTCTCCTTCGTATCGAATGAGAACATCGTCTAAAAGTAGGTGTCTTTTATCCCGCCACCTAAGGGCTTCTTTCACCCATCCGGATCCCTCCTCATGGCTCGGGGCAATGACCGCTCTTCGCAAGGCTTCTGTTTCTAGTCTTCGGAGAGCTAACATTTCCGGAGTATCTAAAGGATAATTGAAGAGATACCCATCATTCGGACGCCAATCCGGGTGTTTCAGTTTCTGGAATACATGGAACTGCTCATGAATTATGATACCTGCCAAGTTTTGCCTAGAATATTTCTCCCCTGTAAGCCTGGAATGGGTTCTCAGAACGGATGTCGCCGTCCAGGTGCCGTTAAGCTGCACTCTACTGTTTCCCCTTACCTGACTGTACTGACCCTTAAACACCCATGCATCCTCCTTTTCCCTTAAAACCATGAATGCCTCGGGCGGTGAAGGATGTTTGAAGAGATATGTATTGATACCGTCAAATATCGCTGTGGGGATTTCCCCCGGATGAAATCCTGGCCATAGAGCATCTTTTTTTACCCGGTTGATCTCGTCCATAAGTTCAAAAACATTAGCCACCGGAATTTCTGTATGAACCTTCATCCCCATGCTGCACATCAACACAGCACAGACCAAAATTATTCTGAATTTCATTCAGATCACTCCTCTCGCTGAATACATTCCATGAATTTATTTTAATTATTTTTTTTTGGTTATAGATCTTCGATGATTCTGGCATCCACCCAGAAAATATCGCTCAATCCGTTTTTCGCCCTGTTATGATCATTCATGAAATCCTCATAGGTGAACGGTTTATCCGGGATTCTTCTTCCATTTCTTCTTGCACCTGTAAAGAAAATATATTTTCCATCTGGCGAAATCATCGGACAGTATTCAGAACCGGGGGTATTGATTTTATCGCCCATATTCTTAGCAATCATCCACTTGCCTTCTTGATCTTTAAAACTGATGTACAAATCACTTGATCCGAATCCTTCGGGACGATTCGAAGTAAAAATAAGGAAGCTCTCATCAGGCGAGACATAAGGATCAAACTCTCTATGTTCTGTATTTATTGCATCGCTGAGCTTAGCGGCTTTCAAATATCTTCCTTCAACAAATTCCGATCTGTAAATGTTGTTTGTCTCAGGACCTTCCCTTTGGCTTGAGAAGTAAATTGTTTCGTTGTCTGCCATCATCGGATAAAAGTCATGGCTATCTGAATTGATATCTTCACCCAGATAGATCGGACTTCCCCAAGTATCTCCCTTTCTTTCTATCATCCAGAAATCATAGTCTTCTTTCGGCTTTTCACTGCCTGGTATCGGCCTTAATGAACTGAACAGAATTTTGCTGCCATCGGGAGACATCGTCACATCGATGTCTCCGTACCTGGATGCGAATGGCAGTAACTTTGGCTGCGACCAATTCTCGCCTTTCATTTTCATCTGAAAAATCGACACTGCTCCTGAAAAATTCCGCACACAGAAATAAAACTCCCGCCCATCAGGTGAGAACACCGAATTCAATTCATCGAGACCTGTGGAAACGACTTTCGACTCAAAAACCTCCGGTGTACTCCCCGGCGGCTTCTGGCCGAGGTAGGGACCCTTAAAAACCGGAACATCATCCCCTTGAGCGCAACTTTCAAATACAATAATTGCGCACAATAGAATTCCAATACATATTGATTTTGGTTTCATGATTTTTCCTTTTACTTCAACTCTTTTGGTCTAAGATTTTCTATGGTCTTTGCATCCACCCAGTAAATATCTCCCCTATAGGAAAAAAATAAATACTTTTTATCAGGGGTCAACATTGGTATCCCAAATTTCTCCAGGTTCTTGAATTGATCGAGTTTTCTGAATGAGATGATATCTCCCCACGAACCATCCGGTTTACGGAAGCTGATAAGCAACGACTTGCCCTGGCCGTGCAGGACATGATCGGAATCAAAAATGACAAAGGATTCATCAGGTCCGATACAGGGATGCATATACGGACCGTAAAGATGAGGGGCAATTTTCTCCCAGGGACCATACTTCCCATCATCCGGTTCGGATTTTGTCAGACCAGAATTGTACAGCGTTCCGTCTTCGGCCATACAGACGAACATGGCATCATCGAAGGGAGGTCCCAGATACTCCGGTTCACTCCACCCGGACTCGGTTTTCTTTGTGGTCCAGATCCGAGTCCCACGAGCAAGCTCATTTGAATCATCCACAGGTCTTCGGCTCCCAAAAAACAACAGATTTCCCTCCGGCGCGATATGCGGTTCGAATTCAAAACAATCATAGCCAAATGGGGCAAGTTCAGGTTCAGTCCACCGCTCACCAATGAATCGAACATGATAGATTCGGTTTTCGATCGTTCCTGTCTTTCTTCTGGTGAAGAAATATTCGTCAAAATCGGGAGAGAAGGTCCCTGCAAACTCGATATTATTCGCAGTTGAGATAAATCCTGGAGCGAATATTTCAGGCACTATTCCTGGAGGCTTTTGGCCCAGGTATTTGCTGTTTGACTGATTTTCTGGGAGCTTACTCTTTACCTCGATCGTCCAAACATCCAGAATCTTCCCGCTTCTATCCGATGAAAAGGCGATTTTGGAACCATCTGGCGACCACGTAGCACATGTATCCGTATTCTTGCCAGATGTCAATTGTTCGAGGCGTTTGTTTTTGACATCATAAATCCATAAATCGTCTGTTCCCGATCGATCTGAATTGAAGACGATTTTTGAACCGTCCGGAGACCAGCAGGGATAGATGTCTTTGGATGGATTATCGGAAATATTCACCAAATTTTCACCGGAAATAGAAACGATGCAAATTTCGTAGTTATCGTTAAGAACTGGATTGAAAGCAAGATTTTGTCCATCGGGTGACCAGCATGGATGAAAATCCGCTCTGCTGGCATCTATTATTTTTCGTTCCTCACCTGATTTTAGGTCTTTTACATAAATGTCATTTTCATGCACATATGCAAATTTATTCCCATCGGGTGACCAGGAAGGCATCATCCCGCCGTTTTGGGTCATCTGTTCCGGTACACCGCCATGTACGCTGACTTTCCAGACTTGAAAACCCGAACCATTTTTCCGAGCGTCGAACAAGATCCATTTTCCATCAGGAGATACCGAAGTGTAATAATCGCCAGAGAAGTCATCCCCGATCTCGACCCTGTGCGCCTCTCCATTTGAAGCTGAGATGATGCTCATGCCTACTTTGCCACCCTAGTTCGTCGTCGATATCAACCTCTCGCTATCGGGGAACCAGTGCAAATGGATATTTCTAAACTCTCCATGAGTGATTTGCACCAATTGAGAATGAAGCATACCCATAGAAAATACAAAAAGACAGATAGTAAATATCGCGACTATTTGTTTCATTATTTTCCTGCTTTTGTTTTGCAACTCTGCATCGATAGTCATGTTTAACAATTTTATTACAATAAGCATGCCAATTTAAAGAAATCCACTTTCGTAGTTTTTTGATATGCTCGACAATTCTTTAATCTCTTTTTCATGATAACGCTCATTTATACAAAGAAAAAGTAAATTTTAATATAGGACAAAAGTATTATTTTTTAAAAATCATACTTTAGTCTTATCTCTAATATTCAAAGGCTTATCTGAACATGTTGAATCACTTGAATAAATATTCCCCATATCCACTTTATAAAAGAGAACAGCCAGGATTCCGTTTAGGGTGATTTTGTTAAGGGATTTATGTGTTTAATATGGGGAATATGGGTTTAAAGGTCTTAGCGAAGAAGGCTAATCTTTTGGTAGGGGTTCGCTCGAGGGTTCTGGCGGGAGGCTGGGCTTTTTCTTCTCCCCGAAAATAGCTTGTTCCACCAGCTCGGCAATGTCCCAGATCTTAAGGCTGTCTTCCATGTTTTTATCCTTTATCGCATCGTCGAACATGGTCACGCAGAACGGGCAGGCTGTGGCGATCCATTCAGGCTCTGCTGTCAGGGCATCCTCCAGGCGGTGGAGGTTGATTCTTTTTCCGATTTTCTCCTCCATCCACATCCAGCCTCCTCCTGCACCGCAGCACAGGGAATCGACTCTGGAATGTTCCATCTCCCGGAGGTGGAGAGAAGGGATGGATTTGAGCACATCTCTCGGAGGCTCGTAGATGCCGCTGTAGCGCCCTAAATAACAGGGGTCATGATAGGTAAGCTTTTTTCCCAGAGCATGGTCGAATTTCAGGCTGCCGCTCTGGATGGCTTGCTGGAGGAACTCGGCATGATGCACCACCTCACAGCTGAAACCAAGCTGCGGATATTCTGTTTTGAGCGTGTTGAAGCAGTGGGGGCAGGTGGTCAGAATTTTTTTTATGTGATAACGCTTAAAGGTTTCGATGTTGGTCTGGGCCAGGGTCTGGAAGAGATACTCGTTGCCCACTCGCCTGGCCGGGTCTCCGCAGCATCCTTCCTCTATCCCGAGAATGGCGAATTTAGCACCGAGATGATGGAGTATTCTTGTCATGGCTTCTGTGACTTTCTTGTTCCGGTCATCATAGGAGCGGATGCATCCGACAAAGAACAGAAAGTCTATCTCTTCACCGGGAATCTCGGCGAGGATAGGGACATCCAGTTCTTTCATCCAGTCAGCCCGGGCATCACGTCCCATGCCCCACGGGTTTGAGTTTGTCTCCAGCCCCTTGAAGGCTTGCGTCAATTCTTCGGGAAACTTGCTCTCCATGAGCACCTGGTAGCGCCTCATATCGATGACCTTGTCCACGTGTTCGATATAAACCGGACAGTGCTCCATACAAGAACGGCAAGTTGTGCAGGCCCAGAGTTCATCCTCCTGGATGATGCTGCCCACAAGAGGCGCGGCTTCCTCCGGCTCAGTCTTTTTGGCTTTAGCTTTGATGAGCAGAGGCGCCCTCGCAGATAGGTGATCCTTCAGGTCGTTGATCAGCTTTTTAGGTGTCAGGGGCTTTTTTGTCAGATAGGCCGGACAGTGGTCCTGACAGCGGCCGCAACGGGTGCAGCCATCAAGGTTCA
>JAOUKO010000342.1 GCA_029882525.1 Candidatus Aminicenantota bacterium | reverse complement strand
GTTGTTCCGGATCAAATTCACACCCAGGAAGTCGGGCTCGTCGAGCTGAACCCCGGCCACATAATCCGCGTTCTTGGCCTGGAACTTCTCGTCGACCATGTAAAAACGGCCGCCCAGGGTGACCTTGTTCCCGCCGCGGCGGGTCACCATGTTCAACGCAACTCCACCGGTCTGAACGGTCACGTCCGCGCCGCCGACCGTGACCTGCATCTCCTCAAAAGCGTCAAAGTCATAGTAGCTCGGCGACGCTCCGATGGCTGCAGGGTCGGTGATGACGATCCCGTCCATCGCCCAGACGTTGTTGTCATAATCACCGGCTCCCCTGGCCACATAGTTGGACTGCTGGCCGGATTCCACACCACCCACGTTCTCTCTGTCAACGATGATCGAAGGCGCCATCTGCAGCACGACCCACGGGTCTCTCGCCGTAGGCAGCGACTGCAGCACGTCCTGGGTGACGTTCTGTCCGACCGCTGTCTTCTTCGTGTCCACAACCGGGGAAACCGCCGTGACCGTCACTTCTTCCTCGATCGCTCCCATGGCCATCGACACGTTCAACTCAACGTTGGCGCCGACGACAATGATGATCCCCGTCCTCTCCTCTAACTTGAAACCGCCCAGCTCGCATCTAATCACGTAGTCTCTGGCGGGTGGCAGGGAGAGGAAGCGGTAGATACCTTCAGCAGAGGTGATCGAGGTCAACGGTGCTGTCACTGCACCGGTCAGGGTGACCGTGACACCGGGAAGCGGGTTGCCGTCTTCGTCGGTGACCTTGCCGTAGAGGTTTCCTGTCCTGACCTGCGCCATCAATGAACCGGTAAGAAGAAGCACAAACAGAATAGTTAATGCCTTTCGCACTAAAAATCTCCTTTTTTACCCTTCTTTAAAAGGGTTTGAAATTTGCCTTAGCCCTGGAGTGAGGTGTCTCACCCCAACCATGCCTTTATTTCGCATTCTTCTTCTTCTTTATTATCACCTCCTTGTCACTTTTTTTTCGGGTAAAAAAAAAGAGGCTGCTCAAGACTCTTTGGAGCCTCGAACAGCCTCTTCTTCTGAAGTCAGCTGTTAGGTTTGAATTTTATTTTTCTTCTAGGTCATCTCCATCTTCGAAAACACTTATAGCAAATAACATGCCAACAGCAGGGATGAATCTGATATATTATTGATTAATAAAGAGTTATATTAAATACGATTCTTATTGAGAGTATGGATAATTCAATAAATTGAACGGGAATATTCAAAAAATTGAATATAATTTTATAGAGTTGTTCACTGAGTTGTTGAAAAACCCCCCGGATTAAAAACTATAAAGTTGGGTCAAAAACGACAAAGAAAGTGTTTTAAGAGTACTATTGTAAACGCAATAAATGTTTTTACATTGTCATTGCGAGCCCGAAGGGCGTGGCAATCTCTTTCTCTATATGATTCTGTATGAGATTGCGCAGCCTGTTCCGAGCGAAGCGAGGAATCTTGTTCGTTGCTCAAGGACATATTAATTAATACGTCTATATTAATAAAGCTCGACCAGCCTTTTAGAAAGACGGATTTTGTACTTTTTTATTTTTTCATTCAGCGTGGTGTGCTTGACGCCTAAAACTCTGGAAGCACTCTTTTGATTGCCGTTGACCTTGGACAGGGTTCTGATAATGATATTCCTCTCCACGCTCTCCATGAGTTTTTTCAACGGAACCCTGGAGCCCAGGAAAAAATATTCGATGAACAGCCAGAAGAGCCTCTCATCCAGCCGGGATTCTTCATGATGCCCATCTCTTTTCCCCTCATAAATGGACATTAAATCGCTCATCTTGCTTTCGACCCCGCTTCTCTCCTGAATTTCTTCTGTTAAAAAAAGCCAATCGGACATCTTCAATCTTTCATCGTCCGGCCATTCCTCCATATCTAAAAGATCCAGTGATTTTCTTTCTTGCTCTGGAAATTGTCTTTCCTCCTTCATGATTCTCGACTCCTTCCTGTAATAATTTAAATCCTCTATCTTTTTTATTCCGTAAATTTGACTTTTTTCTTCACTTCTTCAGCCAGCATCGGAAGGCCGTCTTGAATTTTCAGCTTTTCGATCTCTCCGTACTTTAAAGCTTCACAGTATTTGATGAAAGAATACCAAACGTGATGAATCCGGATGAGCCGGTGGGAATTGAACTCAAAATCCTGCCTGTGGACTTGATGGGCCATAAAACCTCCTTTATACTCTTTTCTCTGTATTCTTCTCTGAATTTAGAAGATGGTCTATCGATCGATTGAGGGCATCCAGATCCAAAGGCTTCACAAAGAAATGTGAAATGGAAAGACGAGACAGCTCATCGATATCGATCAGGTCTGGAAAGGCGGAGATAAGGATGACATCACCTTTAAAGCCTGACGCTCTAAATTTGGAGACCATTTCCACACCATTAAGATGGGGCAGCTTTAGATCAGCGATGATGAGATCAACATCCGTGTCTTTAAAACGCTGCAAAGCCTCCCTGGAATCCTTGGCAAGATAGACTCTATAGTTCTCGTGAAGGATCAAGAAGAATGTCTTCCTAATGGATTCATCATCATCAACCACCACGATTTTCTTTTCACGCATTTTTTTATCTATTTTCACCTTTCTTGAATTTCGACGCCTTATCACACCAAATTAAAATTGCACTTTTCGTGCCAATTCATAAAAAAATCCTTTTTTGACGCTCCACGTCTTACCCTCAAAAAGGACGAAATGGTGATTTAAAGGCAGCTCAAAAGCAAGCTGGACAGGAATTTTTTTAATTGTAATTGACAGATAATAATAAATTTAGAAAAGCATTGATACTATCTTATTGTTGGGATCGGGCTTCATTGAAAACAGGAGATGAAAAAAATCCCATCCGGTTAAGCCTGCGTTGTATGCCGTGAAAAAAATATTTACAGATGGTAAAAAGCGTTTACAGTATCATTGAAGACATGTACTTGCCTGGATGAGGCTAGTATTAACGCAATAATTCGTGTGACATCCCATCTTGGGCGGCATGAATGTCGCCCTCAAGCCCCCGTAGAGGAGGGGGGACCCGTCGGCTTATCCGACGGGGGGAACCGACGGGACAGGTTCCCTCGGGGGCCGGGGGC
>JAOUKO010000341.1 GCA_029882525.1 Candidatus Aminicenantota bacterium | reverse complement strand
GTCCCCCACCCTATTAAAGAGATAAAGAATGGAAAAATATACAGCATCGTCAGGGATGAAGAAGAATTCATGTTTGTCAAACGATTTCGGGTAATTTCAGATAATATCTAAGTTTGCAATTCCTGCAAGAAGTTCCTTTATGAGGAGAATACACCCCTTGAGCTAGATAGCGTAATATCCAAAAATGGAACTTTTTCCTTACCCTCAGATTTTTCCTTCCAATCTTTTAAAGCATTACAATCAAGCAGAGGATTAATAATAAGCAGATTAAAAAAGCGATTATTCTCATTTTATTGACCTCAAAATGCGTACGCTCGATTTCATGTTATTAGGCATCAATCATCGTCAAAAACAAACAGCTCATCGATCGTTGTCTGCAATACCTTGGCGATATCATGAGCCAGCTTGAGCGAAGGATTGTACTTCCCTTTCTCGAGATAGATTATGGTCTCCCGTCTCACTTTAACCAGGTTTGCCAGGTCTTCCTGAGTATAATCGAATTTAGCCCTGAATTCTTTAATCCTCGTCCGGAATCCCATGGCCGTTACCTTACCATCCGGTCGTAGACCCGCAAAGAAACAACGAAAACAATCATCATCAGGGCGAAATTCACAATGAAGGCATAAATGAACACAGAGCGGTTCGAGGTCAGAGCAGAAAAAATAACCGAAGCGATAAAGAGGATGATCGAAGATATGAAAGCATTTCTCGCTGACTTATTGATATTCGCCTCCAGCCTTTCATCGCTGGCCAGAAGTCCGAGTCCAAAAAAACCAAAAAAACCAAAAAAACCGTAGAAACCTTCATTGGAAGTCAGCAGCCCGAGCAAGCCCAGGAAACCAAGTAACCAGAGGTATTTCAACCACGCCTTCTTCATTGTTGCCTCCTATAGTTATAAATAAATAACATTATGTTAGAAATATATAACAATCATAGCAAGATGTCAAGTTTTTTTGTCTTTTTTTTTCTTTTCCTAAACAACAAAAAACGACTTGATACACTCAATAAACTGATTAGTCCTTAGATGTTTAAGCCAAAGAATTTGAAATTCTCTCAAGGGAAAGGCAAAATACTTGAGATACAATTCCAAACGTGGGATTGTTTTCAAGCTTCTGAAAAAACAGAAAACGGAGAGCCGGCTGCCCAATATGAGTTTCGAAATAGGAAAACGTTTCATCGTTCTGCGTTCTTCTGAACCCAGGTATTCCGGACAGAGAATTCCGGTCATACTCGGACGCGGACGGGCTTTCGGCTCCGGAGAGCATAAAACCACACGCAGCTGTCTGGAGGAGATGGAACATATTCCGATTTTCCCCAACTCAAAGGTCCTGGACCTTGGCTGCGGGACCGGCATCCTCTCCATTGCCGCTGCCAAGATGGGCGCTCTATCCATTACAGCTCTGGACCCGGACCCGGAGGCGATCAAAACGACAATCTCTAATATCCAGCTGAACAGAGTGAAAAAAATCGTGCATCCCCTCCAAGGAGAGCTGGAAGCTTTAGACAGAGAGAATTTCGACCTGATCATGGCCAATCTTTACGGGGATATTGTCCTGACCCTGGCCGGCAAGTTCCCTTCCTTTTTAAAACCAGGAGGTTACCTTTTGCTTTCAGGCATTCAGTACGAGTATTCCTATGAAGTGAGGGCGGCTATCACGAAATCTGGCTGTCAACTGATAAAGAGCAAATATCTCGAAGAGTACGTAACTCTGATTTTCAAGAAAAAACCGGATCCTTGTAGGGAATGACGTTAAAAATCCGACTGGAACGAAGCGATTTTCCTGTCGTTCCGATATTAATGAAAACCCACACAAAAGGAAAGAGAACCAGTTGAATTTATCGTTTCATCCTTCGGCGCATGAAGTTGGTGAATAAAATCACAAGTATGACTATCCCCAGGATGATGAAAACAACAAGCAGCGTCGGAAATTCCTCTACTTCCAGCCCAAGGCTGATAACGGGCAGTATGATAGAGGAAGCATGTTCTGCATTCCTGTACACTGAGACCGTGGGCGGCGGCGTCAGCCTGGGTGTAGAGGCGTTGTCTTTATCAGCACAGGTGACGGTTATGCGTATCCGGTTCCCGGCGTTGAAAACATTGGATGTGGGCTGAAGGTCAAAGGCAAGCTCCACAGGCTCGCCCGGAATAAGCTCAGCAACATCCTCCTCATGGCTGCGGTGAAAGGGCAACCCGAGATTATCGTAATAGGGTTTGTGGAGAGCACGGTGGGACGCCCTCAGAGTACCTTCAGAGATATAATGGGATTTTCCCTCTGCATCCACTTCCTCCAGGTAAACAAAGAAATCTCCATCCGAGGCTGTGGAGCTGATCCAGAGATGGACGACCGGATGCCCGGTGACCTCAATATCCTCAGCCAGCACATCAGTCGTATAGGTCAGAACTTTCTCATCATTTTGAGTCATATCCGGATACTCGAACTCGCCCCCTACAGCATTGTCCCAGCGCGTCGCTTCACCTGTGGTCGTGGTGTAATCGACAGTATAATCATCTTTTTCTGATGCAGACTGAGGCATTTCCGGAGTCAATTTTCCATCATTGATTGATTTCACGCTCCCTAAAGGCCCGGCGTGGAAGTGATACCTGGTGGGCATCTCATTCGGAAGCGGCCACTGCTTCGCGGACCGCCATTCATTATTCTTGGGAGATTTCATCACATGATACATTATGGGAGGCTCATCCATGATCCCGTTGTCGATCCCTTTGAGCCAGTAATCGAACCAGCGGAGCTGCTCCACAGCCGCCACAGCGTAGGTCTCCCTAGTGATCTCCGGGTCACGGGGCGCATGGGAAGATGCCCCGATAGCCATCTTTCTGGGATTTTTAAAATTGCGGTACATCAGGAAGCCGTCCTTGGTAAACGAGTCAAACCAGCCGCACCAGAGATACATCGAAACCCGGGACTGGTTGATCTCTTTGACAAATGCAGCCGGATGCCACTCGTAATAAGGCAGGACTCCTGTCACTTCATCTCTGCTGTTGCGGAACTGGAGAGGAGAGATTATCTCAAGAAGAGACCGGCTCGACAGATGTTCTTTTATGGCGTCTTTCAGAAGCGCCTGGTCCTCATCCTCATCAACGGGA
>JAOUKO010000340.1 GCA_029882525.1 Candidatus Aminicenantota bacterium | reverse complement strand
GAAATTTTATCTCTCTCTCAACGGCGACTGGAAGTTTCACTGGGTTCCCAGGCCTGATGAGCTGCCCAAGGATTTCTTCAAGCCGGAGTATGACATAAGAGAATGGCAAGAGATTCCTGTGCCCGGCAACTGGCAGATGCGCGGCTACGGAAGGCCGATCTATCTCAACGTACCCTATCCCTTTAAAAAAGATCCTCCTTTTATCCAGCATGACAACAACCCGGTCGGCTCCTACAGGACTGAATTCGAGATTCCCGGCTCCTGGAAAGGACGCCGGGTCTTTATCCACTTTGATGGTGTGGAGTCCGCTTTTTATCTCTGGGTCAACGGAAAACAGGTCGGGTACAGTCAGGGAAGCCGGACGCCAGCAGAGTTCAACATTACCGGTTATCTCCGTGGCGGGAGGAATATCCTGGCTGTAGAAGTCTACCGCTGGTCTGATGGCTCTTATCTCGAATGCCAGGACTTCTGGAGGCTCAGCGGCATATTCCGCAATGTTTATCTCTTTTCCACTCCGGGTCTCCATATCCGTGACTTTGAGGTCAGCTGCGACCTGGATGAGGAATACAAAGACGCGGTGATGAAGGTCACGGCTCGAGTCCGCAATTACTCCGATGAGCCCTTTAAGAACTCTAAAGTTGAAGTCAGATTGCTGGATGCGGAGAACAATCCTGTCGGGTCTGATGTCTTGATGCACGGCTCCAGCGTCTACATCGCTCCTGGGGCCGAGAGCATAGTCAAGATGAAGGCTCAAGTCATAAATCCCTTGAAATGGTCAGCGGAAAAGCCAAACCTCTACACTGTATTGTTCCAGTTGAAGAATGACAGGGACGAGGTCATCGAGCTGGAAAGCTGCAAATTTGGCTTTCGGGAGGTTGAGGTCAGAGACGGACAGCTTCTCTTCAACGGAGCCCCGATTTTGATAAAGGGAGTCAACCGTCATGAGCATGATCCGGACACTGGCCATTTTGTCTCTCCGGAGTCCATGCTTAAAGACATTGTTCTGATGAAACAGTTCAATATCAACACGGTTCGCACCTCTCACTATCCGGATGATCCCTTGTGGTATGAGCTCTGTGACCGGTTCGGGCTTTACGTCATCGACGAGGCGAATATAGAGTCGCACGGCATCGGATACAGGCCTGAGAACACCCTGGCTAACAAACCTGAATGGAAAAAGGCTCACCTGGACCGGATCATCCGCATGGTCGAACGCGACAAGAATCACCCTTCAGTGATCATCTGGTCCATGGGCAATGAGGCAGGCGATGGGACTACTTTCGAAGCGGCCAGCGAGTGGATTCACCGCTGGGATCCCTCAAGGCCTGTGCACTACGAGCGGGCAGGAAGACGCTATCATACGGATATCGTCTGCCCGATGTACTCCCGGATTGAATCGATCGTGGAGTATGCCCAGGAAAAACAGGAGCGTCCTTTGATCATGTGCGAGTACGCTCACGCCATGGGCAACGCGGTCGGCAACCTCAAGGAGTACTGGGAGGCGATTGAAAAATACGATCACCTTCAGGGAGGAAGCATCTGGGATTGGGTTGACCAGGGCCTGCGCAAGACGACAGAGGACGGAAGGGAATACTGGGCTTATGGAGGCGATTTTGGCGATGAGCCCAACGACGGGAACTTCTGCATCAACGGCCTGGTTTTCCCTGACCGGAAGATCCCGCCCAAGCTGTGGGAAGTGAAGAAAGTGTATCAATCTATCGCTATCGAGGAAGAGGACCTTTCTCAGGGAAAGATAAGGGTCCACAATAAATACTTCTTCACCAACCTCAATGAATTCGAGGCGGATTGGACCCTGCATGAGGACGGCAGGGCCGTTCAGAGAGGCTTGATCGGGCATCTGGATATCGCTCCACGAGAGAGTGAAATTCTTTCTATTCAAATCGAGGATCCGGAGCTCACTCCCGGTGCGGAGTATTGGTTGAGAATCAGGTTTTATCTGGACGGAGAAAAGCCCTGGGCGCCAGACACTCATGAAATAGCCTGGGAACAGTTGAAGATGCCCTATGATGTGCCGCCCAAACCCGAAATGGATGTCTCTGCCCTGCCTGAGTTGAAGCTCAGTGCTTCTGATGACCTCTTGATCATTAAGGGCAAAGATTTCAGCATCACCTTCAGCTCCACCCTGGGAGCGATCATCACTCTCATCTACAAGGATATGTTTATCATCGAGGAGGCTGAGGAGGGAGTGAATGGTCCTGTCTTGAACGCCTTCAGGGCAGCGACAGACAACAACCGGCAATTCTCCCGGCAGTGGTACCAGGCCGGGCTGAATAACCTGAAGCGGGAAGTCAAGGATTTCACGATTGAGACGGTAAGTCCTGGGGTTATCCGGGTCTTGACCCAGACGGAAGATAAGGGAACAGAAAACAGCGGATTCATACACCGCTGCGTTTACACCATCCTCGGCAACGGCTGCATCCAAGTTGAAAATGAGATCTCTCCTTTTGGAGAACTCCCCACCCTGCCTAAGCTTGGAGTGAAAATGAAGATCACGGGAGACTTTGACCATTTTCAATGGTACGGGTATGGACCCCAGGAAAATTATCCGGACAGAAAGGAAGGCGCTTTTATCGGATTCCATGAAAGCAAGGTATCAGAGCAGTATGTCCCATATGTGAGGCCGCAGGAAACCGGGAACAAGGAGTCTGTCCGCTGGGCAGCACTGAGGGATAAATCCGGGGCTGGACTCCTGGTAGTCGCTCACAATCCTCTGGCAGTTACAGCGCTCCATTATTCGGCTGATGACCTGGATATGGCTGACCATATCCATGAGTTGACGCCTATCGAGGATATCATCTTCTGCCTCGATGTCTGGCAGTATGGTCTGGGAAACGGAAGCTGTGGTCCGGGCGTTATAGACAAGTACGCGACCTATCCTGAGTCATTTAATTTCAGCTACAGTCTGCGCCCCTATTCACGGGGGATGGGAGAGCTATTCGATGTTGCCCGCTTCCGGATACCCAGCGTTTTGAGCAAGGATAACCTGGAAGCGAGCAGCAAGAAAAGCAAGAAATCTGTTAAACATTGAGATAAAAAGGAGACTGATTTGGGGACTGTCCCATTCAGTCATTTTATAAGGAAGATAGGGATTGTCCCATTTATAAAATCAAA
>JAOUKO010000065.1 GCA_029882525.1 Candidatus Aminicenantota bacterium | reverse complement strand
TCTTCCACTTCATTCGGTGTCTTGGGAACAGGCTCACCGAGTACTCTGGAGCCGCTTTCCGTGACCAGGATATCATCTTCTATCCGAACCCCGCCAAAGTCCCGGTACTGCTCGACTTTATCGTAATTGATGAACCCGGTGAATTTTTTCTCCCCTTTCCATTTGTCGATAAGGGCAGGGATGAAATAAATCCCGGGCTCCACTGTCACTACGTAACCTGGCTGAAGCTCCTTGGCCAGCCTTAAATAGGCAATCCCGAATTGACCGCTCCTTTTTGTCTGGTCATCATAACCCACATAATCCTCGCCCAGGTCTTCCATGTCATGAACATCCAGTCCCATCATGTGGCCTATCCCGTGGGGGAAGAACAAAGCATGGGCGCCCTCCTTCACTGCCTCATCCGTATCGCCTCTCATCAAGTCCAGGGCTTTCAACCCGTCGGCGATGACTTTTGCCGCTTTGAGATGGACGTCCCGGTACTTCATATCGGGTTGAATCGACTGGATAGCGGCCTCCTGAGCGCTAAGAACAATCTCATATATCTCTCGCTGCTTCGGGCTGAATTTCCCGCCAACAGGGATCGTCCTTGTTATATCCGCCGCATAGTGGAGCGAAGACTCGGCCCCGGAATCATTGACAAGGAGCTGTCCCTCTTCGAGGACATTGCCGTGATAATGGTTATGGAGTATCTGCCCGTTGACAGTCAGTATGGTAGGAAAGGCAAGATTAAAACCGGCTGCAAGGATGATTCCCTCCATCTTCCCCACGATCTCTCTCTCATACACCCCCGGTTTGGCCATCTTCATGGCCGCAGTATGCATCTCATAAGTTACGGCCCGCGCTTTCTCTATCTCCTCGATCTCCTCCTTGATCTTTACAGACCGTTGGGCGACAACGGCTTTGATCAATTCCTCCGAAGCATCTTTCTTTGCCTCCCCGGGTTTGATTCCCAGCAAGCGGCTGAGCTTCAATTCTGTCTCAGGCCTGTAGGGAGGAAGATAATGGACCTTTTTCCCCTGCTGAGCAGCACGTTTGACCGCTTCTTCCAGCTGATTCAAGGGAAAAGTCTCTTTGACTCCGGCCTTGGCCGCTCGCTCTTTCAGGGAAGGCTGGAATCCCATCCAGATAATATCCTCGATACCCACATCATTCCCGAACATGATGTCCCTGTCTTTATCGATATCGATGATGCCGGCTAAGGAAGGGAAATCCAGACCGAAGAAATAGAGGAATGAGCTGTCCTGTCTGAAATGGAAAGGATTGGCTGGATAATTCATCGGAGATTCCTCATTCCCCAGGAACAGAATCAGCCCAGACTTGAGCTGCTCTTTCAAACGGGCTCTCCTCTGAGTATAGATTGCAGGATTAAACATGATTGCACTCCTTGTTTTAACTTTTAATCTTCAGAATACTTCATATATCAATCCTGAACCGAGAAATCAACTTAAAAAAGCGAAAAGGTTAGAAAGATTCGTGTTCTGTCCGTTTGATGATTTCGTTCTGCAGGTCCACGCCGACATCGACGAAGTAATCGCTGTAACCCGCCACCCGGACGATAAGGTCTCTGTATTTCTCCGGATGTTTCTGGGCTTCGCGAAGCGTGTCAGCACTGACAACATTGAGCTGAATATGGTGGCCGTCCAGATTGAAGTAGGACCTGATCAAATGGGCCAGCTTATCGATCCCGTCGTCATCGGCCAGAAGCTGCGGGGTGAATTTCTGGTTGAGGAGCGTGCCGCCTGTTCGCACATGGTCCATCTTGGATGCGGATTTGATCACAGCGGTCGGGCCTTTGCGGTCTGCTCCCTGAACAGGCGAGATTCCCTCGGAAAGAGGCTCGCTGGCCTTTCTCCCGTCCGGCGTGGCGCCGGTCACTCTGCCAAAATAGACATGAACCGTGGTCGGCAGCAGGTTGATCTGGTAGATTCCCCCTTTGGCGTTAGGCCTGCCCGTGACTTCCTGGTAATAGGCTTCAAAAATCGACCTCATAATCTCATCCGCATAATCATCATCATTTCCGTACTTGGGAGTCTTGTTCAGTAATCTCTGGCGGAGAGGCTCAGCTCCTTTGAAGTTGTCTTTCAGGGCTTTCAACAGCTCCTCCATGCGGACGCGTTTCTTATCAAAGATATTGTACTTCAGGGACGACAGGACGTCAGTCATGGTTCCCAGCCCGACTCCCTGAATATAGGAAGTGTTGTAGCGTGCCCCTCCGTCGTGATAATCCTTCCCCTTGGCAATACAGTCATCGATGAGAAGAGAGAGGAAAGGCGCGGGAAGGTAGTCAGCATAGAGCCTCTCGATGATGTTGTTCCCTTTGACCTTTATCTCCACGAAGTGATGGAGCTGCTTCTTGAACGCTTCGAACAGCTCTCCGTAGGATCTGAACTCAGCGGGATCCCCGGTCTCCAGCCCGATCTTCTTTCCGGTCCTGGGGTCGAGACCGTTGTTCAGAGTAATCTCCAAGACCTTGGTCAGATTGAAATAGCCCGTGAGGATGTAGCATTCTTTGCCGAAAGCCCCGGTCTCCACGCAACCGCTGGCTCCGCCGTTGCGGGCATCTTCGACCGACTTCCCCTGCCTCACCAGCTCCTGGACGATGGCATCCGTGTTGAATATCGACGGCTGCCCGAAGCCGGTCTTGACGATCTTCAAAGCTCTCCTCAGGAAGCGGTCAGGTGTCTTCTTGCTGATCTGGACCATCGAGCTGGGCTGGACAAGCCGCATCTCCTCGATCACGTCAAGGATCAGGTAGGAGAGCTCGTTCACAGCGTCCGAGCCATCTGACTTGACTCCTCCCGTGTTAATCAGAGCGAAATCTGTGTAAGTGCCGCTCTCCTCTGCGGTGACACCGACTTTAGGAGGTGCAGGCTGGTTGTTGAATTTCACCCAGAAAGACTGCAAAAGCTCCCTGGCCGTCTCTGGAGTGAGGCTCCCCTCCTTCAGTCCTTTTTTGTAAAAAGGATAGAGGTGCTGGTCGAGCCTTCCCGGGTTGAACGAATCCCAGGTGTTGAATTCGATGATGACACCGAGGTGGACAAACCAGTAATACTGTAAAGCTTCCCAGAAATCCCGGGGCGCATGGGCCGGGATAAGGGAGCAGTTCTGGACGATCCTCTCTAATTCCTTTTTTCTATCCGGATTTTTTTCTTTTTGAGCCAGTTCTCTCGCTTTCTCCGCATGACGCCCGGCATACATGACCAGCGCATCGACACAGATCGCCATGGCTTTCAGCTCTTCCCGCTTCTTATAGGCTTCGGGATCGTTGAGAAAATCGAGTCTTTCGATGCTCTTCTCAATGTCTTTTTTAAAATCAAGAAACCCTTTCTTGTAAATCTTATCATCCAGGACAGTATGTCCCGGTGCTCTCTGTTCCATGAACTCGGTGAAGATCCCCGCCTCAAAAGCGTCTTTCCATTCCTGGGACATCTCTTCAAAGATCCTGTCCCGGATCGATTTTCCTCTCCAGAAAGGGATGAGCTCCTCTTTATAGAATGTCTTTGTTTCCTCATCCACTGAGAAGGATGTCTTCTTCCTCGTATCCAGTATCCTCAGATCCTGAAGGCTGTGGGCGGTGATCTCGGGGTAAGTCGGTGTAGCCCTGGGAGCAGGACCCCGTTCACCCACGATGAGCTCACCCGCGTTGATGCCTATGGCTTTATTCTCAAGGATGTGCTTGAAGGCTAAAGCTCTCTGGACAGGAGCAGAGACTCTGCTGGCGGTGTCGCTCTTATAGAATTCTGTGATCAGCCTGGCTCTCTCCGGAGTGATATAGGGCTTGATGCTCAGGCTCTGCTTTCTTAATTTTTCTATCCGTTCGTTCATTCTAACCTCCGATCTTGACCGAAAAACCAGAATCCGCCAGGATTTTCCTTATCTCCTCGACTCTCTCTTTCGAAGGCGGGTTGAAAGTCTTGAGATGCTCTTCCTTTCTCAGCCTCCTGTATTTCTCGCATCCTCCTCTATGATAGGCAAGGAGGCAGATATCCTTAATATTTTTTAAGGTTCGCAAATACTCAGCGAACATCTGAATACTCCGGACGTCATCGTTGACACCTGATATGAGAGGGATGCGGATGATGATGGCCTTGCCTCTGTCTGATAACCTCTCCAGGTTCTCGAGGATGATCCTGTTGGAAACGCCGGTGTATTTTTTATGCTTCTCGTCGTCCATGAGCTTGATGTCGTAGAGAAACAGGTCCACACTATCGCTGATCTTTTCTAAATCTTTATAAGGGACGTATCCCGAGGTATCCAGGGCGACATGGATGTTATTCTTTTTTATCTCTTCAAAAAGACTGATTAAGAAATCCATCTGCAGCAGAGGCTCTCCTCCAGAAAAGGTGACTCCGCCGCCGGATTGATCGAAGAACACCCTGTCCTTTTCAACCTCTGCCATGACTTCCCCAACCGATAATTTCCGGCCGACAATCTCCAGAGCGTCATAGACACAGGCGTCCTCACAGCTCCGGCTTAACTCGCATCTTTCCTTATCCACCGCGACCTGAGTTTCATTCTTTGAAATCGCGCTGTTGGGACAGGCCGTCACACAGGCGCTGCATTCCTCCGGACATCTGTTCTCTCTCCAGAAGACTTCAGGCTCGAGTTCCAGCCCTTCCGGATTCTGGCACCACTGACAGCGCAGAGGACAGCCTTTGAGGAAGATCGTCGTCCGGATACCTGGTCCGTCATGGATAGCGTAGCGTTTGACATCAAAAATCGTTCCCTCTGCCATTCATGATTCCTTTTTCATGAGATTGCGGCTGGCCTGCCTGTAATAATCCTTTATGAATTTCTCCTGGACTTCATAAGACCAGTGAACGTCTCTTATGAAATTCGCTGCGTCCTCTCGCTTGCCTCTTTCTATAAGACCTAACAGCTGTTTGTGTTCTTTGATCGAAGCCACTTCCCAGGATTTAACGAATCCTTCCTGACGGGGGAAATCATACAGTCGCTTTTTAAGATTATTGACGACCCTCACCAGGCTGCTGTTTTGGCAGAGGTCTAAAAAAGTGTTGTGGAACTTCAAATTCTTCCTGTAATACAGATTGAAATCATCATTCTGGATGGCCTCTTCCATCTCCCTGTTGGCAGATCGCAGTCTTTCGATATCTTCTTTTTTCAGCCTATCGAAAGCAGAGAGGAGTGCCCTGCTCTCCAGCGCACCGATGATCTCATAATATTCTTTGATATCCTTCAGGGTGAGATGGTTGACCACGACTCCGCGGCGGGGCAGGATGGAGATAAAGCCTTCCATCTCAAGCTGAAGCAGGGCATCCCTTAAAGGAGTCTTGCTCACGCCTAGCTTGCTGCTGGTCTCATCCATGTTGATCGTGGAGCCAGGGCAAATCTTCCCCTTCTCCATCTGGCTTCTCAAGTATTCATAAACCTGTTCTTTTAATGATTTGAGGTTAAGAATGTCTTTCCGCGCCATTTTCAATCATCCTTTCTGATGTGTAATATATCAGATATCAGAATAATAATCAAGATAAAATGTGATTCTTTAAACTCAATTATGATGATGAGTAGGGACAGACGAGCGAGTTACGCAGCCGCCGAGAAGAGTGAATGGAGAATGGCGTAAAAAATCTGATTGGGAGCAAGGCTGCTTTCCAAAACCTTTGCCCATCACGGGAAAAGATGTTTACCTGTTATTTTATGGTCACTACCGGCTTGCCCAACTGCTTTTCGTCCACATGGATGCCGAGCCCAGGTCCTGAAGGAACATCAAGCCTCCCCTCTTTCCTTCGGGGAGCATCCTCTGCGAGATGGACATCGTTGTAACTGTTGAAATCGGTTGAAGTGAAATAGAATTCTGAGCGCGTGCTTCCAACCAGATGAGCGATAGCAGCGGTCGTGATATCACCGCCCCAGCTGTCCTCGAGAGTCATCGCGATTCCGAGCGTTTGGCAAAGGTCCCTGATCAGCTTGGTCCTGGTCAGCCCACCCAGCCTGGAAATCTTCAGGTTGACGGCATCCATGGCATGATGACGGTAAGCGCTCAGAAGAGACTCCACCCCTCTGATCACCTCGTCCAGGACCATTGGCTGCCGGGTGTGCTCTCGAACCACGAGACATTCTTCTAAAGTCGAACACGGCTGCTCCACGTAGAAGTCCTCCCCTGCCAGGGCGTTTACCACGCGGATCGCTTTGTGGGTCAGCCAGCCGGTATTGGCATCCGCAACGAGTATATCTCCAGGCTGAATGACTTTCAGGACAGTTTTGATCCGGCGGATATCATCATCAGGGTCACCTCCGACCTTGAGCTGGAACCTCCGGTAGCCCTCTTCCCTGTAGCGGGACACGTCCTCTGCCATTTCTTCTGGAGAGCGCTGAGAGATGGCCCTGTAGAGCGGAAAGTCAACGACATAGCGTCCTCCCATAAGAGTGCAAACAGGAGTCTGTGACGCCTGGCCGAGTATATCCCAACAGGCGATGTCCAGAGGAGATTTTACATAATTATGTCCGGTCAATGCGGAATCCATGAGGTGGTTGATGATATTGAGCTGGCAGGGATCCTGGCCGATGAGCAGAGGGCCTATCTCCTGGATTCCGCCGGGCACTCCCCGCGCATAAGCATCCATGTAAGCCGAGCCCAGGGGACAGACTTCAGCATAGCCGTTCAATCCCTCGTCTGTTGTGATTTTAACGACCGTGGAGATAAAAGTGGTCACCGATTGGCCTCTGGACCAGGCGTATTTCTGGTCGAGAAGCTTGTAGTCAACCTGATAGACAGCGATCCGTGAGATCTTCATCCGAATCTCCTTTTAACCGGAGACCTGATTTCCTTAAAAACTCTCGAGCTTGAGGAGTTCCTCCCAGTCTCTGTCGACCTGCTTCTGGAACTCTTCCAGAATCGGAGCGTTCTCCTCTTTGAAAAGATGGCGGAACCTTCCCTGGGGCTTAAGCCATTCCAGGACCGGCTTCTTCTCTTTTGGCTTGTAGTTGACCTTATACTTCCCGCTTTCCACCTCATACAGCGGCCAGATACAGGTATCCGCAGCCAGTTGGGCCAGACGGATGCCCTGGGATTCGTCGTATTTCCATTCGGTCGGGCAAAAGCAGAGCACATTCAGGAACGCCGGTCCTTCGGTCTCGAAAGCCTTCTTGGCTTTGTTGTACAAATCCTGCCATCTATGAGGACTGGACTGAGCTGCATAGGGAATATTGTGGGCAACCAGGATCTTCGTCAGGTCTTTTCTCCATTGAAGCTTCCCTGGACTCTGACTTCCTTCCGGAGAGGTCGTCGCTGATGCTCCAAAGGGTGTTGCCGAAGACCTTTGACCTCCAGTGTTGGCATAGGCATTGTTGTCATAACAGACATAGACAATGTCATGTCCTCTCTCTACAGCTCCCGAGAGTGCCTGGAGTCCGATATCGTACGTGCCGCCATCTCCACCGACTCCCAAAAACTTGATCTTCTTATCTTTAGGAATCCTTCCTTTTCTCTTCAGGGATTTGTACATGGCCTCGACTCCAGCGATGGTCGCGGCAGCATTCTCGAAGGCACTGTGGATCCAGGTCACATTCCACGACGTCCTGGGAAAGATGGTGGTGCAGACTTCCAGACAACCTGTCGCGTTGGCAATGATCAATGGATCTTCGGTCGCTCTTAAAACCATCTTGAAAATCAGCGGAATCCCACAGCCCAGGCATAAGCCGTGACCGGCAACCAATCTATCTTCCATGGAAGCTAAATCTTTCAGTTTTGCCATTTTATTCTCCTTCTCGCTTACTCTCTTAAATTGATGTATCCGAGCCATTCCTCGACTTTTCCTGTCTCGGCGATCTTCTCCAGCTTCTGCGCCACATCCTTGAAATGCTCAACCATGATATCCCTTCCGCCAAGGCCGTAAACATAGTTCACTATCGGGGGCCGTTCCTGATAATCATACAGCGCAGACCGGATCTCGGTGAACAGCGGAGCTCCGAAAGCTCCCGGGCTTGAAGACCGGTCGAGCACGGCGACTGCTTTCGTCTTCTTCAAGGCTTCGGCAATCTTCTGGTGAGGAAACGGACGAAAGACCCGCGGTTTGAGAAGTCCTATCTTCTTTCCTTCGGACCTCAGCTCGTCTATGGCATCCTTGCACGTTCCGGCTGCAGAGCTCATGACCACTATACATGTCTCGGCATCATCCATCCTGTATTCCTCGAAAAACCCGTATTCGCGGCCAAAGGTCTTTCCGAACTCCTTCCCGACCGCTTCGATGACCGGCGGTGCGTTCTCGATGCCTTCGATCTGGCTTCGCTTGTGCTCAAAATAGTAGTCGGTGAAGTCGATCGGGCCCACTGTCATCTTCCGGTCGGTATCGAAGAGAGGATAGACCGGTTTGTATTCGCCGACAAATTTTTTGACTTTAGCGTCATCCTCAACCTGTATGACCTCCAAGGAATGACTGATGATGAAGCCATCCAGCCCGACTAAAACAGGAGTCCTGACATCCAGGTGCTCGGCGATCCGGAAGGCCTGGATGAAATTGTCGTAAGCCTCCTGGCAGCCCTCTGAATAGATCTGGATCCATCCGGAGTCTCTGGCTCCCATGGTGTCGCTGTGGTCAC
This sequence comes from Candidatus Aminicenantota bacterium, assembly GCA_029882525.1. Taxonomy (GTDB): domain Bacteria; phylum Acidobacteriota; class Aminicenantia; order Aminicenantales; family Aminicenantaceae; genus SOIA01. Next base: position 3,888 of record JAOUKO010000065.1, on the reverse strand, counting down.
CATGGATGTTTATCGGCGCACTCAAGGAACGATTGGCGATGGCGGCTACGATCGGAAGTCTCAAGCCAGCTGCGATGTAGAGCATCTCCCACATCAGGGCCAATCCCTGGGAGGCAGTGGCGGTCATGACGCGTCCTCCTGCCGAAGCGGCTCCGATGCAGACACTCATGGCACTGTGTTCGCTTTCCGGGCAGACGAATTCTCCGCTGATCAGGCCATCGGCCCTGAATTTAGCGATGGTCTCAACAATGGCCGTGGACGGTGTGATGGGATAGGCTGCGACCACGTCGGGATCGATCTGCCTGACTGCCTCAGCGATTGTCTGATTACCGTTCAATGTCTTCAGTGTACTCATTTCTTACTCCCTCCTGCCAGTTCGATTTCCTCTTTAACCATGACGATGGATTTTTCCTTGGAGGGGCACTCCACGGAGCATATCCCACACCCGGTGCAGTAGTCATAATTGATGCCTTTTACTTCTCCATCCTTGACCAGGATGGCAAAATGGGGGCAGTAAAGCCAGCAGAAAAAGCACTGAATACAGTTCTCTTCGATAAACTCAGGTTTCTTGCCTGAGCGCCATGTCCCTGTCAGATTTTTCACAGAATTCCCGGCATCAAGATTGATGGTCCCGATGGTTAATTCTTTCCAGGTTTCTTTACTCATCCTTCCTTTACCTCCTTGAAAGCCCTGTCAATGGTTTTCATGTTCATTTCCACGACCTCGCGCCGCAGCTTCTTGCCCAAAGAAACTTTTATCTTCTCCTTAAACTTTTTTAAGTCCATGAGCTCAGTGACTTTCACCAGGGCTGCCACCATGGGAACATTGGGAATGGCCCGACCCAGCTCATCCGAAGCGATAGTGTAGGCATCCAACGAATAGATTTTCTTGTCTCCCAGAGAAAGCCTATTCCGGACGAGCGATATATCAAAAGTAGTATTCATGATGAAAATCGCGTCGTCCTTCGCCCCACTGGTCACATCGACCGTCCCCAGCAGGGAAGGGTCAGTGACGATAACAATATCTGGATAGTAGACCTGGCTGTGAGAGCGAATAGGCTTTTTACTGATGCGGTTAAAAGCCAAGACGGGAGCCCCTCGTTTTTCTGCCCCGAATTCTGGGAAAGCCTGAACATGCAGGTCCTTTTCAGAAGAGAGCACATCCGCTAAAGTTGAAGCGGCTGTCACAACACCCTGTCCTGCGCGGCCGTGCCAGCGTATCTCGATTGTCTCTTTCATTGAACCTCCTTAACTCAAAATGAAATCACCTCTTTCAAATATCCCCTTCGCCTGATGGAATTGAATAAGTATATATAAATTCCTTAAACGGAAATGAAGCCTCAGGTGACATGGGCTTGATTCTGTCCTCTCTGGTCTTTCTCATTTTCATCTATCTTTTTAATATTGCTCGCGCTTGCCCTGAAGTCTACTCTTTTATCTCTGTCCTGCCTTCCAGGGCTTTCTTGATCGTGACCTGGTCCGCATAATCCAGGTCAGAACCCACGGGCAAGCCCATGGCCAGCCTTGTCATCTTGATGTTAAAATCCTTGAGAATTCTGGCCACAAAATGAGCGGTCGACTCCCCCTCCACAGTGGGATTGGTGGCAATGATGATCTCTTTGAACTTTCCCTCCTTCACCCTTTTCACCAATTTCTCTGTTTTAAGCTCATCCGGACCGACACCTTTTAAGGGTGAAAGGGTTCCGAGGAGCACATGATATCTTCCGCTATAAATTCCCGTTTTCTCGATGGAGGATATGTTGAATGGCTCTTCAACTATGCACAGGGCCTCGTCGTTCCGGCTTGAATCAGAGCAATACTGACAGGGATCGATATTGGTCATACTGTTGCAGACAGAGCAATAAAAAATGTTCTGTTTGGACTCCTTTATGGCAGAAGAAAGATTCTCCACTTCATCCTGGGGAAGGGTGGTCAGGTAAAAAGCGATTCTCTGGGCCGTTTTGGCCCCGATGCCAGGAATCTTCTTCAGTTCTTCAATAAGCCGGTTCAGAGGATTACTATGCTCAACCATCAAAAAAGACCCGGGATCTTAAGACCCATTCCCAGACCTCCCATTTTCTGGGACAACTCTTCATCAACCTTTGTCCCCGCATCATTGAATGCGGCAATGATCAAATCCTGGAGCATCTCCACATCATCTTTATTCACGACTTCAGGGTCGATGCGAATTGACATCAGATTTTTCTGCCCGTCAAGAGTGACGGTCACCATTCCCCCACCGCTCGTCCCTTCAACTCTCATCTCTGCCAGCTCCTTCTGCAGTTTTTCCTGCATTTCTTTCGCAGTTTTGATCATTTTTTGCAGATTGGCTACGCCTTTCATTTCCTTCTCCTTAAACGAGAAAACGATATTTTACTCTTTTTTCTCTGTCCTTTCTACGGGCTTGATGGACAGCACACGGGCTTTGAATATATTCATGAAGGATTGAACGGAAGGGTCCTTCATAGCCATCTCGATCTCTCTTTCTCTCTTGCCTTTTTCTTCTCCGATTCCAGGGGACAGCTTCTCTTCTCCTTCCGGAGTGACGCTCTCCGGGCCCTTTTTGTCCTGAGTTCTATTCTCAATCGGAGGAGTATCGTTGAGGATGTTTCTCGGGAAAGGCTTTCCGGCCGGAGCCTTCATCTCCTTCTTAATCTCCTCCAGATCACGCATGATGTCCTTCAAATCCGTGATCTTCTTGAAGTGGCACAATTTGACCAAGAATACCTCCAGATAAATCCTGGGGTGGGAAGAAAACTTCAGCTCCTGTTCTCCCTGCTGCAGGACAACGAGATAGCGGAGCAACTCCTCCTGGGATGCATGTTCCGCCTCCTTCATCAAATCGTTGATGTCCTCTTCATTCAAAGGCAGGAGGTCCTGGGGCTTTTTGATGGACTTGACCAGGAGTAAATTCCTGAAATGCTGAATCAGCTCTTTATAGAAAAACCTGAGGTCATAGCCGAGTTCGATGACTTTTTCTACTAGAGGAAAAATCTCCTCAGGTTTCTGACCCAGCACAGCTCCCGAGAAGGCGAAAAGAATCTCTTTGCTGATGGTCCCCAAAACCTCTTTTAAGTCCTCATCGCTGATAATCTCGCCGGAAAAAGCCACGGCCTTATCCAGCAGGCTCTGAGCATCCCTCAAGCTGCCGTCTGCAGCTTCAGCGATGAGGTCCAAGCCGTATGAGGAAACCTTTATATTCTCCTTTTGAGTGATATACGCCAAATGGTTGATGATGTCTTTTTGAGAGATTTTTTTGAATTCAAAATGCTGGCACCGGGAGACGATGGTCGCCGGTACCTTATGGAACTCGGTCGTGGCAAAAATGAAGACCGTATGGGGAGGAGGCTCTTCCAGAGTTTTGAGAAGGGCATTGAACGCTTCTCGTGTCAGCATATGAACTTCATCGATGATAATGACCTTATACCGGCTGTGGAGGGGTCTATACTTGACGCCCTCACGGAGCGACCTCACCTCATCGATTCCCCTGTTCGAAGCACCGTCAATCTCGAGCACATCCACGGAACGGTCTTCGTTAATCTCCTTGCAGAACTCACATTTGTTGCAGGGGGTGGCTGTGGGCCCGGACTGGCAGTTCAAGGCCTTGGCCAGGATTCGGGCTGCGGTCGTTTTCCCGACTCCCCTCATCCCGGAAAAAATATAAGCTTGTGCGACCCTGTTGTTTTTGATAGCATTCTGAAGAGTCTGGACGATGGGCTTCTGGCCGATCATCTCCTCGAAAGTCTTTGGCCTGTACTTGCGGGCATAAATCAAATAGTTCATTTTCGACAGGTGTTTAAAATCAGGTCAGGAAATTGAATTCCTTTTTTAAAGAATATAATATCACAATATTCTCCTAATTCAAAAAAATATTTTGAAAACGAATAAG
>JAOUKO010000064.1 GCA_029882525.1 Candidatus Aminicenantota bacterium | reverse complement strand
CTTCGTCATCGAAATCAACTTCCCTGAGGTCTCCTTTTTTATTCCTAAAAATAAATTTTTGAGCCCCTTTTTCTTCTCCTTTCTCTTGATCATAAATTACTATCTTACTGAGAATTTCCGTTTTTTAAAATACTCTAGTGCTTTGACTCTCGCCTCTTCTAACGAATAAGCTTGCTCATCGTAGAGGATTGGGGCATCGGCCCTTTCTTTATATCCTTGAATGGAAAATTTTTTTCCATAACCCCCTTTTTCGTGTGTGAAGTGAGAAATATAGATTTAGTTTTTCTTTTATTATTCTAATAAAATTGCTTGATAAAGTAAAAAGCTATATTCCTGTTTGACCTTTCCCCTGATTCGTTTTCCCTAGAGCTAGGACGTGGTTTTTCGAGTGTCGGCAGATCGCTAATGTGAATGAGTGTGTTAAGTCTTTTTTTATTATCTTTAGCCAGTTCCTCTATTGATTTTCATGAAAATATAAAACCAGAAAAATACAACCCCAATAAGGCCAATGAGATGAGCAATCCCTATGCCGATGATAAATCCTAAACGCCCTAATGTCGTGTTCAGAAAAAGGTATATTGACATATCGGCGCAGGCTAGAGCCAACAGAAAGAGGGTTATTGATATGATTAATTTGATTCTCATTTATCCCCTTCTAAAAAATGATCTTGGTCTGTAAAAAGCTATAATTATTATATCACATTTTGGAAGGGTCCAAAGTGGCAAAGATTGGAGTTTTGTTTAATAATAGAGGCGAGTGGAAGCCAGGACGCCCTGGCCTTACGATTCAATAAAAGACCGCTGAGCGAGGGGCGCCTCAGGGAAGATGAAGAGGGAGGAATATTCTCAGCATGGAGCTTAGAATCGAAATGAGGGTTTTATATTGACATCTAAGCAATAATATCTTGACATATAATAAGCTAATTTTATAAATTATAATCACATCAGGGCAATAGGGTATACGGGAAGAATAAATTGTCTTTACCCAACAATAAAAAATTCCTTTTTCCACGACTGCAATTGCAGTTTAAATAAATAAGTCTAATCTGTGCATTAAAAATGAAAAAAGGAGGTAACAACCGATGATCGGAATGAGTTTTTTAGCATGTATAGCCTTAATTATTATCAGCATTGTAGTCTCAGCGATACTGTTCTTTCTCGCAAAGATAAAAATCGGCAAAAGAATACAAGGCCTTATTGCTGAGATTTTTGTTGGTTGGATAGGTGCTTGGCTGGGATGGATATGGGGGCATTGGTGGTTTAAATTTTGGGATGTTCACATTGTTCCAGCAATTATTGGTTCTGTGGCTACTATATGGATCGTTGCAACATTATATCCTTCGAAAGAAGCTTAGTAAGCATTTTCTCTCGTATTTTTTACTTTTTTATACAATAGCAGTTCATTTTATTTCAAAACTTCATTGTAAGGCACTTTTTCCAAAATAATAATTCATTTCAAAGCCTATATTCATTTAAATTTTTAAAGACGAGAATTTTACTCTACTCGAAGTTTTTTTGTCAAAAAGGAAGATATTATCTGACAAGGGATTCTTTTTTATTGAGCGGATAGAAAGGAGTTAACGAATTAATTTCAGTCAAAGAAATTTCGCGCTTTTCTCGTAAGTAATCTTCGTGCTAAGGACTTCAGGAGTGCCGGGATGCCTATACTACTCTTTTTAGATATGATGGCAGTTAACCACTAGGTTGCAGGCTCTAGGCAACTGACCCCCGAAATTGACATCATCAGGAGAGCTAGTTTTTCTGCAAATTTAACTTTGCAGGGGATACATTGATGGGGGGCAGGTCAGATCGAGAGTTTAATATTAAATTACGCTAAAAATGTCACCGTTTTTGCAACGTTTTGCTGAAATATTGACTGTTTTTGACCGTAAATGACCGAATATAAAAAGTCGAAAGTGCTTTATTTATAAGAAGAAAAAGGCGTTATATTTATTGAATGAAATGGTCGGGACGAGCGGATTTGAACCGCCGACCCCACGCACCCCAAGCGTGTGCGCTACCAGGCTGCGCCACGTCCCGACCAGATAGAGTTATTTATTATAGCAAATACGGAGAGAAATTTTATGCTTTTTCTGATTTTTTATCCAAGGAAGAAGCGATTTCGTGCAGCTGATCGCGGACGCGAACAAGCACTTTCTTTAGGCGGTCAGGATGAACAGGAGTTGAGCTTTTTATCCCGAATTCCTCTTCGATCCTCCTTTTAGCTCCGGCCAGAGTCATCCCGCCTTTCTCCAGCAGGTCTTTCAGCCGGAGAATAATATCCAGGTCCCTTTTTCTGAAAATCTTATCTCCGGAACCAGTCAGGCCAGCCTGGATAAAATAAAGTTCCTCTTCCCAGGCATCGATAACTTCCGGGTCAAGCTTGGCAATGCGGCTCACTTCTTCCAGGCGGTAGGCCATTTTCTCCGGAACCTTATCACTTTTCATTTGGCTTTCATTCGGCTGGCGAAAATTGGGGTATTTTGGAATTCCATCCAGGACACTCGCTTGCCAGCAAATGGTTTGCTTTCTGCCACTCCTGAATCAACCGTAACTTAGCATGGAATCTTCCCTTCGTCAAGTTGAGCTCAGGTTTTTCAATCGGGGACAGTCCCCAATTTTCAAGGCCTGACCCGGGTTTCTTTTTCTGGTATAATTCAGTCAAACGGTAAGAAATATGAACACTGAGACTGCTGAGAAACATGTGCCCCTGGCTGAGAGGGTGCGGCCAAAATCTCTGGACAGGTTCTACGGGCAGGAGCATATCATCGGTACTGGTAAGATACTCTCCCAGCTGATCAAGGCCGACCGTTTGGTTTCCATCATATTCTGGGGGCCGCCGGGCTCGGGCAAGACCACTCTCGGATACATCCTGGCTGAGTACTTCAATTTTCCCTGTATGTTTTTCAGCGCGGTCCTCTCCGGGATCAAAGAGGTCAAGGAGGTCATGGCCAGGGCTGAGAGCCATAAAAAGATCTACAAGCAGCCTACGGTCATCTTTATCGATGAGATCCATCGCTTCAACAAGGCCCAGCAGGGCGCGTTCCTGCCCTACGTGGAGAAAGGAGATATCATTCTTTTTGGCTCGACGACCGAGAATCCCTCCTTCGAAGTCATCGCTCCACTTCTTTCCCGGATGAAGGTCCTGGTCCTCAATCCCCTTTCAAATGAAACCCTGACCCGGATCATCGATGAGGCCTTATCCGATGAGGAGAAAGGGTTGGGAAAGATGCGTCTCAAGCTGGATGACCAGGCTCTGCGGATGATCATTGATTACGCCAACGGTGACGCCCGTCGAGCCCTGAATACTCTCGAGATTGCTTCCAGCCTGGTCAAGGGTAAGAAGATCGCAACCAAGGAAATCAAAGAAGCCCTGCAGAAGAGGATCCTTCTCTACGATAAAAAGGGGGAGGAACATTTCAACTTGATCTCGGCCCTTCATAAAAGCCTGAGGAACAGCGACGTGGATGCTTCTCTTTACTGGCTGGCCCGGATGATCGCTGCCGGAGAAGACCCGCTTTACATCGTCCGGAGGCTGGTGAGGTTTGCCTCAGAAGACATCGGGCTGGCTGACCCCCGAGCACTGACTATCGCCCTCAACGCCAAAGAGGCCTATGATTTCATCGGCTCTCCTGAAGGCGAGCTGGCTCTCGCCGAGGCGGTCATTTACCTGGCTTCAGCGCCGAAGAGCAATCGGGCCTACGCGGCTTTCAGCAAAGCCATGAAGGATGTCGAGGCCAGCCCGTTTGAACCGGTTCCCCTTCACTTGAGGAACCCTGTGACCAGCCTGATGAAGGATGTCGGGTACGGAAAGGATTATGCCTATGCCCACGATTTTGCCCACTCGACAACGGATATGGAGACCTTTCCTGAGAAAATGAAGGGAAGAAAATATTATGAACCCGGAGACCTGGGCCTGGAAAAGGACATCAAGAAAAGAATAGACTGGTGGAATTCGGTCAAAGCCAGGATCAGAAAAGAAAAGACTGAGAACAAGAATCGAGCAGGAAAAGAAAAAGAAGAGAAATTATAGAGTGAATAAAGGAGGCCAGTTCACGAGCTCCATAATCCGTTGACAGTCTTAGAGGGTCGTAGCGAGCGACGCGCGGCAAGAAAGCAGGCTGGATTGTGATAAAAAAACCCCTTGTTCCAATTTAATGATTAACTCTTTTCGCTCTTGCTTTCTTTTAATAAATAATAAATTTCCCAGCTTATTTCGTCGGCCACGCAGCCGAGACAGGAAGTCGGGGTCGTTTCGAGTTCACCATCGGAGATTTTTTCCTTCAAAATTTTTTTGACTTTTTTCCGTATTTTATAGAGCATAATGTAGTTAATCATTATTCTCTCTCGTTTGAATGATATCAGCCTCCAATTCTTATGTAAAGATTGAGAGAGGAAAGAAAAAGGCGCTGCCATTGCTTCTTTTAAAGAGAATGAGAAGACTCATCGTCCTGACACTGATACTCTTTTTTCTCAGCTCCTGTTCTATTTTCAGGGAAAAACCCCGGCCCTATCCCTCTGGCGTCTTTTTCCCTATAGCCAGAGACGGACAGGTCGTTTATCAGGGCAAGGTCATCGACCTGGTGGGGAGGGATGGAGACAGGCTTTATCTCTCGACTAACAAGGGGCTGGTTTATTGCCTTGACTCTGTGAAACGGGCGATTCTGTGGAAATCCGAAGTCTCTCCAAGCCTGATGAGTCCTCCTTCACTCGGTGTTCAAAATCTTTACGTTTATGATGAAAACGGCATCCTCTACTGCCTGAGTAAAGAAGGACGCCTGCTCTGGAAAAAAGAGGTCGGGGATAAGATCACATCCAGAGTAGCCGAAGCCCGGGATACCGCCTGTTTTGGCACGGAGAAGGGAATCATACTGGCTCTTGAGCCAGCCAGCGGCAGGGAACTCTGGAGATTCCAGGCCCAGGGAGCGATAAGGTCCACTCCTGTTTTTACAGAAGGAAAAATCATTTTTGGCTGCGACGACCATGAGCTGTACCTGCTCTCTGAAAAGGGGATCCTCTCCGGCAAGATCGAGGTAGGGGGTGAGATACAGGCCTCTCCTTTGGTCGTAGAGAAATATCTCTATTTCGGGTCGGATGACCATTATTTTTATTGTTTCAACCTGAAGAAGTTAAAAAGGAAATGGAAAGTCAAGACCGGGGGGAGGATTTTCACTCCTGCGGTGACGGATGGGAAGAGGATTCTTTTTCTCTGCTGGAACAATGTGCTTTACTGTCTGAACAGGCGGAACGGCCATATTCTCTGGTGGGGAATGATCCCCTCCCGGAGTTATTATCATCTTGAAGTCTCAGGAGGGCGGGTAGTGGTCTCGTCTCTTTCCTCTGTTGTAACAGGCTTCGATATCGAAACAGGAAAAAAAGTCGGGGAATTTGACGCCAGACAAGAGTTGAGGTCCAACCCTGTGTGGCTCAATCCCTATCTTCTCATCAATATTTACGATGATCAGAAGGAAGAAGGAAGGCTTCTCTTTTTGAGAAAGATAATCGGGGTATCCCTGAAGCCGTCGAAGAATTCCCCGCAGAAGGTAGGGGAGGAGATTGCTTTCGCTGCATCCGCCAGAGGGTTCTATCTGCCGCAATACGAGTTTTATCTAAAAAAGGGTGATGAGGAGGAAATCGTCCAGGAGAGATCCGAGAAGGAATCATGGGTCTGGTTTCCGGAAAAGGCAGGAGAATATGTGATCGGAGTCAGAGTGACGGATGGGAAAGAGAGTGCATCAGCCGAGATTCCTTTCAAAGTTGAAAATGATTCCATATCATAAAAATAATATTGAGAAAGGAGAAATGCTCATGGATAGAGAAGAAGCTTTGGAACTGGTTAAGGAGCATCTCAAGAATAAGAATCTTGTCAAGCATTCGCTGGCTGTTGAAGCCTGCATGAAGGCGGTCGCCAGGCGGCTGAATCAGGATGAGGAGAGATGGGGATTGGCAGGGATTCTCCATGACCTGGACTATGAGATCACTGAGAAAAGCCCTGAGCTCCACACCACGGAGACGGTTAAGATTCTGGAAGAACACGGGATTGACGCGGATATCATTCATGCTGTTCAGGCTCATGCTGCTCAGGTCTCCTGTGAGAATGAGATGGACTGGTCCATTTATTCCATCGACCCCTTGACCGGTCTGATCATTGCGGCCACTCTGATGCATCCGAGCAAGAAGCTTAAAGAGGTGGACCTTGACTTCGTGAAGAGGCGGTATAAAGAGAAAAGCTTTGCCAGAGGAGCGCGGAGAGAAGAGATTGAGCAGTGCCGGAATATCCCTTTGGAACTGGATGAGTTCATCTCCATCTGTCTGGAAGCCATGCAGGGCATCGACCAGGACCTCGGTCTTTGAGAGAAAGATTTCTATTTCCCTGATTGTTAGTAATGGAGGTGTGATCTGTCACAGCGCCGGTTCCCCTCCATCATGGGCTTCGGATGGAGAGGAACTGTGGCCACACTTCTCCATTAGGTCAGATGTTTCCCTCATCAAGGAAATAGAGAGGCTTGCGTCTTTGAGGAGATTCTTGAACTGCGCGGAATAAAGTAATATATTAGTAGTTCATCTTTTCGCACTGAATCCTTTTGAAGCTCCAGGAAACACTGAAGATAGTCGAGTTGCCCCTGAGAGGATAGTGCGCACCTTAAATATTTTATACTTTAATAAAAAAAGGAGGACATTGAGATGAACGGCATCATAAAAGTACCTGTCCCTTACAACGAGCCGGTATACAGCTATGCTCCGGGCACGCCGGAGAAAGAGGCTCTGAAAAAACAGTTGAAAAAGATGTTGAACGAAGAGGTCGAGATTCCTTTGATTATCGGAGGAAAAGAGGTCTGCTCCGGAGAGCTGGCGGATTGCTGCTGTCCTCATGAACATAAGCATCTTCTAGGACGCTATCATAAGGCTGGACCGAAAGAATTGGACTTGGCGGTCAAGGAAGCGGGAAAAGCCTGGAAGGAGTGGTCGGAGATGGGCTGGGTGTCACGAGCCTCCATATTTCTCCGCGCCGCAGAACTCCTGGCCACGAAATACCGCTACATCCTGAATGCTGCCACCATGCTCGGGCAGTCCAAGACGGCTCACCAGGCAGAGATTGATGCCGCCTGCGAGCTGATCGATTTTTACCGCTTCAATCCCTATTACATGAGTCAGATCTATGCCCAGCAGCCGGACTCTGCTGCAGCTACCTGGAACTACATGGAGTACCGGGCGCTGGAGGGATTTGTCTTTGCCGTAACTCCTTTCAATTTCACGTCGATCGCCGGGAACCTGCCGACCTCGCCGGCCATGATGGGAAACACGGTCTTGTGGAAACCTGCCTCTTCAGCAGTCTACTCAGCCTACTTTCTCATGCTGTTGTGGAAGGAGGCCGGGCTTCCGGATGGAGTGATCAACTTCATTCCCGGTCCTGGCCGGTATATCGGAGACCCGGTTTTAGAGAAGCGTGAATTGGCAGGTGTGCATTTCACCGGAAGCACATCAGTCTTTCAGGGAATGTGGAAGACCATCGGTGCCAACCTGATGAAGTACAAGAGCTATCCCCGGATCGTAGGAGAGACCGGTGGAAAGGATTTTGTCTTTGTCCACGCCTCCGCTGATTCCGAGGCAGTGGTCACGGCGCTCATCCGGGGAGCTTTCGAGTACCAGGGTCAGAAATGCTCTGCAGCCAGCCGCGCCTATATCCCCGACAACCTCTGGCCGGTCATCAAGAAAGGCCTGCTGGACGAGATCAAGACCATCAAGATGGGTGATGTGGCCGATTTCACCAATTTCATCGGCGCTGTCATCGACAAGGCCGCTTTTGACAGCATCGTGGAATACATCGAGTACGCGAAAAAATCCAAGGATGCGGATATCATCGCTGGCGGAAAATATGACGATTCCAGGGGTTATTTCATCGAGCCCACCCTGGTCGTGGCCAAGGACCCAAGGCACAGGCTGATGGAGGAGGAGATATTCGGGCCGGTGCTGACCATCCATGTTTACCCTGAAGCCAAGTATAAAGAAACGCTGAAACTCTGCGATACCACCTCGCCTTACGGCCTGACAGGGGCTGTCTTCGCCACCGACCGGGCTGCTGTCAATGAGGCATTCGTTGCCCTCCGTCACGCGGCCGGTAACTTCTACATCAACGATAAGCCTACCGGAGCCGTCGTGAGCCAGCAGCCTTTCGGGGGAGCCAGAGGCTCAGGAACCAACGATAAAGCCGGGTCCTACCTCAACCTCCTGCGCTGGGCGAGCGCCCGGGCTGTAAAAGAAAACCTGAATCCTCCCAAGGATTACCGATATCCGTTCTTGAAGGAAAAATAGAAAAGAGGAGATACAGATGAAAGGCATACTGAAGAAGCTGAATATCAAAGAAGTGAATGCCGGCGCCTGCTCTGGTCAAGGCGCCTGGTATGAGGACCCTGAGGGTAAGGAGCTTGTTTCTTATGATCCCTCCTCAGGAGAGCCCATCGCCAAGGTCATCCAGGCCACGGATAAGACTTACGAACAGGTCATCAAGCAGGCTGTCCACGCCTTTAAGACCTGGCGCATGACTCCGGCGCCGAAGCGCGGACAGGTTGTCCGGGACCTGGGGCAGGCTCTGAGAGAGTACAAGGAACCGCTAGGTGAATTGGTTACTCTGGAGATGGGGAAGATCAGAGCGGAAGGCGTGGGAGAAGTCCAGGAGATGATCGACATCTGTGATTTCGCTGTGGGACTTTCCCGTCAGCTCTACGGCCTGGCCATGCATTCCGAACGCCCCGCCCACCGGATGTTCGAGCAGTGGCATCCGCTGGGAGCTATAGGAGTGATCTCCGCCTTCAATTTTCCCGTGGCCGTCTGGTCGTGGAATGCGGCCATTGCCGCTGCCTGCGGGGATACGACTGTCTGGAAGCCATCCTCTGATACGCCTTTAACGGCCATCGCTGTCCAGCATATCTGCAACGCGGTCATGGCCGACCACGGGCTTCAAGGTATATTCAACCTGGCTATCGGCCGTGGCGCTGTGGTCGGGGAGCGGATGATCAACGACGAGCGGCTTCCCCTTATCTCTTTCACCGGATCGACTCAGATGGGCCGCCGGGTATCCGAAGCTGTGGCCCGGCGTTTCGGGAGGACGATCCTGGAGTTAGGAGGGAATAACGCCATCATCGTCGCCGGGGATGCGGATTTGGAAATGGCTGTGCGGACCATTCTCTTCGGAGCTGTTGGAACCGCTGGTCAGCGCTGCACTTCCACCCGTCGGATTATCGTGCACAAGTCGGTCGCCAAGGAATTGACCGACAGGATCATCAAAGCCTATGAACAGGTGAAGATCGGAAACCCGATGGAGGAAGGGACACTTATGGGGCCGCTGGTGACCCAGGCAGCGGTCGAGGACATGATGGCAGCCCTGGAGACTGCCAGAGAGCAGGGCGGAGAAGTCATCTGCGGCGGCCATCGTCTGGAGGATCTGGGCGAGCAGTTTGTCGAGCCGACAATCGTGAAGATGCCCTCTCAGACGAAGATCGTCCATAATGAGACTTTTGCGCCTATCCTCTATCTTATGGAATACGAAGACGTCGAGGAGGCGATAAGGCTCCATAACGAGGTTCCCCAGGGACTTTCCAGCGCCATCTTCACCACGAACCTGCTTACAGCAGAGAAATTCCTCTCCCATGAGGGTTCGGACTGTGGGATCGCTAACGTCAACATCGGAACATCCGGAGCAGAGATCGGCGGCGCCTTTGGCGGTGAAAAGGAGACCGGCGGCGGCAGAGAATCCGGCTCGGACGCCTGGAAAGGGTACATGCGCCGCCAGACCAACACCATAAACTGGTCCAAGGAACTTCCCTTGGCTCAGGGCATAAAATTCGGGGATTGATGGGGATTGATATTTCGCTGGATACATCTATTGAAGAGCTTGTCGAACGTTATCCACAAGCGGTGAGTTTCCTGTCCCGCCGCGGGGTCCGCTGCATAAGATGCGGTGAGCCCCTGTGGTGCACGCTGGGGGAGCTCCTGCGTGAAGACGGTATCGAGAATCCCCATGATCTTATCAAAGAGCTGGTGGAGTACATTCGGAAGAGAGGAGAGCAGGCCGAAGGCTCGAAATAAGCTGAGCCTTATTGAAACTGAAACTTTCTCATCCTCCGTTCGTATCTTCTATTGAGGGTCATCCAGAGGAAGAATGATTCTGCAGAGGAGAGAATAAAATGGCAAAAAAGCTCTACCGTTCCCAGGCGGATAAAATGATAGGGGGCGTCTGTGCGGGACTGGCGGAATATTTTGACCTTGACCTGAACCTCGTCCGGCTTCTGTTCGTGGCCCTGACTCTGCTCACTGCCTTGCTGCCGATGTTGGTGTTTTATATTATTGCCTGGATCATCGTCCCGGTTAAGGGAGAATCAAAGAAAAAGAGCTGACCAGGGCCAGGCTGACCCCAAGACTATTTCATTGACTTATCCCTTGATATCCGTTATTTTTTAGACTTCTTGAGTTCGCATCAGCGCGATACACGAAACTTGAATCATGACGGATAAGGAACAGGTCATCTTCAAACACATTGCCATCGAAGGTGTCTTTAAGTCCGGAAAGCACAAATTGGCCGACAGGCTGGCGGAGAAGATCGGGGGCAAAGTCGTCCTGGACAGCGTCGAGAACCCGTATCTCAGGGATTTTTACAACGAGAAGGAGGGAGCTGCCTTCCTCACCCAGCTGGTCTTTCTGGTGAGCCGGTACCACCAGCAGATGCGCCTCATGCAAAGGGATTTGTTCGAAGAGAGGATCATCTGCGACTATTTATTCGAGAAGGACAAGATATACGCCTACCAGACTCTCGCCGATGACGAGCTCATCGTCTATGAGAGAATATACAGCATCCTTTCAGAAAGAGTGGCCAAACCCGACCTGGCCATCTACCTCCAACTCTCCCTTCCCACGCTCCAGAAAAGGATCGCTCTCAAAGGAAGCCCGCTTGAGAAGAATATTTCTGATAAGTATTTAGGGGACATTCTTGAAGCCTATGATTATTTCTTCTTCAATTACCAGGCCACACCGCTTCTGGTGGTCAAAGCAGATGACTTGGATTTTGACAGGGAAGAGGATATAATGGATTTGATAGAGAAGATCAAACAGATGAAGAAGAGTCCTCTTTACTATGTTCCCTTGGGCAAAGAGAATAAAAGTTCGAAGAAATTGAGATAGGTCGAAGACGCTTCATTAGAATACATCTGTTTTTAAATAGACTTTACCTCAATCCCGGTATCAGAGACGGGATGGGGAGAAAGGATTGGACATGCCTGATGAAAAAATCCAGAAGGTAACCATTCCCTACCTCCAGGCCAAGAAAGAGAAAAAAGAGAAAATAGTCGCCCTCACCGCCTATGACTTTCCCGTGGCCAAGATCGTGGATGCGTGCGGGATTGACCTGATCCTGGTCGGGGATTCACTGGGAATGGTGGTTTTGGGGTATGAGAACACCCTTCCTGTGAGCATGGAGGAGATGATTCATCACACCAAGCCGGTCGTGCGGGCTGCAAAGAGAGCTCTGGTGGTGGGGGACATGCCTTATTTCTCCTTCCACCTTTCCGATGAAGAATCAATCTATAACGCTTCTCTCTTCCTGAAGGAAGCCGGCGCCCACGCAGTGAAAATTGAGGGGGCTTCCAGGAGGAGGCTGAAGTTGATCGAAGCTCTTATCGAAGCCGAAATCCCGGTCATGGGACATGTCGGATTGACCCCTCAATCCATCCGGCATTTCGGCCAGTTCAGAGTAAAAGGAAAGGAAGCCGATGAGGCGGAGAAGATCATCCAGGATGCCCTGAACCTGGAGAAGGCCGGTGTTTTTTCTGTTATCCTGGAGTGCATTCCCCTGGAGCTGGCCAGGCTCGTCACCGAGAAGCTGAAGATCCCCACCATCGGGATCGGCGCGGGCCCGTACTGCGACGGTCAGATACTCGTTTTCCATGACCTGGTGGGCTTCTCCAACGGGTATCTGCCCAAATTCGTGGGGAAATACGCTGATATCCATGAGCTCATCAGCGGGGCGGTCGGGAAGTATACCGATGACGTGAGAAAAGGGAAGTTTCCTGATGATAATCACTCCTATCATCTCCAGCCGGAACAGCTTCAGAAGATAACCCAAAAAGAAACCGCAACCTCAGGTAAGAAAAAGAAATAGGGTGAATATCTAAGAGGATTAATAGAGAGCAGGATAATTGAGGGATCAGCACAGGCCATGAGAACGATCAGTAAAGCAGTTGAGATGCAGGATGTCGTGAACAGGGAGAAGTCCCGGGGAAAGACGATCGGTTTTGTCCCCACCATGGGCTTTCTCCATCAAGGCCACCTGAGTCTGGTGCGGGAGTCCCTGAAAAAAGCAGATGTGACCGTTGTCAGTATATTCGTCAACCCGACCCAGTTCGGGCCGAAAGAGGATTTCAAAGACTACCCGAGAGATATTCACAGGGATACCGAAATCCTGGAGAAGGAAGGAGTCGACTATCT
>JAOUKO010000339.1 GCA_029882525.1 Candidatus Aminicenantota bacterium | reverse complement strand
GATCTTTCCGTCTTCTTTTTTGAGTTTAGGGGCATAGGAGGCCTGGGAATGGTCTTGCTTCTGGGGCTTCTGGCTCTCGATCCGGTCAATGGTGTTGATCAGGAGATCCGCGCCCAGCTGCGCCAGCCTGTCTTCCAGCTCAGCTGCGTTTTCTTCAGGCAAGATTTCCGTCTCCTCCTGAGCAAGTACATCTCCCTCGTCCATTTTTTCGTTGAGCTCAAAAATGGTTATCCCGGTTCTTTCTTCGCCGTTTAAGAGTGCCCGCTGGACTGGTGAGGCTCCTCTGTATCGGGGAAGGAGAGAGAAGTGGACGTTCAATGAATTATGCTTGGGCAGATAGATGATCGAGGCAGGAATGATCTGACCATAAGCCACAACCACAATAAGGTCAGGTTGGATTTTTATTAATTTTTCAAGCGTGGCATCATCCTTCCTGATCTTTAAGGGTTGGGAGACGGGGATATTCAGATCAAGAGCCATCTGTTTGACCGGGCAGGGAAGGAGCTTTTTCCCTCTTCCTGTCGGCTTATCCGGTTGAGTGATGATCAGCTCGACACTGTGACCTGATTCCAGTATTTTTTTCAAGGAAGGAAGAGCTGAGGAGGGGCTGCCAAAAAAGACGACCTTCATCAAATCATGCCTGTTTGAATCCTTTTCTTGAGTTTCTTTTTGATCAGGTTTTTTTTGAGCGGGGACAGTCTGTCTATGAACAGCTTGCCGTTGATATGGTCGATTTCGTGACAGAAAACCCTGGCAAGAGTGCCTTCTGCTTCAATGACTTTTTCATTTCCTTTCAAATCGTATCCCTTAATGACAACTCGAGCAGGTCGAGCGACTTTTTCATTGATTTCCGGCACTGACAGGCATCCTTCTTCGAGAATGACCTCTCCTTCCTGACTGATAAGCTCCGGGTTGACGAGGATGATCAGGTCTTCGATTTTCTCGCCGACTGATATGTCGACGGTTATGAGTCTTTTGCTCTGGTTGATTTGAGGCGCTGCAAGCCCTATCCCAGGAGCCGAATGCATGGTGAGGACCATGTTTCGGGCGAGCTCATCGATATCTTCATCGATATTCTTTATTTCTTTGGCCCTCTTGGTGAGGATGGGGTTGCCGTATCTGATAATTTCGAGCACCGGCATTTTTCTCTGATTTCCTGAGTTTTTATTCTAAAAGAAATGATCCTTTTATTCAATCGCAAAAATTGAGTTGATTGAGCCTTCCCGGTGAAGAGAGGAATTGCGATCGCTCTTCTCGATTCAGGTTTTGAATCCTTCATAATAAATGAAACGGTTTTTTTCAAGGCTCTGGAGAAACAGGGCTATCCGGTCATAAAGAGGCTCGACTTCCTTACCGAATCTTTCCTTTAAATTCTGAGCGACTTCTTGAACTGTCTGCTTTCCGTCGCACTGCTCCCAGACGAAGCTGCCCACGGCATCGAGCTTGACTTTGAAATACGGCCTTTTCAGACGGGGAAGCAGGCGTTTCTTAAAAAAAGGGTGCTGGAACTTGGGCTTAAGGAGGACGACCAATCCGTCTTCCGTTTTTTCCCATCGGATATTTTTTACAGGAACAAGGTCCAGAAGGTTGATCTCGGTTTTTTTGACTCCTTGCTTTTTCACAATCGAGTGAATTCAGTGTGTATTTAAAGTTCTGCCTGGCTTAACTACTCTTCAGATGAGGTGCCATATTCGCCAGCAGCGACCATTTTCCTGTAAGGGAAATATATCAGAATGAACCCGAGCAACAAGAAGATCAAAAGACCTAGCCAAGCAATGCCCCAGACCTCCGGGAGCCTTATTTTCTCTTTTAAGGCTTCTATACCTGAGGTGACGATACCCATGAGCGCCTGTCCCGCAATCAATCCTGAAGCCAGAAGAAGTCCTATGTTCTCCACTATCTCTTTTCCTTTGGCCGTTGTCTTTTTCTTGGTAACAGCTCTATCCAGAAAATATTTTATGACGCCTCCGAAGAAAATGCAGGCAGTGGCTCGAAAGGGGAGATACATTCCCACTGCGATGATCATCGGGGATGGCGACCCAATAAGGATGAGACCAATGCCCATGAGCATTCCTGCAACGACCAACGGCCAGGCCATCTCTCCTCCGACTATCCCCTGAGCCATCATGGCCATCAAATTAGCCTGGGGAGCTGGAAGAGCGTCACTCCCGATGCCTTTAGTGCTGTGAAAAAGCTGGAGGGCGAAAGTTAATGTGAGGGCTGCAGCGACGACACCGATCATCCCGCCTATCTGCATACGCCAGGGAGTCCCGCCAAGAATATGTCCGACCTTCCAGTCCTGGATCATATCTCCGGCTACGCCAGCCACACAGCAGACGATCGCTGCTACTCCTATCACAGCGGCGATTCCCGGTGCTCCTTTCTGCCCCATGAGCACCATCATCAAGGAAGCGATGAGCAAAGAGGTCAGGGTGAGACCGGAAATCGGGTTGGAAGAGGAGCCGATGATACCCACAAGGTAACCGGCCACGGCTGCGAAGAGAAGGGACATGACGATCATGACCAGGGCTGCCACAAGAGAAGAGCCAATGTTTTTGGTGAAGACGTTGTAAAGAAAGACCATAGGGATGATCAGAGCTATGACGGCGATTATGATCGAAGGGAAAGGCAGGTCTTTATCCGTTCGAATCGTCTCGGGTCGACCTCCTGATTTGACTGCCTTGACATCAGCAAAGGATCGGCCGATTCCGGTTGTCAGGTTTTTTCTCATCTTGAAGAGCGTGTAAAAAGCGCCGACCAGCATGGCTCCGACTGCGATCGGTTTGATCTGGGAGTTGTAAGCGGATACGGCCACAGCTGTCCAGTTACCGTCAAAGTTTGTGACGATTTCACCCAGGTCTCCGCTGATAAAAAGAAGAATCGGCATCAGAAAAAGCCATCCCAGCACTCCGCCGGAAAACGTGAGTGCTGCCAGTTTGGGTCCGATGATGTACCCGACTCCTGTCATGGCTGCGTTTGCTGCGGGTGTTTCGATGAACATCCTGCCTTTGATCGAGCCTGTTTTCGCCATTTCAACATTGTCTTTATCAAGATACGTGATTCGGGAGAGACCTGGAATTTGAAAGACTTTCTGGTAGTAAGGTTTGATGAATTGGAGGCCGCTTGAGTTGGTGAAGAATTCGACAAGCCCTCCCAGACCCATA
>JAOUKO010000337.1 GCA_029882525.1 Candidatus Aminicenantota bacterium | reverse complement strand
TCCTGGATTTCGTCCCTTCGTCCATGAGGTCTGCGGTCAGGGATGCCGCGCCTGGTCTGTCCACCGGGTCAGAAGCCCAACCGCTTTTCAGCACAAGGATAACCTGCAGCAGAGGAAGTTTATGGTTCTCGACCAGGTACAGCTCTAATCCGTTGGATAAGGATGCCGTCTGAATCTCAGGAGGAGAAAACGAGGGCTCGGGCAATGGGGGGGGTTCCTTTGTCCGATCGAACTCGCTCTGAGCGGCAGTCAGGTCACCCTGCGGCAGAAAATGGACAATCACTCGCTTGTCAAGGTCGAGATATTTTATGGCATATTCGAGGACATCAGCGGCTGTTACCTTCCCGTAGCGGTCCAGGTCCCACTGGAACTTGCCCGGGTCGCCAAGATAAACGTTGTACTCATTCAGGCTGTCCGCTTTGCCTCCGAAACCTCCCACCCGCTCCAGGCTGCGGATGAACGAGGCTTCTGTGGCCACTTTGGCCTGCTCCAGCTCTTCAGCGGTTATGCCCTCTTTAAAGATCCTGGCCAGTTCAGCATCGACGGCTTTCTCGATTTCTTCGAGCGTGTGGTCCTTCCGTGCGGTGACGGTTACATGGAAGGTGCTGCCCAGTTCTTTAGAATACTGGAAGGCGGATACATCCTGGGCGATCTCCTTCTCGTAGACAAGAGATTTATACAGCCGTGAATTCTTGCCGGAAGACAGGACATCGGCCAGGATGTCCAATTCCGCATCGCCCTCGTCGAAATAAGCAGGCGTATGCCAGGCCATGTAGACCCGCGGCAGCTCTATTTTATCCGTGACCACAGCCCGCCTAACACCCTCGAGCTTCGGCATCCATTTTTTGAGCTTCTCGACAGGAGGTCCGGGGGGGATAGAACCGAAATGCTTTTCCACAAGCTTTTTGGCCAGAGCCGGGTCGAAATCACCGGCAATGCAGAGCGAGGCGTTGCTGGGTGTGTAATTCTGTTTAAAAAATTCTATTACGTCTTCAAGAGCTGCTGCGGAAAGGTCTTCCATACTTCCGATAACATCCCAGGAATACGGATGTTCGGGCGGATACAGCATCTTCATCAGGATCTCGTCTGCACGTCCGTAGGGCTGATTGTCCACTCCCTGCCTCTTTTCGTTCTGAACCACGCCGCGCTGAGTATCCAGCTTTTTCTGGTCCATAGTGGGCAGCAAAAATCCCATTCGGTCAGCCTCGAGCCAGAGTCCCATCTCCAGGTAATTGCTGGGCAGGTTTTCCCAGTAATTCGTCCTGTCGGTACTGGTGGAACCGTTGTTCGTCCCGCCGATTTTCTCCATGGGCTCGTCAAAACTGGAGATGTGCTCCGAGCCTTCGAACATCAGGTGCTCGAAGAGGTGAGCAAAACCTGTTCTTCCCTTTTTTTCGTTCTTGGAGCCGACGTGATACCAGACATTCACAGAAACCATAGGTATTGAGCGGTCCACATGGAGGATGACATCCAGTCCGTTGGGGAGCTGGTACTTCTCGAATTTGATCTCAGGCAGCTTCTCCTGGGCTGGAAGCATCTGAGCAACAAAGGCAAGAGAGATCAAGAACAAGACAACGGTGAATAAAACTTTGTTCTTAAGATGTGATTGCTTCATCGCATTCCTCCTTTCTCTCAAATTTCAAAATTCGGAATAAATTCCAGGTGTATTTCCTTGGGCATCAATGCTTATTTATATCATTTTAATCGCAAACTGATAAGTGCCCTTATTTATTTGCCGCGAAAGGGAACGCCCTTCTTGATCCATTCAGGAGCAGGCAGACCTTTGAGATAATGGTCAAAGTACTCCTTCATCTTGATGGAATAATCCAGTTTGTTGGCGTATTTCTGTAGATGATGAGGCTCGCCCCGGTATTGGAGAAAGACGCAATCTTTTCCAAAGCGGCGCATGGCCAAATAAAGCTCGATTCCCTGGTACCAGGGAACAGCCCCGTCTTCGTCGCCGAACTCGATGAGCAGAGGCGTGTTAATCCTGTCCGCGAAGAAAACCGGAGAGTTCTCGATATAACGTTCAGGGTACTCCCAGAGGCTGCCTCCGATCCGGCTCTGATCCTTCTCGTACTGGAACTGCCGCGCCAGGCCTGTGCCCCAGCGGATTCCGCTGTAAGCGCTGGTCATGTTGGAGACAGGAGCTCCGGCTATGGCGCAGGTGAAAATATCCGTCTGGGTGATGATGAAGGCTGTCTGGTAGCCGCTCCAGGAATGCCCGTGGAGGCCGATGGCACCAGGATCGGCAATCCCCATGTCAATCAGCTTCTGGACACCCGGGACGAGGCATTTCGTCGCCGCAAAGCCCGGACGCCCCACCTCGAAGCGGATATCCGGGAGGAACAGGGCATAGCCGTTGCTGGCATAGAAGGGAAAGCAGGGACGGTGGTTGACCACCACCTGGTTGAATTCATGAAGCCGCTGGGAGAAAAACCGGTAAAAATAGACGATCACCGGGTATCTTTTGCCCTGCTCGTAATTTCCAGGCTTGATGAGAACTCCCTGGAGCGGAATGCCGTCAAGGCTTTTCCATTCCACCAGCTCAGCGCTCCCCCAGGCGAACTCGCTGACCTGGGGGTTGACGTCAGTGACTTTCTCTGGCGAAGCGAATGCCATGTCGCTAATCCAGATATCCGGATATTCCTCGTAACTTTCCCTGGTGTACATCAAAACATCAGCATTTTTGGCCTTGGCCAGAAAGTCGAATCTCCTCTTCTCCTCCAGAAGCCTCTTCACTCCAGCGCTCCCCACCCTGCTCTCAAAAAAACCGTAGTGCTTCTCAAGGTCGTGGTAAGCGGAGACAAGGAGCTTCTCTTTTTCATCAAAAAAGTCTTTTTCCGGGTCCAGGCGGATCAGTCGAAAAATGATGCCGTCCTTTCTTCCCCTTCCGGCGGTGATGTTCAAGGCCTGACCCGTCTGAGTGGAAAACTGCCAGATATCGTACTTGTCGTAGAGCAAGACTGCCTTATCGTCTTTCACCCAGCCCGCATACCCGTAGCTGGGCACTTTGGACGGATAGTCATGGTCTTCGTTATAAAAGGGAACCTCGAGCTTTTCGGTCAGGTTTCTCTCGGCCCCCGTCTTTCCATCGAGGAGATACCAGTGCCTGTCCCTGTAAAAAACGACGAACCGTCCTTCGGGCGAGATGTGGAAACGGTC
>JAOUKO010000338.1 GCA_029882525.1 Candidatus Aminicenantota bacterium | reverse complement strand
GGATGCCGCCGCTGTCGTCCAGGGGAACGTTGAAGTCAACCCGGAGAAAGACTCTTTTTCCTTTGCTGTTTAAGTCCTTGAGGGAAAACATGGTTCTTGTTACTTGTACATGTACTTGATCAGGTCTCTCAGGCGGCAGGAATAGCCCCATTCGTTGTCGTACCAGGCAAGGACTTTGATCAGATTCTCATCGATGATCCGGGTGTACTCGCTGTCCACGATAGCCGAGTGAGGATTGGCCATGAAATCCACTGATACCAGAGGCTCGTCTGTGAACTGGAGGATTCCCTTGAGCTTCCCTTGGGCGGCTTTCTTGAAGGCGGCGTTGGCCTGCTCTGCTGTGGCATTCTTCTTTAATAGAGCTACGAGATCAACCAAAGAGACATTAGCAGTCGGAACTCGTATGGCGATGCCGTCGATTTTGCCCTTGAGCTCAGGAATGACGAGACCCACAGCCTTGGCTGCTCCGGTTGTGGTGGGGATTTGAGAGACAGCAGCCGCTCGGGCTCGGCGGAGGTCCTTATGCGGGGCGTCGAGCAGTCTCTGGTCACTGGTGTAGGCGTGAATCGTGGTCATGAATCCCTTCTCGACTCCAAATTCATCGTGGAGAACTTTGACCACTGGAGCCAAACAGTTAGTTGTGCAGGACGCATTGGAAATGATGTGGTGCTTATTGTGGTCATAGGTCTTTTCGTTGACGCCGAGGACAAGGGTCACATCAGGTTCTGTGGCCGGGGCAGAGATGATGACTTTCTCCGCTCCTCCCTGTTCGATGTGCTTGAGGGCGTCCTGTTTTTTCCTGAAAAGCCCGGTTGATTCGATGACAACAGACACGCCCAGGTCTTTCCAGGGCAGGTTGCCCGGGTCTTTCTCTGCCAGGACTTTGAGTTCTTTGCCGTTGACGATGATGGCCTTTTCAGTGGCTTTTATATCCGCATCCAGAATCCCGAGCACGGAATCGTATTTCAACAGGTGAGCCAGAGTCTTGGCATCGGTGATGTCGTTGGCAGCTACGATCTCGATATCCGGATCCTGGTAGGAAGCACGGAAAAAGTTCCTTCCTATGCGGCCAAATCCGTTTATTCCGACTTTATAAGCCATAAGATACCTCCTAATTTATTTCTCTTCTCTATTAACACAAAGCCTCTTTAAAATCAATAAATTCCATGATTTCGTTAGGATCTCTATTTCCGTGATGAGGAAACCATCTGGTCTAATGTAAACACAGTAAATAAGATTACAATCTCTGTGCGGCCTGGATGCCGCCCTCAGCCCCCGGACCCCGAGGGAACCTGTCCCGTCGGTTCCCCCCGGTCGGATAAGCCGACGGGTCCCCCCTCCGCTACGGGGGCTCGGGGGCGGCATCCAGGTCCGCTCAATAGAGGATGATACGAATTACTACCTTGATATGAGTTGAGAAGTGCAGCGACGGTTCCCTTCCATCCAAGCCAAGACCCTCCCACCCTCCACCATGGGCTTCTGATGGAAGGGAACCGTCGCTTAACAGATTATACCTTCATAATTAGCCATCACGGAAATAGGGATGCTTCCCATGATTTCTGAATCAGTCAGCGGAAATTCCAGCTTATTTAGCCTAGAAGAAAAGGAAGACGGTCATGCTGGAAGCGCTCAGGAGGGGGACACTGAAGTTATCATTCACACCAAGAGGCAGCACCTCGGAGATGGAAGCCACGAAAACGCCTATTAAATAAGCCGGGATAGGAAGAGGAACAAAATGAAGAAATATGTAGCCGGAGATGAAGCAGGCGTTGAGATGGGCCAGGCTGCCTTCCAGTGATTTATTAAAAAGCCTGGTCCGGCCGAAGTGAATTCCGAAGAATTTGCTGAAGAAATCGCCGAATACGAGATAGGAAACAGCCAGAACCGCGGTGGCTTTATCGAACACCAGAACCGTTATAAAACTGGCCACAAGGAAGAGTGTTATCGAAGAGAATTTCCTGTATTCTTTTGGTTTATAGAGATCCTTGATGTCTTTGAAAAAGAAGACGTTGATCTTTTTAGAGATGAGCCTTACCAGGTCAAGAGCAAGGAAAAAGAGGACTACGCCTCCGATCAGGATCAGCGCCTCTTTCTTATCTGTCTTAAGGTAGTTGAGGATAAAAAGAACGGCCAGAGGCCTGAGATAGAGACGCCAGTTGAGTTTTTCCCCGCTTTTTTTTGGGGAGCCGAGCAGTTTTCGCTGCTGTATATTCAGGCAATTGATAAAGACGATGTAGACAATAACTGACAGGAGAAGGGTAAGGTGAACTTGAAAGGGAGAAAAGACGAGCGCAAGTACGGCTATGGAGGGAAGCACAACCGTGCCCACGATTTCTCCCATCCTGGAGATATAGATAAAGGACAGCACACAGAGCACCAGAAGGGGGAGGGTTTCCCAGGGAAGCCATCCCTTGATGGAAAAGAGGACAAGGTAATAGAGCAGTATTCCGCAGGCCGTAGCGACTCCCTGTCCGCCCTTGAATTTGAGATAAAAGGGAAAGACATGTCCCAGGACGGCAGCCGCTCCTGCCAGATGCATGATCAAGGGCGAGGCTCCAAGCAGGCAGGCGATAAACATCATAAGCAGGCCTTTGGTTATGTCGAAGATAACCGTGATCAAGCCCGGGCCGAGCCCGAGTACTCTAAAGGCGTTGACAGTTCCTGCGTTTCTTGTGCCGTGTTCGCGGATATCAATCTTTTTGATTATCCTGCCGAGGAAGTATGCGGGATTCACAGACCCGATGAGATAGCTGCCCAGGATGACGGATACTATAGTCAGAGGATTCATGGCTGCCTATTACTGCGGAGTTTCCCTTGTCCGATGGTGTTTCTCAGAAGATAGCTTCCCCATGAATTCTGAGTGCCTTGAGATTCAAGACAAAGTGACTGAGGAATTCTGCCTTAATAGAATCGGAATGGAATGTTATACACAGGGATTAAGAATGTCAAATATGGCGTAACATGAGTTTATTGCATCGGGGTCAGGCTTCCATAGCTTCAGTAACTTGCAGAACAAACGGAAAAAAGGGCAGAAAAAAGGGGCCTGGCCCCTTTTTTTGTTTTTTTGTGGTAATTGCATTTTTTTAAGAAAAAAGGAGAGTCGAATAATAAATTGTGAAGTTATGGAAGCCTAACCCCGAAAAATGGTAAAATCCACACAAATAC
>JAOUKO010000063.1 GCA_029882525.1 Candidatus Aminicenantota bacterium | reverse complement strand
GGCCTCGGCGATTTTTTTCGTGTTTCCGGTCTGGCTGAAGTAGGTGACCAGAGTTTTTGCCATCCTCAGACTCCTTCGCGATTCTAGGCTCGAGTCTTAACGGGAAGGAACTCTTGGAGCTCGATGCCTCATTTCTGCCCGACTCGAGAGGCATATAATTTTTCCACAAAATTTTGAAAAATGCCAGCTCAAAAAGCGATAACAGGCAGGATTCACTTCTTTCGGGGCAGGTTTATCAGAATTTGAGTTCCTTTCTTTTCCTGACTGGAGACTCGAATCGATCCCCCATGGTCTTCTACGATTTTTTTGCAGATAGGAAGCCCCAATCCTGTGCCGACTTCTTTTGTCGAAAAGTCAGGCTCGAAGATCCTGTCCAGCATCCCTTTCCCGATCCCGATTCCCGTATCCCTGACTTCCAGCCTGATCCTGTCCTTTTCTTCATGCGTAGATATCTCTATCACGCCTTTGTCCGGGATGGCTTCGATGGCGTTTATGAAGAGGTTCCTTAAGACGATCATTATTTTACTTCTGTCTCCGATGAATTGAAAATCTCGGCCCAGGTAGTTCTCCTTGATTTTGATGCGTTCTGAGATCATCTTTTTATAAGGATCAAGGGTCTCCTGGATGAGCTCTTTCAGGTCGAAGGGCTCTTTCCGAAGGGCGGCTTCTTTGGATGTTTCTAAAAACTCCTGAGCTATTTTCCGCAGATTATCGACTTCTTTGATGATATACGAAGCGGATTCTTGAAGGGCCTGTTCGAAATTTTTCTTTCTGTCCTTATAGACTCGGAGCAGGTGTTCTGCGGAAAGCTGGATGGGCGTGAGGGGATTTTTGATTTCATGGGCGACTTTCCTGGCCATCTCCGCCCAGGCGACTTTTTTACTCATATCCGTCAGCTCCTGCTGGTGCTTCTTCAGGTTCTTGATCATCGTGTTGAACCCGTCGATGAGTGTTTTCATCTCGTCCTCTGGTTTATGGGTGATGGTTATTTCCAGGTTTCCTGAGCTCACTTCCTTTGTTCCGACAAGGAGCTTTCTTATCGGAGTGACGATCATGTGTCCGATCCCCCGGGCAAAAACGAGGACAACAGCGATGAAGAAGACCGAGATGAAGAACAGAAATTCGATCAACTCTTCAGTCGCCTTGGATATCTCCTGCTGTTCTAATGGAAAAGGAAGGGAAATGAGAAGGAGAGAGTCGCCGAGTGAGTAAGAGGTCGTGAGGGTGTGGAAGGAGTAACCTCCGATCTTCTGGGTCTGTGTGTAGTAAGGATTGTTTTCATACTGAATCTTGTAATAGATTTCTCCATCTATCAGGTCAGGGAGGAGTCCGTAGTCAAAAAATTCTCGCCGGCTGGAGGAGATGATCCTGCCGTCTTGATAGAGGTTCACATCACTGGAGATGATAGAGCTTATCTCGAGCACCACGTCTTCAGGCGGAGCGATCAGCGAGATCATTTCTTCCTGCTGGGTGAGCATGAAGTCTTCCATCACTCGCTGGACAAAATTAGCATGAATTTCTGCTTTTTCTGTGAACTGCTGGGTAAAAATGCGGGCAAAGAAGCTTCGTGTAGAAAAGGTGAAGAGAAACAGAGGGATAAGGGCAATGGCGACAAAAGAGATATAAACCCGGTTTGAGAATGACCAGAATGGACTTTTAATCCGATGCCCGCTGGCGAGAGTGAGGATGATGACCAGCAAAAGAGATATAGCCAGGTAGAAAAAGAGAAGTCTGAGGAATTCCGTGCAATAGTTGAAGAAGTTCTTATTCCTTAGGAAAAGAGAGTATATTCTGCCGTTTTTTTTGAAATAGAATGAGAGGAATTCTTTCCTCTTGTCACTGAAAGTCGACCAGAGAGAATCTTGAGAGTCAATTTTCTCCAGGACTGCAGGAGGAATGCCCGAAGAGATGTTGTTCGGGTTGAAGAACAGCCTTCCGTCGGGATCGAAGATGGTAAATCCGAGTTCGAGCCGGTTCAGGGAAGGGATGGATGTGACTCTGAGGAGTTCGAAATAAGGGTTGGCTGAATAGAGAAAAGGGAGCATGTCGTAGTCAATGGATAGGTAGAGAACCGTTCTGCCCAGGTGATCTTCGCCGTCGAACCAGTCCTTGTAACCAAGCAGAAAATCTCTCTCTTCACCTATTATGGGGATGCTTAAGTAGGAGATTGACCATACTGTGCTGAGCGGAAGGTCAAAATCAACTCTATAGAGTTCCGGGACATTCAGAGAAAATCGCGAGAGGAATTCTCCATTGGGATTGAGTATCTCCAGGCTTGAATACCAGTTGAACCTGGCCGGAAGAGTACTTTTCCATAGAAAGTGAGCAAAATCAGGAGGTTGAGAACTGCGCAGGAAGGATGTGATGGCTTCGCTCCTTTTATCTATCTCGGGGAATGATTGATTCAGGATGAAGAAACCCCAGGATTCCTGGGATTCTATGACATTCCGGAGTGTCTTCTGAAGGAGAACCTGGTTCCTTTCAGAAGAAAAGTCATGGAGGGATCCATAAATGAACAGCATACCGAGAAACACGGCTGCGAGGATGGCCTCTTTTCTTTTCAGAAGCTGGGGGGAGAAAGCCGCAAGCATAACCAGGACAAGGATCACTCCTTGGAGCGCGAAAAGCACAGCAGGATATCTCTCTTTGAACAGGATCGTGTAAACACCGAAAGCCAGGATGAGGACAGCTACAGGCAGAAAGATTTTCCGACTGGATAGGGAGGCGATTCGCAGCCCGGTCAAAACGGCAAAAATGCAGACGCAGAACAGGAAAAAAATGCTGAGATGGAGAAGAAAGAAGGAAGGGTCGAGAGTGAAATCGAGCAGGTTTATGTTGGAATTGGTGACCAGACGGAAAAGAAATTCTTGAAACACAAAAATGAATAACAACGATACACAGATGGAAATAAGGACGACAGGCAAGCGATAAAGGGAAAATGTTCTGGATTTATCGGCAAAAAGACCTCTTGAATAGATGACCAGACAGCCCGCGATCAAAAAGAGGAAGAACGAGGAGAGGAAGATGTCTGCGGGAGATTTGGTGAAGGTCCAGACAGAGAAGAAGCCTGCTGAAGAGGGAGAAAAAATCGAAAGGGATTGGATTTTTTCCAGGTTGCTCAACGGAAAAAAGAGGAATCTTAACCCAATGAGGATCAGGATGACCAGCATTCCAGGCAGAAGTTTCCTCTCTTTATAGAATAGAGGAGATTTCAGGCAATGGATAAGAAGGCAGAGCAGGGAAACCCCGATGAGCACATAGAACACGAGAAGAAGGTTTTCCTTCTGCCTTGAGATCTTAGCTGGAAGGGACAGCGGGTTTAGACTGACAGTGGCCACGATTTTTTTCGCTTCGTTCCTCAAGGGAAAAAGGAGGTTGCGAATCTCTCTCTGCGGCCCTGTTTGTCCGAAGTATTCATCCTCATGTCTGGAGAAGAGTTTTTCAAACCCGGAAACATCTTCTCTAAAGTCTGAATACTCGATCGCACAGTTGTTCAACAGCCTGGGGTTTAAAAAATGATATTCTTCGAGATAGGGTGTTTTAAATTCGGGGATGAAGGCCAGCATCCTGTAAAAGATGACATGTTCGGCATCGCTGATTTCCTGCAAGACAATGAGATAGACGGAGGACTTGTGCTTGACAAGGAAAGATGATCTTTTCTGGAGAGGATTCGTGTCTTCGCCCTCTGCATAGATCATCGCCCCGAAATCCAGGATATTCCCCAGCCACAGAGTGAGCCGGCCACCGGCGTAATAGCCGACGCCTTCGATCTCAGGATTGAGGTCGAGCTTTTTGAGCAGGTTGAAAATCTCGTTTTTATCTGAAGGAAACGGAGAATTCAGGATAAGCTTCTGCTTCTGGCTCAGGTGATTGATCAGGCCTGAGAACTCTCTCTTAATTGTTTTGGCTTGATCTCTCAGCTGATTCAGGCTTCTCTGGTAGTACCTCGATGAGGTCAGGGTGGGAAGGAGAAAAGAGAGAATAAAGAAGATAATGGAGAACATGATGCCCGCAAGAAATCCATAGAGGAATATTTCATTCCTGCTGGTTTTTTTAAAAAGCCTCAAATTTTTTCCGCCTTGATTTCTATAATTTTCCAGACATTCTTGGGATTTCCTCCTTCTCGTCCTGGGAGAGAAGGTGATGCCCGGTCTTTGCGCTCTGTTTCATTGAGCAGAAAAAAGAATATATGAAGGACATGTTGGTCGTTGTTCTTGTTGTCTCTGAAGGACCATCTCGCCCTGAATATGAAGCTTTCTTCTTCAAGATCAGGAGGGACCTCGCTTTCTGAAAAGAATTCAAAAGTCGTGTAGGAAGAGAATATTTTTTTAAAGAGAAAATAAGCCTGTTGACGGGAAAGCTGGTCCGAGAAAGAGATGGGTTCGGGCAGGGAGATATTGATCCCGCTTTCAGAGGAAAAGAGCGAATAGAGAGTTTTGGGATTGTTCTGGAGGAATGCTTTCTCTATATCCTGGGCGGTCGTGGAGACAAGGGTGAAGAGCAAGGGAAGGACAAAGAGTTTGAAAACTGCCACAAAAAAAATATTATCACAGCTTTCCTGAGTTAAGCAAGGGAGCGAAAAAAAGAGGAGGTTTCTCTTTGTATTTCTTCAAGACAGCAATAATTGAAATAGCCTACAACTGTTTCAACTATTTCAATTTTTCAAGAATGATGGACGGAATAAGACGCTCAAGTGAGGGATATGCTTCGATCAGGCGGATGATATCAGCCAAATCTTTCTGTCGCTTGCTCATACGACGTTTCTCATCTGAATAAGCCCAAACCTTTCCCTGTAAAACATCCTCAATAGAGGCAACATTCATCTTATATCCCAGCACTTCTTTCGAAGAAGCACGGGATAAAAATTCTTGATAGCGAGAATCGGTTTGAATCTGTATTCTTAAGTCGGACTTAGAACTGGTTAAATTCATGCTATGCTCAAACCTTTCGACCTTGAATCCTTTGCCAACGATTTCTTTACTAACCTTATCAATATCCTTACTCTCTATTACAACATCAAGATCAAGGCTGACAACGGGTTCGACAAAAGCATTGACAGCAAGGCCACCGACTATACAATAAGCTGTTTTAGTTCTTTTAAGGATGTTCAGAAAAATCTGTAGAATGTCCTCTTTCCCATTGGCTACTGTGTTCATAAATTTTTTTCCGGTCATCTTAGAACTTTCCAAACACAAAATTTCTTTCTTACCTGTTCCACGGATAAACCTAACATACAATCAATGACTCGGTCAATCAGTCAATACCTGCTTGCAGGTCCTCTGCTTATTGTGACACAGATTCTAACATCGTTCTCTATATTTATGCGAGAATGATCCCAAAATCCACTTTATGATTGGCAAACTTGCCTGGTTTTAAAACATGTTCCCCTATCTTTAAACGTGCTCGCTCTTCAGGGCTTGGAAAGGGAGATTCCTTTTTAAGTTATTTTTTTGGTGTCTCTTTCTTGGGGGTGCTCTCCATCGGTTCCATCTCTTTAGAGATGATGTGCGTGAGTTCTTCTCTAATCTTATCTATTCGGTTCAACTGGCTTGATATTTTAGTGAAAAGAGGTTCCTGTCTCTTTATTCCTTCCTGGATAAGAAATGCCGCACTTTCAGATCGACTCCTGAACAATCCCGCATCGACAAGCATTCTGAGCTTCTTATCGCTTTCTTCGTTGACGCGGATGGTGAGCACCGTGTTTCTGGAAGCCAAAGCCTTGTCGATGACTTTTTTAATGGACTCAGCCGTTTTGACTGCAAATTTTTCCACCTGAGAGCCCAAGTCGTTGAGTGTACTCTGGGCTTTCTTTGTTTTTTGCTGGGATTGTTTTTCCTGTTGGGTCTTTTTCTCTGCCATTGTTCACATCTCCTGTAATTTGTAATTCAATTACAATATACAAAATTACAAAGTGTATGTCAAGTGCCGGGAATTTTGCGTAAATATCTCTATTCCCGTGACAGTTAATCATGAAGGTGTAATCTGTTACAGCGCCGGTTCCCTTCCATCCTAGCCAAGACCCTCTCCCCCTCCACCATAGGCTTCGGATGGAAGGGAATCGGTGCCGCACTTCTCCATCAGATCAGATGTTTCATTCATCATGGAAATAGAGATTCTCATGTATTTTGCTGATGTTCCGGATGGACGAGAAGCAAAGAGAAAAAGACGAAAATTAAGAAAGTAATACAGAGAAAAGAGGGATTGCCCTGAGAAATGGATTGGACTGGGTTCGGGTGATTATTCTTTTTTTTCTTCCTCTGTCTCTTCCTCTGCTTCTGTTTCCAGCTTTTTAGTCCTTATGGCATCCTTGATACTGCTGATTCCGGCGATAAAAGCGATGAGACCGATGAAGAAGAGAAGAGGCGGGATGGCTCCAAAGATAAGCTCATAGAATTCACGCCACCAAACAAATATGGCCAGGTAAACTCCTCCAGCCATGGCGACGATTCCTATCAGGATAGCCAGGAATTTTCCCATAGGATAACCTCCTGCTCGTTGAGATTGTCAGGATTAAATCAGAGGCGGATTATAACAAATCAAAAATCAAGACGCAATAAAAAATAAACGCAACAAAGAAATGGAGTTGAGAATTTCCGAACCCGTGATAAAAACATGGATTTCGGAATGATCTCAGGTTTCAGCTGGGAGGTGAAACCCATCAAGTATCTGTGCCTAGTGAAGTTGCTGGTTTCCTTTTTATAAGCGTTGCGGTAGGATAGAGTAAAAATAACTGAATTGACACAAAAGGAGGTCGAGTAAGAATGTCTCTTAAAAAATCAGGGAAAGCATGCCTGTGTTTTTTATTGGTTTTGAGCGTATCTCTATTTTCTCTGGCTTCAGAAAAGAATAAACCCTTCCAGATCGGGGAGTTGAGTGTTGCTCCAGGAGAGACGAAATCCGGATACCTGTCTGTCCCGGAGAAAGAAGGGGTTAAAAGCTTTATCCCGGTAACCGTCATCAATGGTTCACAACAAGGAAAAGTCCTGGCCCTTGTAGCTGGTGTGCACGGCTACGAATACCCTCCCATCCTGGCCCTCTATCGGTTAAAAAGAATGATCGACCCTCGATCCTTATCCGGCACCCTGATCATGGTTCATATCGCCAATATCCCTGCCTTTCAGAAGAGGATCATCTATTACAATCCCCATGACTGGAAAAATTTAAACCGGGTCTTTCCCGGAACTCCGGAGGGGACGCTCAGCCAGAGGATCGCCCATGTTCTGACAGAAGAGGTTGTCAGGAAATGCGATTTCCTCATCGACCTTCACTGCGGAGACGGGAACGAGGCTCTCATCCCTTACTGTTACTGGATGGTGAGCGGGGATGAGAAGACAAACGAGGTCAGCAAGGATATGGTGCTTGCTTTCGGGATAAAGCATATCATCATCGATGATACGCGCACCCAGGACCTCACCGATTCTAAATATCTGGGGAACACAGCCATCCTGCATAAAAAACCCGCCATCACCACAGAGTCCGGATATTTGGGCCGGACTGATGAGGAAGATGTTGTTCGGAACATCCAGGGCATTCTTTCTGTCATGAAGCTTTTTAAGATGATAGAAGGAGAGCCGGAGTTCGTGACCGATCCTGTCTGGATTGACCGTTACGAAGTTGTCTACTCCAAAAAGGACGGTCTTTTTTATCCGCTGACCAAGATGGGTTATTACGTGACTCAAGGGGAAAAGGTGGGCTATATCACGGATTATTTTGGGAATGTACTGGAAGAACTGCGGGCTCCATTCAGCGGGATCCTTCTTTACATCATCAATACTCCCCCCATCAGTAATGGAGAACCCCTTTTTGAGGTGGGAAGAATCAAGGAAAAGTGAGGTGTATCATCCTTGATAAGCCAGCCGCCGCCAAAAGCAGCCAATGGCCACGCTCCTTTTGGTCGTTCCCGATGATGATGCAGCAACATTCATCGCCATTGTATTGGATTAGGATGGAGAGCCGAAGAGGCAGCTTATGATACTCAAAGGTGCGATCTTCGATATGGACGGAACAGTGGTGGATGTTTCCTATGATTGGGTAAAGATCAAAGCAGAATTGATGACAGAGGGTAAACCCATACTTCTTTATCTCCAGAGCCTCGAGGAGCCTGACAGGTCGCAGAAGTGGAAAGTCCTGGAGAGGTATGAACATAAGGCCACTCAAAAGGCGAAACTGAAGCCAGGGATGCATGAATTCCTGGATTTTTTGAGCGCCAGGAGAATCAAAAAAGGGCTGGTCACCAACAACTCCCGCCAGAACGCTGCATTTCTTCTGAGGAAATTTGACCTTGCCTTCGATTGTGTCATTTCCAGGGAAAGCGGGCTCTGGAAGCCGTCCGGCGCTCCGATCCTGGCCGCTTTGCAAGAATTGAAACTCAAAAAGGATGAATGCTGCGTGATAGGAGATTCCCACTTTGATATTCACGCTGCCGCTGAAGCGGGTATCCCTCATATTTTTATTTTGAGTGCAGACAAAGCCAGGTTCGACGGGATGGAGGCTGAGGTCTTCAGTTCGGTAGAAGAACTTCAATCAAGAATCGAAGATCTGTTGAAAAAGGAGAAGAGATGAAAATACCCATTTATCAGGTGGACGCTTTCACGGATAGACTCTTCGGAGGAAACCCGGCTGCGGTCTGCCCGCTGGAGGAATGGCTGGCGCCCGAGCTTATGCAAAACATCGCTGCGGAGAACAATCTCTCCGAGACCGCTTTTTTTGTGAAAAAAGATAGTATTTTTGAGCTGCGGTGGTTCACTCCAGCCATAGAAGTGGACCTCTGCGGCCATGCGACCCTGGCTTCAGCCCATGTTCTGTATAGCCATCTTGGCTATACTGAGGAACAGATCACTTTTTCTTCTGTGAGCGGAGAGCTGGGCGTAGCAAGGTCGAACGGTCGGCTGGTGCTGGATTTCCCGGCAACCCCTCCTTCGCCTGCTGAAATTAAGGAAGAATTGATCCAGGGCCTGGGCCGCGAACCGAGGGAAGCCTTCAGATCGAGGGACTATCTGGCGGTTTTTGATAACGAGGATGAGATACTCGCTCTCCAGCCGGATTTCAGTGTTCTCAAAAAACTGGACTGTCTGGGCATTATTGTCACCGCTGAGGGGAAAGGAAGCGATTTTGTCTCCAGGTTTTTCGCGCCGGCTGTCGGGATCGACGAAGACCCGGTAACAGGTTCTGCCCACACGACTTTGATCCCGTTCTGGGCGGAGAGGCTCAAAAAGACCTCTCTTCATGCCTTCCAGCTGTCCAGGAGGAGAGGTGAATTGTTCTGTCAGTATTCGGGCGATAGAGTCAAGATCGGAGGGCAGGCGAAGACGTTCTTCACAGGAGAGATTATCCTCTAACGCCATTCTCTAGCCGTCCCATTCATGAACATTACTATTCATGGGAACCGTCTCCGCACTTCTCAACTCATATTAACGCAGTAATCCGTGTGACATCCTCTATTGAGCGGAGCTGGATGCCTCCCTCGAGCCCCCGTAGTGGAGGGGGGACCCGTCGGCTTTTCCGACGGGGGGAACCGACGGGACTGGTTCCCTCGGGGTCCGGGGGCTGAGGGTGGCATCCAGGCTGCACAGAGATTGTAACCTTATTTACTGCATTTACATTAAATCAGATGGTTCTCTCATCACAGAAATAGAGATGCCTGTTCATGTAACTTTTTGGCGCCAAAAAGAGTTTAAATTTATGATTGGAGATAAGCGCCAGGTTTTGGAGGAATGCAATGGGAAACATCAATCGATCTAAAATTCTTTCATTTGTTTTTTTATTTTTTCTCCTGGGGATCCTGACAACCCAACTTTTTGGGGATGGGTTCATCATTCCTCAGCCACGCCCAGGAGAAAGAATCCCCCCTTTGACCGTGAAATACCACCGGGTCAGCGTTGAGATCGTCAACCAGGTCGCCAAGACCTCTATCGACCAGGTTTTCATCAACAACCATCCCCGGGATATTGAGGGAATATTCATTTTTCCCCTTCCTGAAGAAGCCGCTCTGTCCGAGTTCGCGATGTATATCGGAAACGAGAAGGTCGAGGGAGAAATCCTGGATCGAGACCAGGCCCGCCGCGTATACGAGGATATAGTCCGCAGGCTGAAAGACCCGGCTCTCCTCGAGTATGTCGGCCGGAACATGTTTCGGGCGCGGGTCTATCCCATTCCTGCCCGGGGTGAAAAGAGGATCACACTTTCCTATACGGAAGTCTTGAAAGCGGAGAAAGATCTTGTTCGCTATGTCTATCCGTTGAACACAGAAAGATTCTCCCTTCACCCTCTGAAAGAGGTAGTGGTTTCAGTTGACATCAGCTCAAAGGTTCCTCTTTCCAACGTCTATTCACCTTCCCACAAGGTGTCTGTCCGGAAAGAAGGGATGGGCCAGGCCAAGGTGGGATTTGAGGCAAAGGATATCAAGCCGGATAAGGACTTCGTTCTCTATTACTCCCTCTCTCAAGACGAGATCGGACTTTCCTTCATGAACTGGGAAGGGCCTGAAGAGAATTTTTTCATGCTGCTGGCCTCGCCGTCCTTTGTGAGTCGCAGGGAAAAAGTCCTCAACAAAAACCTGATTTTTGTCCTGGACAGCTCGGGAAGCATGAGCGGGAAAAAGATCAAGCAGGCCAAAGAGGCGGTGCGGTTTATTATCAACCACCTGGATGAGAGAGACAGGTTCTCGCTCATCGATTTCGATGACGGCGTCAGCCTGTTTTCTTCCCGGCTGCTTCCGGTGAGCTCAGAGAATGTGGAGAAGGCTCTGCGCTTCGTGGATGAGGTCGAGGATTCAGGAGGCACCAATATCAACGATGCCCTGCTTCAGGCCCTCAAGATGATCGAGGCAGGGGAGAGGCCAAACTATATCCTTTTCCTCACCGATGGCCTGCCGACGGTGGGCATCACCGGCACTGCAGAAATCTTGAAGAATATCAGCAGAGGCAACGAGTTCAATTCCCGGATTTTTGTCTTTGGCGTCGGATACGATGTCAATACTGAACTCCTGGATAGGATGTCCCTTGAGAACAGAGGCACATCAGTCTATGTCGATGAGAATGAAGACCTCGAGATTGCCATATCCAATTATTATGAGAAGATCTCATCGCCCCTTCTCTCCGAAATATATTTTGTTTTTCAGGGCATAGACGTTAAAGACCTTTATCCTCGTGTTATGCCTGATCTTTTCAGAGGTTCCCAACTGGTCTTGGTCGGAAAATACAAAGGCAAAGGGCCGGTGACCGTGAGCCTTGCCGGAAAAGTCGGTAAGGAGAGTAGAAAATTCACGCTCAGGAATCAAGAATTGGTCAAGGATGATTCCTACTCTTTTCTGCCGCGGCTCTGGGCGACGAGAAGAGTCGGCTATCTGCTCGAAGAGATAAGGCTCCATGGCGATAACAAGGAGCTCGTCGAGGAAGTGAGAAAACTCGGGCTGAAATATGGAATCGTCACTCCTTACACTTCCTTCCTGGTGACAGAGAGAGAGAAACGAAGCCTGGATGCGGCTGCTCCGGAGGCAGAAGAAGCCCTGGCTGCCCGCAAAGTGAGGGGTGCTGGCGCGGTCAAGATAGCCAAAGCCACCCAGATGTTCAAGGAAGTTGATCAGGCGATCCATGTCGCTTCTCAGAAAATTATCTACAAAGAAGAAAAGACGTTTTACCTGAAGGATGGATTCTGGGTGGACAGCAGCTATCAAGAGGGAAGTCCGGTGAAAGAGATCCGTTTTAACTCAGAAGAGTATTTTCGCCTTCTCACTCAGAAGCCGGGGATCGCTAAGTACCTTTCCGTGGCGTCAAGCCTCATTATCCATTTTGAAGGAAAGAACTACAAAATAACGGATGTCAGCCCCGACGAGGAGAAGAAACAGGGGGTTTGAATCAACCCTCTGTTTCATCTCTTCTTGAGCTTAACACTGGAGATTCCCCTCAGGTTGAAGCATCTGAGGCAGGAAATATACCCCGGTTTTTGAGCCTCTCCGGCATAGAGCTTTTTCACAACACACACAATCCCTTATGAACTTCAGCCCCCTGACTTGATTTATCAAGGATTATCGATACAATTGAGGGGTGAATTTGAGATGAAGGAGCAGAGATGCAAACAGAAAGATTGCTGATGATCCCGGGACCGAGCCCTGTTCATCCCCGTATCCTGAATAGCCTTTCCCTCCCTACGGTCTCCCATGTGAGTCCTGAGTTAGTGGAGGAGTTGAAGAAGGCGCTGGACAACTTGAAGAAAGTGGTCTTCTGTGAGAAAGGCGAGGCTTTTATCATTTCAGGAGCGGGGACGCTGGCTATGGAGATGGCCATTTTGAATGTCATCAAAAAAGGAGAAAAATTCCTTGTCATCTCGCAGGGCTTTTTTGGGCAGAGGATGGTTCAGATAGCCGAGAGTTTTGGCCTCGATTGTGATCTCATCGAGAGAGAATGGGGAAAGGCAGTCCTACCCGAGGAGCTGGAGGCGAAGCTCGACAAGGAAGAATATGAGGCCGTGGTCTCTACTCATGTGGATACCTGCACCGGCGCCTGTGCCCCGATAAAAGACTATGCGGAAGTCCTGAAGGGCCGTGG
>JAOUKO010000336.1 GCA_029882525.1 Candidatus Aminicenantota bacterium | reverse complement strand
GGTCAAAGGCTGCAGGAAGAGCTCGATGTTTGTGGCCTTATCGTATTTTTTAACAATACCGGCGATCTTCTTTTCAAAAGCCTTAACGTCCACCTGGTCTCCCAGATGAAGATAGGTGAGGGCCATGCTGAATCCCCAGTTCCGGATGTCCCAGCCCAGCCTCTCCACCATCTCGAAGGGGACGAGCATCCCGAACTGGAGATAAGAGTTCTCAGGGACATCTTCCATCACCCCAGTCACGGTCAGATCAAAACGGTTGTCCAGGTTGAGAACCTTTCCCAGTGGGTCTTCATTCCCGAAATATTTAACTGCCGCACTTTCCGTGACCACGACCGAAAACGGCTCATCCAGTGCCTTTGCACTATCCCCGACAACCATCGGGAACGTGAATATGCGGAGGAAATCGGGGTCAACAGTGAGTATGTCGTTCTCGTAATGAACCTCATCCTGATAGCGGAGAACTCGCTCACCCGTCCAGGCCACTCGGGCCACAGACTTGATTTCGGGAAAATTCTCCTTGAGAGCGATGGATAAAGGTCCCGGTGTACGGTTGCTCAGCCGTACCTGATCCGGGAAATGCCTTTTTTCCGCCACCCGGTAGATACGGCCGGCATGTTCGTGAAAGCGGTCATAGCTGACCTCGTGCCATGCCCAGACAGCGATAATAAGGAAAGCCGTCATCCCCAGAGCAAGCCCGGAAATGTTGATGAGGGAGTAGATTTTTTGTCTTCTCAGATTGCGGAAGGCGATGGTGAGATAATTTTTAAACATCACGAAGCTCCAGTTTGCATATTTAAATTCCTGCCTTTCGATTCCTGTGAAAATTTCTGCTTTTTCATTTTGGCAAACGCCGAATTCCTACAAAAAATCAAATATTATAAATACATAAAGCAAATAATATGCCAAATTCATCTTCTTGGGGTTTTCAATTACTTATTAAACATACATGTATCATTTATGAACAACTCATGTCCGTATTTGAACAAAAATATATACTCCTCATATCAACATTTTTTGAGAGATAAAAGTGATTCTGTTAAGCGATGTTTGTGTTTAATATGGAAAGTATGGATTAATTTTATTCTCTTTTTATTGCA
The DNA here is from genome assembly GCA_029882525.1 of Candidatus Aminicenantota bacterium. Taxonomy (GTDB): domain Bacteria; phylum Acidobacteriota; class Aminicenantia; order Aminicenantales; family Aminicenantaceae; genus SOIA01. Next base: position 2,086 of record JAOUKO010000336.1, on the reverse strand, counting down.
TTCAAGCCATTCTCGCTGTTCAAAATATACGAAGAAACAAATCTCAATCACTGAGATGGCCTTGATTTGACACCTCTTGTCAAATCAAGCCTTGTTGTAAGAAAAACGGAAAATTGAGATCTTTCTCTTTCTTTGTGTTCGCATAAGGTTAGAGGTTGTTTAAATATGAACATATTTTGTTAACTATCCGTTAAAAAATCCCTTAGGAAATTTGAGATCATCTTCGCCATATTAAACACACGGATTGCTTAACATTGGCACCTTAAATTGTTATTCTATAAAAAGATAAAGAATAATCAGGATAATCAAAATGAAACATTCGGAGCTCACATTTAAAATGAAAAGCTTACGGAAAGAAAAAAAGACTCTTATCCTCTCTATGTTGATCATGTTATTTTTTCCTCTTCAGATGTTACCCTGCCTCATCCTTAAAATCGCTCACGGGGATTGCGTCCTGGCCGGCAATAATGAGGATATTGACAATCCTCTTACCAAAATCTGGTTCGAGCCGCCGAAAAAAGGGAAATACGGAATCACGTATTTCGGATACAGTGTCAACTATCCCCAAGGCGGGATGAACGACCAGGGATTGTTCTTTGATGCCGTCGCCGGCTATAAAACAGACTGGAGGCCGTCTCCAAAGCGTCTCGATTATGCAGGCAACCTGAACCGAAAAGTCATGGAGGAATGCGCGACTGTAGAAGAGGCGATTTCCGTCTATAACAAATACAATAAAAGCAGTTTCAGCAATGCCCGATATCTTCTTGCCGACCGCACAGGAGCTTCAGCGATTGTCGGATGGATCGATGGCGAATTGAAGTTCATCCGCGATAAGGGAGGATTCCAGGCCATCGGAGTTAATGAGGATACAGCCGCCTCGATGCTCAGATCCATAAAAGAACAGAAAGACGCTGTAAGAGTGGATGATGTCAAAGCAGTCCTTCAGGCCTGTCATGTGGAAGGCCGATATCCTACGCAGTATTCCAATATCTGCGACCTAAAAAACAATGTGGTTTATATGTTTCTGTTCCATGATTATTCCACCTTTGTAAAATTCGATGCGAACGAAGAATTCAAAAAGGGAGAACATCACTACCGCCTCCTTCCGCTTTTCCCGGACAACGTTAGGGCCAGAAAGGCCGATGAAAAATATCGGCAACACCTGCTCAATCAGCATCAAAAAGTGATAGAGAATCCAAAAGAACGGGCTTCTGGGCATGGATGGCGCGAATTGAGCCTTCTGGGACTTGAGCTCTTAGATTACCAGGAGCATAAGGAGGCGATTGCCGTACTCAAATTGACGGCCGAACGTTATCCTGATGATTGGCGGTCTCATTCAAACCTCGCTTTCAGTTATATGACGGCCGGAGAAATCGAGCTGGCTGTCAAAAGTTACAGAAAGGTCCTCGAATTAGATCCTGGCAATCAGAATGCTTTGAAGGCTATTCGGGAACTCACACAAAAAAAAGACGCCAATTAGAGATGCTTTATTTAACGCAGATTTAACATATTCAACAAAAAAGTCACTTTAAAATCTATACATATTCTGAAATTGGACTGCGCCGATTCAAAACAATAAGATAGTATTTCTATGTTTATTGCATCTTGTTTCTTGAATTGCCAGTTCTTATATATGATAACAAACGATAATGAGTAAAATCATAGGATGAGAGTATACTACGGAGGTAGATTATGTATCGAAAGATAATCAACGTTTTAATAATAATTTTGTCCATGTTGATGGCGACAGCTGCGGCACAGGATGCCCAGGAAAAGCAGAGTGTCCTTGCACCAGAGGATGCTAATGAGGCCAGGCTTAACCGTCTCCAACCGCCCGACAAAGTTATGGATGCGATCGGAGTCTCGCCGGGCATGGTTGTGGCCGAGATCGGTGCCGGACGCGGGCGCTATGTGGTACAGCTGGCGGTAAGAGTAGGGGAGAATGGAAAAGTCTATGCGGAAGACATAGACTCCGCTGCCCTGAAATATCTGGAGAATCGCTGTGCACGATGGGGCCTGGAAAACTTGGAGACTATAATCGGCGATGTAATGGATCCAAAACTCCCCGAGGGAGAGCTGGACCTGA
>JAOUKO010000062.1 GCA_029882525.1 Candidatus Aminicenantota bacterium | reverse complement strand
CCCAATTTTGCAATAAATGACATGTCATTGCGAGTTAAACGAAGCAATCTCGTAAAAATAAACGCATTCTTTTCCCTAAGAGGTGCCACGCTGCGCTCGCAATGACAGATGGGCTAGATTGAAAAACGCAATAGCAATGACAATGATAAACCATTTATTGCGCTAATAATAAAACATTTATTGCAGTTATAATAATTGCATCAATATTGCTAACAATAAAGGAAACGAAGATGAAAAAAGTCAGCCTGGAGCTTGGAAGCGGAGGGAAATTGATGAGAGATTTCATCGCCCAACATATAGTCAAGACTTTCAAAAATCCTTTCCTGGATGAGCTTTCCGACTCCGCCATCCTCCCCCATCAGATCGCCTTCACGACCGACAGCTACGTGGTCGACCCGATCTTCTTTCCCGGAGGAGACATCGGGACTCTGTGCATCAACGGAACGGTCAACGACCTTGTCGTCTCAGGAGCAGAGCCTCAATTCATCTCCCTTTCCTTGATAATTGAAGAAGGAATGGCCTGGGACGACCTGGAGGCCATTCTCAAATCCATCAGTAAGGCTGCTCAAAAAGCCGGGGTTGAGATCACAACCGGCGATACCAAAGTCGTCAGACGCGGCCAGGGTGACAAAATCTACATCAACACCTCTGGAGTGGGAAAGGTCTGGACCAGGCCCTCCCTCCAGAAGACCCGGCCCGGAGACAAGATCGTCCTCACCGGGACACTCGGAGAACATAGCCTGGCTGTCATGCTGGCCAGAGGAGATTTCGGCCTGGAATCGAGCGTAAAAAGCGACTGTGCACCGCTGAATTTTCTGCTGCCTCTCTGGAAGAAAGTGGTTCGCTTGATGAGGGACATCACCCGCGGCGGCCTGTCCACAGTCCTCTGCGAAGTTGCAGAAAAGATCCCCTATTCGCTCTTGATCGATGAGGAAAAAATCCCGCTCTCCCGGGCTGTCAGAGGCGCCACAGAGCTTTTGGGAATCGATCCTCTTTACCTGGCTTGCGAAGGAAGAGCGGCGCTTATCGTGCCCCGGAAAAATGCCGGTGAAATCCTGGATGAGATCAAGAAGAATCCTCTGGGGAGAAAGGCAGAGATCATCGGAGAGGTAGACGATAAGACTGGAAAACCTGGAGAGCTCCTCCTCGCGACCTATTCAGGGGGGTTGAGGCTCTTGGAACCGCTGACCTCAGAGCTTCTTCCCCGTATTTGCTGACTCAGAGGAGCTGTTTTCGGCCGACAGAATAATACTCAAAACCAAGCTCTCTCATCTTCGCCGGCTCATAGATATTCCGTCCATCAATGATGATGGGGTTGTCCATCAGAGCTTTTATCTTCTTCAGGTCTAATTCTCCGAACTCGCTCCACTCGGTGATGATGAGCAAGGCATTGGCTTTTTCCACCGCATCGTAGGCAGATTTTGCATAGTATACCTGCGGCGGCTTCTCAGGTGTAGTTTTTTTGACATTCTCCATGGCCTGAGGGTCATAGAGCCGAAGCAAAGCTCCTTCTTCAAGCAGCCTGTTGATGACTTTAAGGCTGGGAGCTTCTCGTATATCATCCGTCTCCGGCTTGAACGATAATCCTAAAACAGCAATGGTCTTATCTTTCAGTATCCAGAGCGCTTTTTTTATCTTATCCACAAAAGTGTCGATCCTTCTCAGGTTGATCTTGTCAGCTTCCTTGAGCAGTTCGAACTTAACGCCCAAATCTTCTCCGATCTTGGTCAAAGCGCGAATGTCTTTAGGGAAACAGGAGCCTCCATAGCCAAGGCCTGGTCTCAGAAACTGGTTCCCTATCCGCGGGTCCATTCCCATGCCTTTGGCCACCTGCTCGACATCGGCGTCCGTTTTCTCGCACAGCTCGGAGATAAGGTTGATGTAAGATATCTTCAAAGCCAGGAAGGAATTGGAGGCATGTTTAATGAGCTCAGCCGTGTCGATGTTGGTCACAAGAACCCGGTCCTTGTATCTCTCATAAATTTTTACCAGGATATCCCTGGCCCGCTCCGACTCCACCCCGATGACGATGCGGTCAGGACTGAGAAAATCCGAGACAGCCGAGCCTTCCCGGAGAAACTCAGGGTTGGAGGCCACATCAAACTCCACGTCCTTTTTTTTGTGCAGGTCTATGGTCCGCTTGATCCACATGGACGTTTTTACCGGAACCGTACTTTTCTCCACCACCACCTTGTAATCGTTCAAATTCTCGGCAATTCTCCGGGAAACCCCCTCCACGTAAACCATGTCTGCGCTCCCGTCCTCCCTTTGGGGCGTGTTAACGCAGACAAAAAGGACATCAGCGGATTGGATGGTTTCATCGAGGTCATGGATGAAGGCGAGGTTCCCCTTTTTGAGGTTCTTTTTCAGCAATTCCTCGAGACCTGGCTCGTAGATGTGGGGAGTTCCCTGAGACGCTTTATCGATTTTATCCGCAGCCACGTCGGTCCCAACGACATCATGGCCTAATTCGGCAAGACAGACAGCTGTTACCAACCCCACATAGCCAGTTCCTATCACGGCAATCTTCATGACTCTCTCCCTCATAAAGTTAGGAATAAATCAAGGAAACTCCATTCTCGTTCAGGCCTTGATGACATTTTTATGCTTCTTTTTCACGGCATTTCTGGTGTCGATGACAAGAGCAGCGTTCTTGACAATCCAGTCAAAGTCATAGGCGGAATGGGCCGTAACGATGACCACTGCATCGCTCTTTTTTAGCCCCTGTGCAGTCAAAGCTGTCGATTTCAGCGCCAAACCCGGATAGTCTCTGTATCCGGAAGCAAGGGGCACGTAAGGATCGTTGTAGGAGACTTTCGCCCCGTATTCTTTGAACAGGCTTATGATCTTGAGCGAGGGCGATTCTCTCTGGTCATCGACATCCTCTTTATAGGCCAGGCCGAGGACCAGTATCTTAGCTCCTTTGACGGATTTTCCATTCCTGTTCAGGGCTTCGATTGTCCTGCTCACCACATAATAGGGCATGAAGGTGTTAATCTCGCCAGCAAGCTCGATAAACTTTGTCGGATGATCGACCTCCTTGGCTTTCCATGTCAGGTAAAAGGGGTCAACAGGGATGCAGTGGCCCCCAAGCCCGGGACCGGGGTAAAAGGGCATATAACCAAAGGGCTTGGTCGAGGCAGCCTGGATCACCTCCCATATGTTTATCCCCATGCGGTCAAAGATCATCTTCATCTCATTGACCATGGCGATGTTCACGGACCGAAAGACATTCTCCAGGATCTTGGTGGCTTCAGCCACTCTTGGAGAAGAAACCGGAACAGTATTCCTCACCACCTGGCCATAGAGAGCTTTGGCCAAGCTCTTGCATCTTGGAGTGACGCCTCCCACGATCTTCGGGATCTTATCGGTTGTGAAGACCTTGTCCCCCGGGTTCTCCCTTTCCGGCGAATAGGCCAGGAAGAAATTCTCGCCTGCCTTTAAGCCGCCAGCCTCCAGAATAGGGAGCACCTTCTCCTCTGTCGTGCCCGGATAGGTGGTGCTCTCCAATATGACAAGCTGTCCTTTTTTCAAGTATCGAGATATGGTTTCAGTCGTGTTCAGGACAAAGGACAGGTCAGGATTCTTGTGCGAGTCCAGCGGAGTCGGGACACAGATGATGACAACATCTACCCCGGACAGAGACTGAAAATCAGCTGTGGCCTGAAACTTTTTATCTTTAATAAAGCCTTTTAATTCTTCCGCGGTCACGTGTTTTATGTAGCTCTTTCCCTGGCTCAGCATCTTGACTTTTTTCTCGTCGATGTCGAATCCCAGGACTTCAAATCCCTTGCTCAGAAATAGTTTGACCAAGGGAAGACCCACATAGCCCATCCCGATAATGCCGATACGGGCCTTTCTATTTTTTATTCTGCGCTCCAAATCCAAAGCTCTTTTGTTCATTCCTTATTCCCCTTCTTTGTACCAGCGAATGGTTCTCTTCAATCCTTCGCTGAAATCGACCGTGGGCTCATATTTTAACATTTTTCTGGCCCAGGAGATATCGGCAAAGGAACGCTTGATATCTCCCAGACGCGGCTCATCATAAGCCGGGCGAATGTTCGTTTTTAGTATTTCATTGATCTTTCGGGTAAGCTCATTGACCGACGTTTCCTCTCCATAGCCGATATTGAAAACCTCACCCTTCAAACTATCGGCCTTAACAGCCAGCATATTGGCTTCCACCACGTTGGAGACGAATAAAAAGTCGCGGGTCTGCTCGCCATCACCGAATATGACTGGCTTCTCATTCTTGAGCATCCTTGAGATGAAGAGAGGGATCACGGAAGCATACTGGGAGGCCGGGTCTTGACGAGGGCCGAAAATGTTGAAATACCTGAGACAAACCGTGGAAAGGCCAAAGGTCCGCGCAAAAAGCTGGCAGAACATCTCTCCCACGCGCTTGCTCAAAGCATAAGGCGAAAGGGAAACTCCCACCATCTCTTCTTCTTTCGGGAGATGAGGGTCATCGCCGTAAACAGCGGCAGACGAGGCGAAAACAAACCGCTGGACCTTCGCCTCCCGCGAAGCCAGCAGGAGGTTCAGGGTTCCTTTGATGTTGATCTCGTTCGTCAGGAGAGGGTTCTCGATAGAATACGGAACAGAAGTCAGGGCGGCCTGATGGAGGATAAAATCCATGCCTTTCGCAGCCCGCGCACAAACCTCGATATCCCTGATATCACCTTTGATGAGTTCTATCTTATCCAGGAAAGACACGATGTTTTTCTCTTTCCCCGTTGAAAAATCATCAATAATCCTGACTTGATGCCCGCGTTGCACCAGCTCTTCAGCGAGATGGGAACCGATAAAACCTGCCCCGCCTGTAACCAGAAATTTCAAATATGCAACCCCTATCCTCTTCTTTGCCGGTAGAGTTTACTATCCACCGCCTCCACCATTCTGCCCAGATCCAGATCCTTGTCAGCAAAGAAACGATGGACCTTTTCCAGCTGCTCTCTTGGATTGGACAGGATTTCATTATAGCTCACAAACAGCACTTCCATATCCTCCCTGCTGCTGATGTCAGTCTTTGACTTCTCGTTGAGTTTTACAAAAGCGGCCCTTGTGCTCTCTCTCTCTTCATCCTTGGCGTTCATCATTTTCTCCATGGAGTCCAGAATCTCTTCGATATTCCTCTCCATGTACACCACTCTGTAATTGCCGCGGGGGAGATACTGAAGACCGTAAGCGATGACCTTGACGACTTGATCCTCAAAGTTGAACACCATCTCGGGATTGTCCCTGAGCTTATCAATGATGCTCTCGATCTCCAGGTAGCCTTTGGGATTGCTCTCATCCGGCTCTCTTTTCCCGTCGGTGGCGACAGGGAACCCTCCTGCCTGCAGTGCCTGCATGAGCAAAGAAGTGCCTGATCTGGGCAAACCGGAAACAATGTAAACAGGTTTCATATCTATCACTCCATAAATGAAATCATATAAAATCAGGCTGCATGAACCGTCTCTATTTTCAGAACCTTAGGAGGATTCACGGAGAAGCCGTTCGGGAAAAAGGCAATTCTCCAAATGTGGGCGCAGCTGAAGGAGCCAACAATCCTTGTCAATCCAGGTACCCTAATGCTCTCAGCCTTTCCTTGACTTTCTCTTCATCCTCTTTGCTCAAGTTCTCCGGCGTCCCTTCTCCTTTGGAAAGACTTTCTTCCAGGACCTTGATCACGTAGCTCGAAACAGAGTCGATGTCGGAGTCTTTGATCTTCTCCTCTATTTTCTTATACAAAGAAGTCGGAATCGAAACCTCTTTGAGTTCCTTTTTCTCCATGTATTCTCTCCTTTTGGTGAGGAATGGAATGTCCCTCAATCCGGGGAGCACAATCTGTCTTTTCCAGATTTAACCTTGTTATATACACCAGCTCCTCCATTTTTTCAAGTCACCACCAGGGTGAGCTTGACAAAGTACTCCTAATATTGTTTATAATTTGTTTTAGAAATGACAGAAGAACCCCCGCCTAATCTTTAATATGGAAAAAATCCAACACCCATCCTTCAGGAAAAACTCTTTTTCTGGAGTGCTGGACCAGAACTTGAAAAAATTGGAGAGGAGGCTCGGGATCTCTCTGTCTGTCCGCGGCGACAGCCTGATGATAGACGGTGACCAGGCAAAAGTAGAATTCGCCAAAAGCTATTTTAATAAGATGAACGAGCTCGAAGAGAAAGGGTACAACCTGAAGGAAGAGGATTTTCATATCGTGCTCGACCTGTTAGAGGAAGGCCGCGCTCATCGCCTGGATGATTTTTCTCCAGCCGAGCCGTTAAACCTATCCCGAAAATCCGTGACTCCCAAGAGCCTGACGCAGCAGGAGTTCATCCAGACGATCAAAACCCATGACCTTGTGTTCGGCATCGGCCCTGCAGGAACGGGCAAGACCTACCTGGCCATGGCCATGGCCCTTTCATTCCTCCAGAACAAGGCTGTCAGCCGGATCATCCTCACCCGGCCTGCTGTTGAAGCCGGCGAAAAGCTGGGCTTCCTGCCCGGAGATATGCAGCAGAAGATCAATCCCTACCTCCGCCCTCTTTATGATGCGCTCTTCGACCTAGCCCAGAAAGAGCAGGTGAACAGGTTGATCGAGAGAAACATCATTGAGATCGCTCCCCTCGCCTACATGAGGGGGAGAACGCTTAACAGCTCTTTTATCATCCTTGATGAAGCCCAAAACACGACTAAAGAGCAGATGAAGATGATCCTGACGCGCGCCGGGTTTGACTCCAATATGGTGGTCACCGCGGATATCACTCAGATTGACCTGCCCCGGCCTGAACGATCCGGTGTCTTGCATTCCATGAAAATTCTCTCTAAAATAAGTGGGATAGCTTTCGTCCATTTTAGCGAAAGGGATGTTGTCAGGCATCCGCTGGTTCAAAAAATCATAAAAGCCTACCAGAAGGCTGAGGCGAAATCTCGTAACAAGTAGATGAGCATCGTTTCCTTTAAAAACATCAAGTTCTTTAAAAGTAAAGAACCTTCTTCCACAAAACAAAAAAAGAGCTCTCCTCCAAAAGAAGAAAAGCTGAGCTTCTGGAGGAAGCTCATCAAGAGTCCCTTTACCTATCTTTTTATTTTTGTGGCTGTTATCTCCTACTTCATCTCCTACCTTCCGTCAAAATCCCTGCCCGATGACCTTGCTCCTGGAGATATCGCCTCTTCGGATATCGTCGCCCCGGAAAACTTGACCATCGAGGATACAGAGACAACCCAAAAAAGAAGGAAAGAGGCTGCTGAAGCCGCACTTCTGGTCTACGACTTTGACCCGAATGTTTTTTTAACCGCAGAAGAGGAGATCCACGAATTCTTCATTCTCGGAAGGCAGTGGCTCAAAGAGCCGATCACGACCCGAAGGAGTGAAGAATTCCAGAAAGAAATATTTGAAAAATATGACCTTACCCTTTCCTACAGCGATCTGAGAACTCTGATAAGGGCCGAATTCGATGCCAGCATCGAAGACAGCCTGATCAGCCTCCTGGGGAAGGTTTCTCAACAGGGTATCATCACTTCCAAGACACTCTTTTACCGCGGAGAGCAGGATAAGGGATTCATTCTTTACAGCGACCTGCAGACAGAGCAGACTGTGAGAGTCAATCAAATACTGGATATAGGTGAAGCCAAGCGGAAATTGACCGAAGAAATAGACCAGCTCGACGTTCCTCAAAGCGAAAAAACCCTTTTCCTCTCCCTCTCCCACCATTTCCTCAAGGAAAACATCAAATACAACCGGATAAAATCAGACGAGCTAAAGGAGAAGGCACGCCGGAGCATAGAGACTGTCTTCTACACGATAAAAAAGGGAAAAGTCATCCTCCGGAAAGGAGACGAAATCAAAGAGGATGCGCTGAACCAGATAAGGGTGATCAACCAGAACCTCCGTGCCAGACCGAACTGGCTGACCAATTTTTCCGGCACATTCCTCCTTTTCGGGTTGATCCTCCTCACGCTCTGGTACTATCTCAAATCGATATTGAAATTCAAGCGGGCGCTGAAAAATTTTATCATGATGGGTGTCACTCTTATCATCAGCATTCTCTTTTACAAACTCTGTCTCTTCCTGGCCGGAACTTTCAGCGGCAGTTCGAATTTCTTTCTGCTCGAGAATCTTGAAAGCTACACCTATGCCTTTCCCCTCCAATTCGGTGTGCTTATATTCGCTTTTCTCACGGGAAGCCAGCTTGCCATTTTCTACACTGTCATCAACAGCATCCTGGTCGGCTACTTTTTCAAGGGTGATTTCAACATGGTCATCTTCTGCTTCATCGGAGGACTGGCGGCAATCTACGGAATCAAGTACTACGGGAGTCATAACCGGAATTCCACATTTCGGGCCGGATTTCACCTGGTAGCCCCTATTAATATCTTTGTCATCATCATCATTCATCTTATAAAGGAAAGCATGGGGCCGGTGGATATCTTCGTCAGCGAGCTCCTTATGGGGCTTGTCGGAGGGCTCCTGAGTGCATCTCTGGCATTCCTCTTCCTGCCTGTTTTTGAGCCTCTGTTCGGCTTTCTCACCCAATCCAAGCTTTTAGAGCTCTCCAATTCAGACCTGCCAGTTTTCAGGAAGATGGCCATAGAAGCACCAGGTTCCTATCATCACTCGCTGCTGGTCGCATCCCTGGCTGAATCCGCTGCTGAAGAATTAAACCTGGATCCGATGCTGGTAAAAACCAGTGCCCTCTACCACGACATCGGGAAAACCAAGATGCCTGAATATTTCATCGAAAACAAAATGAGGAATCCCGACCTGCATAAAGACCTTACGCCCAGCATGAGCACTCTGGTGATCATCAATCACGTCAAGGAGGGAGTAGAGCTGGCAAAGAAACTAAAGCTCCCCCCAGAAATCAGGAATATCATCGAACAGCACCATGGAAACTCTCTGGTGAGATACTTCTTCCAGAAAGCAAAAGAAAAATACGACCCGCAAATGCATACCATCAAAGAAGAAAGCTACAGGTATGCGGGACCCATACCGAAAACAAAGGAAGCGGCCCTGGTCATGCTTTCCGACTCCGTGGAGGCGGCTGCCCGGAGCATAAAAGCACCTTCGCGCACGAACCTGAAACGAATGATCAACGATATCATCAACAGCTATCTTGAGGATGGCCAGCTCGATGACTGCGATTTCTCGCTGAAGGAATTCAGGACCATGGCTTCGTCTTTCATGGCCACTCTCTACACCCTCTACCATCCCCGGATCGAATATCCTGGTTTTGACTTCGAGATGAAGAAAAAGAAACCCGCCGTGAAAATAAAAAAATCGAATGATAGAAATAATAAACCAGCAACATAGATACTGGCTAAACCTTAAAAAATTCAAGGAGCTGCTGAAAAAACTCCTCAAGCACTACAAATTGAATCATCCCGAAGTCACCCTTGTCTTCGTGGACAACAGAGCCATCATCAGGTTGAATCGACAGTTCCTGAAAAAAAACGCCCCGACCGATGTGCTGAGCTTCCCCATGAGAGAAAAAGGCGCGGATGGGAAATTCTATCTAGGAGACATAGTCATATCCGTCCCCCAAGCGTTCAAGCAGTGTTTCTCCAAGGAGCACGGCCTGGAGAGAGAGCTGGAGTTACTCACCATCCACGGACTCCTCCATCTCCTCGGCTATGAACACTCAGAAGGGATCGAAGAGGAGGAAGAAAAAATAAGGAGTCTCTTAGCGAAAGATTGAAATGGACGTAGAATTCGTTAAATGGGTGGGGCTCTTTTTGAGCTTCCTGGCTGCTTTTCTTTTTTCTCTCTTTTACATGTCCCTGATTTCCTTCTCCAAAATAGCCCTCAGCCGTTTCCTCGAGAAAAAAGAAAAAAATTACCGGATGAAGATCCTGGATATCTATGATGAGATCAGGATCGCGGTCGGGTTCATGCGAATCGTCTTCCTCATCGCTTTTCTTATCTATATCTCAACTGTCTTTCCGAGGTTGAGATTCTGGCCGCTCTGGCTTTTTCTGATATCGCTCGCCACCTACTTTCTGTTCTTCGATTCCTTGCCAAGGCTTCTCAGCGCTCTCTTCAAAAATAGAATCCTCGGCCTGTTTCTCCCTTCCTACAGGCTGGCCCATTTTCTCGCAGCCCCTCTTTTAGCCATAGCCAAGATCAAAGCCGGGGATGAGGAGCAGGAAGAGCTGCACGAAGCCTCGGACGAGGAAATCAAGACCTTTATCGAGGAGGCCAAAGAAGAAGGAATCATCGAGACCGAAGAAAGCAAGCTGTTGAAAAGCGTGGTCGAATTCGGCGATATCACTGTCCGGGAGATCATGACTCCCAGGGTGGACATGGCCTGTATCAGGAAAGATTCGACCATCGGAAAGCTCAGGGAGGTGGTGGTCAAAGAAAAACGTTCTCGAATTCCTGTCTACAAAGACAGGGTGGATAACATCGAAGGGGTCATCATCGCCAAGGACCTTCTCGAGTACGCGGACGAGGAATCCAGAAAAAAACCGATCGAGCCCCTAATCCGTCCCGTGTATTTTGTCCCTGAATCGATGAAAGTTGCCGAACTCCTCAAAGAGCTCCAGAAGAGAAAGCAGAAGCTGGCTATTGTCGTCGATGAGCACGGCGGAGTGTCCGGGCTGGTCACAATGGAAGACCTGGTGGAAGAGATCGTGGGAGAAATCCAGGATGAATATGACCTGGAGGAAGTCCAGATCATAGAGAAAGGGCCCTTCGATTACATAATATCCGGAGATGTGGAAGTGGAAGAAGTGGAAGAGCTCTTTGATATGGAATTCGCGGAAGAAAGCTACATTACGATTGGCGGCCTGATCACTCATCACCTGGGAAGACTGCCTCGACTGGGAGAAAAAATTCAGCTCAAGGGCTTATCCCTTGAAACCCTGGAAGTCGGTCAGAGGACTGTCAAGAAACTGAGGATAACAAAGATCCGGTGATGAAATCAGGTTATGTCGCTCTGATCGGCCGCCCCAACGTCGGCAAATCCACCCTTCTCAACTACATGCTCGGCGAGAAGATCGCCATTATCTCCGACAAGCCCCAGACCACACGAACCAGCATCCTGGGAATCAAAACAACTGACAGGGGACAGATAGTCTTCGTCGATAATCCCGGGATTCACAAGCCCCTCCATAAACTGAACAAGCGGATGATGAGCTTTGTCTACTCTTCCCTGGAAACAGCCGACCTGGTCAACCTGCTCATCGACGCCACCCAGAAATTCGGGCACGGAGACGAGTTCGTCATGGAGACGCTGAAAAAAATATCGACTCCCATCTTCCTGCTGATAAACAAGGTGGATATCATCAAAAAAGAGAAGATCCTGTTGATCATCGACCACTACAAGGAACTGCTGGATTTCAAGGAAATCATCCCCATCTCCGCTCTCCGGGGAACGAATGTGGATGTCCTTGAGGACAGGATATACGAGTTTCTGCCTGAAGCCGAGAAAATCTTCCCGGACGACGAAAAATCCGTCCAATCCCAGAGGTTTCTCCTCTCAGAGATAATCCGGGAGAAGCTCTTGAGTCACGTGAAGCAGGAGCTTCCCTGGGTCACCGCGGTATATATCGATGCCATGGATGATGATCAAGAAAGGTTCTCTCAAGACAGACCATCTCCAGAGCAAAAGCCGAAAAAATTCATCAAGGCCACGATTTTCGTCGAGAAAGACACCCACCGGAGGATCATCATCGGAAGACACGGACAAATCATAAAGGCCATCGGCACCGAAGCCCGCATGGAAATGGAAAAGATCCTGGGAGAAAAAGTCTTTTTGGACCTATGGGTCAAAGTCAAGGAAAATTGGCGGGATAAAGCCGACGTCCTCGACCTCATCGAAGGCCAGTAACGGCCGTGATGAGGACATTCCCCAAATGTAATGTGGACGTTCCCAAAGGCACACCTCAGATTTTACTTTAACCTTTCCTTTCCTAAATTAAAACACCAGCCACGAAGAATAACAGTGACGTTTCCCAAGGGCACAGATTAACTTTTTCTTGATAAAGATTAACAAAAGCATCAGCCGAGAAGCATTCCGTATTGACATAAATCCGGATAGGTGCGAAAATTTGGAATCTACTTTTCATGGTGAGTGTAGCTCAACTGGTTAGAGCATCGGACTGTGGATCCGAAGGTTGGGGGTTCGAGACCCCTCACTCACCCATCCCTCTTTGCAGAAATATAATCCGGTCTTTTATTTCTTCAGCCCAGCCAGTCTCTACTTTGCATCCTCCACCTCATCTCTCCCCGGGTCAGAATCCTTCCAGAACTCGAGGAATCTTTCGCTATGTTCAATCGCTTTACCTTCATTAAACTTCTTCTCCAGGAAATCGTATAACAATTTTAGAAACATACGTATAAAAGGTTTTATTTTTTAAAGGGAGGATGAGATCCTATGTGTAAGCAAAAAAATACGACATCATCAAGAGGATCCGGGATTCTTCTTTGTCTTATATGCATCATTTTTATGCTCAGCTGGAATAGATGCGCCAAGGTTCAAGAAATTGATGGAAGTCTTGAGTATGTGATCCCGGAAGAAGTGGGGTGGTCTTCAGAAAAACTTGAAGAAGCCAAGGCCTTCGCGGAAAAGATCAATTCAGCAGCCGTCATGATGCTCTATGATGGAAAAGTTTTCATTTCTTGGGGCAATGTGGATAAAAATTAC
>JAOUKO010000335.1 GCA_029882525.1 Candidatus Aminicenantota bacterium | reverse complement strand
TTTTCTTATTTCTTCTAAAACCTCGTTGGCAAGCCTGGTTACCTCGACCGTGTTCGCCCCTGACTCTTTCCTGACAAGGATGCCTATGCTCTCCTCTCCGTTGAGATTGGTTATTCCCTGCCGTTCTTTGATGGAATCCTTGACCTGGGCAACATCCTTGAGCCGGATGATCCCTCTTTCTTCAGTCGTCTTCAGGCTTATGTTCTCGATCTCGCTCAACACCTCATACTCGCCCACCACGCGAAGCGGGTACTTGAACCGGCCTTTCCTGATGGTCCCACCCTGAAGGTTCTGGTTGAAGTCGCCTATTCTTCCGGCGATATCTTCAATCGTCAAGCCGTAGAGCGCGAGCAGCTTGGGATCAGCATCGACCTGAATCTCTCTCTCGACTCCACCGGCGATCTCAGCCGAGCCTATTCCCTCGATCTGTTCCAGACGGGGCTTGATCAGCTCTTCCGAAAACTCCTTGAGCTCAAGCAGTGACCTCTGGCCGGAGATGGCCAGGATCATGATGGGCTTGCTTTGAGGGTCCAGAGGGATGATCGTCGGGTCTTCGGTTTCTTCAGGGATAAAAGCGCCATCTAGCTTTTCTCTGGTGTGCAGCATGGCGAAATCCATATCCGTCCCCCAGCTGAACTCAAGAGTCATGTAGGACTGCTCTTCCTCGGAGACGGATTCTACCCGGCGCAGCCCGGGAATTCGGCTCACCGCAGATTCCAGCGGCTGGGTAACGAAAGTCTCGATTTCTTCCGGAGCAACTCCAGGATAGCGCGTGATGACTGAGAGACGGGGGTAGCTGATATCCGGCAAGAGGTCCACACTCAATTCTCTCAGCGAAATGAAGCCGAGGAGGATTATCGCCAGAAAAAACATGAAAGTCATGACCGGCCTTTTGATGGTGACTTGTGTTATTTTCATCTTTCTAACCTAACACCATTGAAATTTTTTGGGGATGGAGAGAGCTGTGATGAATCTGGACTGGAGGCTCTGGGTGAATCCCTCTCATCTGATTCGTTCCCTATTTTTTTATTATAAGGGCTATTGACTATAAAAACAATCTTAAGCCGAGAAACGTTGCAGAATAAATAATTGGCATTGCCTAAAAGTGATGGAAATACATTGTAAGAAAAAGATCTTACCATGTCTTTGCGAGCGACTGAAAGGAGCGTGGCAATCCCCTAAGATAAAATTGCCATAGCGAGCCCAGCGAAGCAATCTCTCAGGAAAGATGGATGTAAGTTTTTCTTCATATAAGATCGCCACGCTCGCAATGACAATTGAAGCATTCTTTCTGCTCTAGGCACTTCAGTCCCGTCACTTTAGGACAAAACCTAAAAATCAAAATCTCTGAATTTGAGGTTTTTGGTCCTCAGGTTGACTCCCATCAATCTCTCCAGCTTGGCCACGGAAAGCTTGTAATCGATGATCGCTCCGATCTCACTCACTCTGGCATTGGCCATATCTCTCTGGTAAGAATACAGCCAATCGCTGGATAACGCTCCAAGTCTGTACTTCTCCTCGGCAGCCTCGAGCTTTTTTTCCATCAACTCCCTGTACCTGGCTGATGTCTCCAGTCTACTTTCGTTGCTTTTCAACTCCTTAAACACCTGTACTATTTCATTATAAATTCCTTTGTATAACTTCTCCTTTTCCAATAATTTCTTCTCTTTTTGCAATTTTGACTCTGCCAGACTGGCTCTTGAAAGAATATTCTCCAGTGGGATTGTTAAATTCAAGGCGATATACCAATTATCGTATTTAAGCCCCAAAATATCCTTCATGTAATCACTCCTGCTCCCTTCTTCTACTCCCACTCGTATTCCAGTATAAGGATCATCGTTTAAATAAAGAATTCTATCCCCTGATTGCCCAGGATAGTATAACCAGAGTGACAGATTAAGCTCGGGAAGAAGCTGATTCTTGAAATAGCCCACATCGATGCTGCTGTTTTCAATCTCTTTTTCTTTGGATGCCATCTCAGGCCTTTCCTCAAGAGCCGTGTTGAGCGCCTCCTCAAAGGTTATCTCCTTTTTTTTAACCTCAGGCCTGTCTGTGGGCACGATACGAGGGAATGTTTCGGCCTCATCCACAGGAAGGTTCAGTATACTTCTCAGATTATCTTCAGCACTCTGTACCTGAGCCCGGTATCTTATAATATTGTCCTCCCAGTTCGCTACATTGGTTTCCGCGTCCAAAACATCCGTCGCCGTTTTCGAGCCAATTCTTGCTGCTTCTTTAGTCCTTCTCAATTGCTCCTGACTGTACACTAAACGAGATTCATTAACCTTAAGCGATTCTACAGCCGACACCAAACGCCAGTAGGCCTCTTCCACATCGTAGATTTTCTGTTCAATAGTACTTTTTAGTCCATAGGTGGAGATATCGATTTGGTTCCGGCCTTTTCTTATATCTCTTCTGTTTATCTTCGGCCCGAAATTCTTTAAAAGTGGCTGACTTAACTCAAAACGCAATTCACCCCTGTAGGAAGGATTTATCGTGACCAAGCTCCTGGTTGTGTCCGTAGTCGAATTTGAGAGAGAGAGGGAGTATCTTCCACCGGTGACGATATCCTGTTCTACACCAAAATCATAATTATATGTGTTCGTAGTGTATTCAGTTCCCTCTACCCACCAACTGCTGAGCTGACTCTGTCTATAATTGTAATAGCGGAAAGTTAAACGGGGCAAAAAGAATTCCTTAGTTCTGCGAAGGGAAAATTCCAGGATCTCAGGGTCGATAGCCGAAACAGAAATATCCAGGTTTTTCTCCAGGGCCACCTCCAGACACTCCTGCAGTGTCAGACGGGTCTCCTCGGTTTTCTGTTCCTGGGCAAAAAGAAAACCAATGCCCAAAACAATAAGTCCGACAGCACAAAATAACTTTTTCATTTTTCTCCTCCTGTGAATGAGACATTCAGCATGGGCTTTTTAAAAATTTTTCTCCCCATTGCTTACACACGTGCTTAAAACGTGTGTAAAAAACATGTTAACACCCATCATATTTCCCTCTTTCCAAGATAAAGCCTTGTTGAGTTGTTGTCAAATTAAACTCTAACTCAAACAGAACAGGTAGTTCCCGAAGCATACGGTCGAAGCTTCACTACTCATAACCAAGAATCATGAAAAACTGTTGCCCTGGATTCAATGTGATCCGAATTCAACGGCCACGGAGTATCAACGAATTCCGGGTGTCAAGCCCAATACAATGCGCTATAA
>JAOUKO010000061.1 GCA_029882525.1 Candidatus Aminicenantota bacterium | reverse complement strand
AGAGTCTTCTGTAAAAAAATACGACATCATTCTCGAGTATCAGGATTACATCCTGCAGGACATCAAGCTCGAAAAGAAGTTGAAAGTCATCGTCGACGCCGGCAACGGGACAGCCGGAGTCGTTGCTGTCCCCATTTTTCAAAAACTAGGCTGCGAAGTCATTCCTCTTTACTGTGAGATGGACGGCACGTTCCCCAACCATCATCCAGACCCGACTCTTCCCGAAGCTCTCGAAGACCTGATTCAAAAAGTCAAAGAGACCGAGGCTGACCTGGGCATCGCCTACGACGGAGACGGCGACAGGATCGGAGTGATCGACGATAAGGGTCATATCATCTGGGGAGACATGCTCATGGTTCTTTTTTCCCGGGATATCCTCCCCTCAAACCCCGGAGCACCGGTCATCTCAGAGGTCAAGGCCTCCAAGGTCCTGTACGATGAAATCGAAAAGCTGGGGGGCCGGCCCATCATGTGGAAAACCGGCCACTCCCTGATAAAGAAGAAGATCAAAGAAGAAAAAGCTCTTCTGGCCGGAGAGATGAGCGGCCACATCTTCTTCGCTGACAGGTTTTTCGGTTTCGACGATGCCATCTATACCTCCGCTCGTCTCCTGGAACTCCTCTCCCGGTCCGATAAAAAAATCTCTGAGATGTTCTCTGACCTCCCCCAGACTTTCAACACCCCCGAGATCAGAATCTACGCCTCGGATGAGGTCAAATTCAAGATCGTGGAAGACGTCAAAAAAGAGCTAGCTCAAAAATACCCCGTCATCGATGTCGACGGGGTCAGGGCGATCTTTCCCACAGGTTGGGGTCTGGTCCGCGCTTCCAATACCCAGGAAGCCCTGGTGCTCCGCTTTGAAGCGGATACAGAGGAAGACCTGAAAGCCATACAGGACGAGGTCAAGCAAGCGGTCGAAAAGGCGATCCAGAGGCTTGAGCAATCTTGAATCGAACCTTGAAGCTGGCCACATTCGTCATAACTCAGACCATTCGGGAACGAGGAGGACATCTTTTTGATCATTCCTCGGGCAAATCCGGATTCCCGCTGGCCTTTCATGTCTCGATTCAAGGATTTGCCGCCAGTTTAAAAGGAGGCTAAAATGGATCTTCACATCGTCATCATGGCCGGTGGCTCAGGCACACGATTCTGGCCGCTGAGCCGACAAAAAAAGCCCAAACAGTTTCTGCCGGTAATCAGTGAGAAAACGATGATCGAGGAAACAGTTGGCCGTCTTCTGCCTCGAATTCCCATCAACAACATCTCCTTCATCGCCAATTCTCAACAGACCGAAGTGATCAAGAGCCTTCTCCCCCTGATCCCCGAGAAAAATCTCCTTGTCGAGCCTCAGGGAAAAAACACGGCACCCTCCTTGATGCTGGCCACTGCCCAGGTCTTTCTCCAGAATCCAAAAGCCGTCGTGGCCGCCTTGCCCGCCGACCATCTCATCCAGGATTCCACTCTCTTCCTCAAGAAGCTGGAGGCTGCAGCCGCTGCCGCTTCCAGCGGACAGCACCTCATCACCTTCGGCGTGCCCCCTACATATCCGGCAACAGGATACGGCTATATCCAATTCACTCTGGAAAATCCCCTCCGGTTCCGGGAAGAGCCTTTTCATCCTGTCCAGCAATTCAAGGAAAAACCCGACCTGGAGCAGGCTGAAGTTTTTCTGGAGAGAGGAAACTACTACTGGAACTCGGGCATGTTCCTCTGGCAGGCGGATGTTTTCGCCCGAAAGCTCGAACAACACGCTTCCTCCCTGTTCCCCTTCTGGAAAAGAATGCTCGAAGCTATAAGGGACAACGATGCGAGCCACATCGCTTCCGTATTCGAAGAGATCCCTTCGATCTCCATCGACTACGCTTTAATGGAAAAGGCTGAAGGGACGCTGATGGGCAAGGGCGACTTTGGCTGGTCCGATGTCGGAGCCTGGTCATCTCTGCTGGACATCTGGCCGCAGGACGGCCAAGGGAACGCCTTAAAGGGGGAAACAGCCGCCCTGGATGCCCGGTGCTGCCTTGTCTACAATCCCCATAAATTCACGGCCCTGATAGGAGTCCAGGACCTGATCGTTGTGGATACCGATGATGCCCTTCTCGTCGACCACAAAGACCAGGACCAGAGAGTGAAGGACGTTATTGAGATGCTCAAACAGAAGGGAAAAAATGAATACCTGTAGATTCTGCAGTTACTATGCAGGATCGCTTTGGAAACGTCATGATTATTAAGGGCATAAGGACACGCACATGGTTCTGCAGCAACTTCAGAAGCCTTGGGAGGCTTTCCATTATTGGCCATCAAAAGGAGAACAGGGATGCGTAAGCTCGTTATATTTATGAGTTTGATAATCTTCATGAGTTGTGTCTCTGAAAAGGCTACGATTGATTCCCCTCTCACTCCATCCGAGATTCAAAAATTACAGAACGCAAAAACCATTGAGGATATTTTTGGTAAAGAATCGGAAATCCAGCTCGCCACAAGCGCAGAATGCGCCATCGCCTTGATCACGGATATGGAGATTGATGCCAAGGGAAACTACATTGTGGCTGATGGCTGGCAGCAAAAGGCAGTGTTCATATTCGGGCCCGACGGAAAATTCATGAAGGAATTGGGAAAACAAGGACAGGGCCCTGGAGAGTATTCGACTCCGGTGAGCATAGACATAAACAGTAAACAGGAAATCCTGGTGGCAGATTATTTGTCCAGCAGGATTCATGTTTATGATAAAAATTTCAATTTCATACGATCGATCTTCTGCAAGCCGAGAATCCATTATTTCATCCATCTCAACAGCCGGGATGAAATCTTCATGTATTCAGGGGCAGTCCTTCCATTCCGAAGAGAATCGTACAACACCATTCTTAAATACGATGATCAAGGAAAAACAATCCATTCTTTTGCACCGCTCCCCGAAGAAGTCCTGGATGTCAAGTTTTCAGCAACACAGGACGGGATGACCATCGACAGGAATGACTTCATATATGAGATGAATCCCCTGCACTATAACATCCGAAAATTTACACCTGAAGGGGATCTGGTCAAATCTTTCACTCGCAAGACCCGCCTCTTTAAAATAATCACAGAGGATGGGCAGGCCCCGATAATCGTCTATGGTCCGTACTATCTGGACAAGGGATTGATAATAGCTCAAGTGAGCGACCATCTGGAAATATATGATACCAAGGGTAATTTCATGGCAGGAGAAATTCCTTTCTCTTCTAAAATAATCGGCACACATGGGAATTGCTTCTTAATCGAAAGCTGGGAAGAGAGCAAAAAACCCGAAGAACAGCCCAATCCTAAGATTATCTGGCTTAAGTTGAAAATATAAGGCCTTACAAAAACCGGAAAAACTAAAAAGATTATTCCTGTTTTTTGGCATCCTAAATTTAAGGAGTATCCGGCCATGATTGACCTCGAAAAGAATGAAACCAGACTCAAGCGGGCTATCGAGCGGGCCAGAGAACGCCAGATCATCATTCCCACTTTCCAGCAGATGAAAAATCCGCAGGCGGTCCCTGAACAGATAAAAGATAAGCTTAAAGGAATCGGGCTCTGGGATGTCAATCCCCTCAACCTCTTCCGGATCACCTGGAAGAACGAACCGGTCTCCCGGGGTGGCCTGTTCGCAGAGGCGAACTTCATGGAACTGCCGAAAGAGTTGACCGGAGTGGAGGCGCGGATCCTGGCCCTTGTCGGCAAGTGGTTTCCCACCGGCTCCCACAAAGTCGGCGCAACCTTTGGCTGTCTGGTTCCCAGGCTGGTCACCGGCCAGTTCGACCCCACCCGGCAAAAAGCGGTCTGGCCCTCGACGGGAAATTTCTGCCGCGGCGGCGCTTATGACTCCACTCTACTTGGCTGCGAATCCATTGCCATCATGCCTAAAGAAATGAGCCAGGAGCGCTTTGACTGGCTCTCCCAGCTTGCGGGCGAGGTGATCCAGACACCCGGCTGCGAGAGCAACGTCAAAGAAATCTTCGATAAGTGCTGGGAACTCCGGAAAACCAGAGAGGACACCGTGGTCTTCAACCAGTTTGACGAGTTCGGGAACTACCTCTGGCATTACGGGGTCACGGGGAGTGCGGCAGAAGAAGTCCTCGAAAAATCAATATCTGCCAAAGAACGGTTTGCGGGCTTTGTCGCCGCATCCGGCTCTGCCGGGACGCTATCGGGCTGCGGAGACTATCTCAAAGAGAGGTTTCCTGCTGCCAAAACCGTTGTGGGGGAAGCCCTCCAGTGCCCCACTCTCCTCCTCAACGGCTTTGGAGGACATCGCATCGAGGGGATCGGAGACAAGCATGTTCCCTGGATCCATAACGTCCGCAACACGGACATGGTTATCGCTGTGGACGACAGCGACTGCCTCTCCCTCATCAGGCTGTTCAACGAACCGGCTGGGAAGAAATTCCTGAATAAAATGGGAGTATCCGCAACCATGATCCATGACCTTCCCCTGCTGGGAATCTCCAGCGTGGGCAATCTTCTCGCTTCCATCAAGTTTACGAAATACTACGAGCTCACTCCGAAAGACGTGGTCCTGACCGTGTTCACCGATTCCATGGAGCTTTACCAGAGCCGTCTGCGGGAGCTAAGCCAAGCCCGCGGACGGTACACTGAACTCGAGGCGGCCAAAGACTATCATCATTCCCTGATAGGAGCGAGGATTGACCATATGCTCGAACTGAGCTACCAAGACAGGCTAAGAATTCACAACCTCAAATACTTCACCTGGGTCGAACAGCAGGGCAAAGGCGTGGAGGAGCTGAATGCCCAGTGGTATGACTATCCTGATTACTGGAAGAATATCCAGTCGAAAGAAGGGGAGATCGACGATCTGATAGCGGATTTCAACCGAAAAACAGGCCTCCTCTAAAGAAAATCGTACCATTCCCCATTTTCACTATGCTCAAAGCCGGAAGTTTTTGCTTTGCCTTGACACACATTTTCATCCCTCGTTGACAACCTATCGATGCTTTGTTATAAGCTTCTCTTTAGAAAACAGAAAAGGAATCAGACGAGCAAAACAGGATATGCCTTAAGTCCTGATGAAAGCATTCTGAATGAAACCCGAATACTCGGTCAAAACCTGCCAGGAATTAGAAGAGATCTTCCAGAACCAGAAAATTCTCCGTCCTCTGCGTGTCCAGCGCTACGACCCTGGGACTGAACTCAGTTATGAGGTTAAGGGTGTGCCCGGCGGAAAGGGACGCTTGAGGCTGGAAGTGGAAGAGTTTGTAGGAGGAGGTTTTGCCGGCCAGGTCTACAAGGTGAAAGTCAAAGACCTCCAGCCCATCCGAGGCCAGATCCAAGGCCTTGATGCCAGCCGGTTCTATGCCCTGAAGGTCTTCATCCCGCCCTCGGGTTTTGCCAGGCTGTTCCGCAACCTGATCTATGCCCTTGGGTTCCAGGGCCCTTTCTCCCTCCAGGTCAACCCCGATGCAGCCAGAGCGGGTGCCCTGTGGCAGAAGCTTATCCGGCAAGGGGCAGGTTTGAAGCTCGGCTCGGAAGAGTCGGTCGTGAACATACTGGCCACCTTTGTCGACACCACGCTCGGCAGCTGCGGCGAGATCAGCGAATGGATCGACGGGCGCCTGTGGCGCCTTGAATCTGACGACAACCTGGATGCCCGGAGAAAGTGGAAAGTGGAGAGTCCCACTAAAGAGCTTGGTTCGCCTGAATATAGGGCAAAACAAACATTCATGAGGCGCCTCGTGCGGTTGATGCACGAGATGGGAGCTTTCGAGATCGCCCGACAGTACGAATGGTGGACCTGCAAAAGCCAGCCCAATGTGCTCAAAAGGAGAGTCAGCGACCCCAATCCTGTAGAGGGCCATGTGGCCGTTGACTTTCGGGCCGGACTCGCTCTCCACCTTTTCCTTCCGATGAGCCCGGCAGACTTCAAGCTCATCTTCCAGGGCATCGGGAGAGGAAGCCTGGTGCAGTTCGACCGGGGAAACATAAGCCGGCTTCAGGAGTTCACCAACGCTCATCCCGAGGCTTTTACAGGAATGAAGGAGGTCCTTGAAGAGCTCAAAGAAAAAGAAAGCCGCTACCGGGATTCTCTCCCCGATATCCCTCACCACCATTTTCAGCTGCTCATCAGACCCAGGCTATGGGCCTCCATCCTCAACAGCAGTATCACAGGATGGAGGATTCGCAACACCATTGATGAGGAGGCAGCAGACCGGCTGGAAAAAAAGAGATTCCTGGCCGCAGTCCTGTACATCCTGGGACTCCTGCCCTTTCTGGGCCGGTTCATCCGCAAACTGTGGGGACGAAAGGACTACAAGCAGCACTTTGGACATCTCCTGACCAGCCTGAATTATCTCGGCCGGTCGGTGCGGGCCCGGATAGCGGAGATTCTTATCCGCTGGCACCGGTCAGGTCGAGTGGACGAGAAACGGGCAAAGAGGCTGGCCGAGCATCCTTCGAGATTCTTTGTCCATCTGCCGCTGGCCATTTTCCCGGCAAAAATGCACAAGTTCTTCTCAGATTGGCGGTTCTTTCTCCGGTCCCTGGATAATATCTTCGTCAGGCCTTTGAGGCTGTACTTCAAAGCTGAAGCCAGGGAGAAGTGGCTGAGAGAGATCATTTTTCAGGGACAGAAAAAAGGGATGCTGACCAAAAAAGAGGCCTCGCACATCACATCTCAGATCAAGGAATCCTTCATCCAGAAATATTTAAAAAGCCTGGCTGTCCATGTCTGCACCCTTCCGGTGACCCAGATCGTCTCGGTCGCGGTAGCCCTGATCTACGTCAGGCTGCATCCTGAACTGTCCTGGCAGCAGGCCACTCTTCATGCGGGGATCATCCTGGGACTCTTCCAGCTCACTCCCATCTCGCCTGGATC
This sequence comes from Candidatus Aminicenantota bacterium, assembly GCA_029882525.1. Lineage (GTDB taxonomy): Bacteria > Acidobacteriota > Aminicenantia > Aminicenantales > Aminicenantaceae > SOIA01. Next base: position 5,823 of record JAOUKO010000061.1, on the reverse strand, counting down.
GCTTGTCCGGGGCCTGTATGTCACCGGTCTCGTCCTGCGGGAGAGGAATTTCAAGGATTACAGTATCGCTTTCTTTCTGAGCTTCTTCAAATACATCGGCTATCTGGCTTTTCCCATCCAGATGGCTTACCGTTACCCCGACCTGGCCCGCTTCATGGCCGGACACTGGGCGACGGGAGCGGTGCACATCGTGCCTGTCTTCGGCGAAAGAGGCGCTCTCCTGGAACATGCTGTGTTTGATCTTTTCTACAACTTTCCTCTGAACATCCGCCGCCGAATCCGCGAGCGCCAGGAAAAGCGAGCGGGCTCAAGAGCAAGATACTGGCATCTTTCTCTCTGCCTCCTGGGAGGAGCCCTGCTGCTGGCGGCCATGGACATGGTCTACTTCAACCTGCTTGGCCACATCCCGACATTCGGAGACATCTGGTGGCTGGCTCTCTGGGTTCCTGCCTTGGCAGCAGCGGCGTCATCTGCCTGGGCCGGGGGAGCCTCTCTTCCCAGGCGAATGGCTCTGGGAGTCATCTGCGGAGCGTTGACCGGACTGCTCTATGCGGCCTCGAACATCCTCCTGGGATATTTTCTGACCCCTGAAAACGGGGAAGCGCTCTCAGCTCTTCAGCTCCTGGCCTGGATCGCCCCCACAGCACTCTGGTGGATGTTCCTGTTCATGATTCTGGCCGTAATCAGTGCCTTCCTGGTTGAAACCAGGCCGGTCAAACATCCCGCTTCTTCTTCGAGTTAAATTGGCTTTCTCAAAATTCCAAGCAATAAACAGCCGGCGTTTTCGTCTCAACGTATAAGAAATAAAATCACGGAAAGAACCGGTGAACAAGATCGTTGAATTTTTCAAGACAGAATACAAGAAATGGATCGGTTACGTCCGGAAATTGATCGATGATACGGCTGAACGGGACGCGGAGGATGTCGTGCAGGATGTGATATTGCATATCTTCGACAGGGCGGACATCGGAGCTCCTATCGAAAACCTTTCCGCCTACATCTACCAGTCCCTGCGGAACCGTGTGGTTGACCTTCTCAGAAAAAGGAAGGACATTTTATCCCTTTCGGAGGCAATCCTGGCCTCATCAATGGATACAGCCGACGAATTCGAGAAGAGGGAGCTTCAAGAAAAGATCTTTCAAGCTATGGATTATTTAAACGACGAGGAAAGGGCCGTGGTTATCGCGACTGAATTCGACGGAGGTTCTTTCCGTGAACTTTCTGATGCCTGGGGAGTCCCGATCGGGACTCTCCTGGCAAGGAAATCACGCGCGTTGAAAAAGATAAGACAAAAACTCACCGAATCAGTGAAACTATCTTAAAGGAGGATTCAGATGGAAAACAGTAATGTCCATACCCACTGGGGAATCGAGCCCAATCGGTTTCTAAGATTCCTTCGTATAATCGGCCTGGTCATTCTCGGATTGGCTTTTGCCGTTGTCTTCGCCTTCATCTTCGGCCTGGTGGTCAAACTCCTCTGGAACTGGCTCATGCCGGCTCTCTTCGGTCTGGGAAAGATCAGCTACTGGCAGGCCTTTGGAATCGTCATCCTGGCCAAGATCCTTTTCAGCGGTTTTGGCCACCGTGTCGGAGACCGTCATGAACCGTTCCGTTCCAGGCTCCGCGACCGCTGGCCTTTCTTCACGGAAAAGGTCGAGCGAAAGGACTGGAGTCACTACAAAGATTTCTGGCGCGACGAGGGGAAGGCCGCCTTTGAAGACTATGTCCGGAAAGTCGAGGAAGAAAAACAGACAAAGAAATCAGGTTGAGCAACGGATGAATCCCATCCCCCGATCAGTGAAGACGTGGATTATTCCTTGGTCTTCTTCAATCCCAGCTCTTCCAGCTGCTTTGGGGCGATCTCTGCGGGTGACCCGGTCAGAAGACACAAGGCGCTGGTGGTCTTGGGAAAGGGAATGACATCCCGGATAGATTTTTCGCCAGCCAGGAGCATCACGATCCGGTCAAACCCCAAAGCAATACCGCCGTGAGGCGGCGCACCGTAGGTCAGAGCATCAAGAAAAAAGCCGAACTTTGCCCTGGTCTCCTTCTCACTCAACCCAAGGATCTCAAAGATTCTTTTCTGGAGTTCCAGGTTGTGGATCCGGATCGATCCTCCGCCGATCTCGAAGCCGTTCAGGACCAGGTCGTAAGCCTTGGCCCGGACCTTGAAAGGATCTTTCTCCAGAAGATCAAGGTCAGCCTCGTGAGGTGAGGTGAAAGGATGATGCATGGAGACAAGGCGTTTCTCTTCCTCGCTCCACTCGAAGAGGGGGAAGTCTGTAATCCAGGCGAACTGGAAGGTCTTTCCGTTGTCCACGCGATTTCGAACGAATTCATTCCTTAACTCTCCCAAAACTTTTAAAGCGACCGCTTTTTCATCCGCTACCAGGAGCACCAAATCCCCGGCCTGGGCGCCTAACTTGTCCCAGATGAGGCTGAGGTCCTTCTCCTCTGTCTTCAAGGAAGACTTGAAGCCATCCTCCCTCTTGATCCACACGACCCCCTTGGCCCCAAGGTCCTTCGCCTTCTGGTTGAGTTTATCAAGCTGGTTTCGGGAAAGAGAACCTTGTCCTGCTGCCGCCAGTCCCTTCAAGACCCCTCCGGCAGAAAGGGCTTCTTTCAAGAGCGTGGAAGCCAGGCTCGCGCCGATTCCGGTCAAGTCCACGATCTCCATCTCAGAGCGCAAATCAGGCTTGTCGGTCCCAAACCTTTCCATGCTTTCCTCATAGCTGAAGCGGGGAAACGGAAGGGTCACTTTCACTCCTATGAGCTTGAAGAGAGAAGCCATCATCCCCTCAACAAGGGTGAACACCTCATCCCGCTCGATAAAGCTCATCTCGATATCGATCTGGGTGAATTCAGCCTGGCGGTCTGCCCTGAAATCCTCATCGCGAAAGCAGCGGACGATCTGGAAGTAACGGTCAAAACCCGCTATCATCAGGAGCTGCTTGAAAATTTGAGGGGATTGAGGAAGAGCGTAGAACCTCCCTTTGTAGGTTCGACTCGGCACAAGGTAGTCTCTGGCTCCTTCAGGTGTGGACTTGGTCAGGAAAGGAGTCTCTATCTCCAGAAAGCCGTTTTCACTGAGATAATTACGGACGCCAAGGGCGGCCTGGTGGCGGAGCTTGATATTCCGCTGCATGGCAGGCCGTCTCATGTCCATGTACCTGTATTTGAAGCGCAGTTCCTCTGATGCCTGAGGGGGGTCAGCGATGACAAAAGGAGGGACCTTGGAGGCACTTAAAACCTTCAGCTCCTTGGCCACCACTTCCACATCACCGGTGGGAAGCTGAGGATTACGGGCGTTTCTCTCTCTCTCCTTCACAATCCCTTTAACTGCCAGCACATTCTCCATCCTGACTTTCTTCGCCTTATCCAGGAATTCCTCGTTGTCCGAAGGAACAACGACCTGAACCACTCCCTCTCTGTCTCTCAGGTCGATAAAGACCAGGTTTCCCATATCTCTCTGTCTGTTGACCCAGCCAAAAAGAGTCACTTCCTGTCCGCCATGCTCAGAGCGGATCTCTCCGCAGTAGGCTGTCCGTCTCCACTCCGATGATTTTCCTTTTTCCATCGAGTCCATCCAGCGAATAGTGGGAAATGTCTCTATGAGGCCTTCCGGATGACGCCCAGTATTTCCTCCCGGCTTTTCTCTTCCTGCTGGCCTGTGGCCATGTTCTTCAGCTGGTATCTCTCCTTCCTGACTTCCTCTTCACCGATGATCAAGACCCAGGAAGCTCCCAACTTGTTCGCCCGGCCCATCTGCGTCTTCAGGCTTTTATCCCTGTACTCCAGCAGGCATTCCACTCCTTCTCTGCGCAAGAGCCGGACCAGTGACATCCCGGCCCTTTTGGCTTCTTCACCCAGATAAGCCACATAGAGGAACGGCTCTCTCTTTTTTTTAAAAGGGACGACCGAAAGCAACCTCTCCAGGCCCATGGCAAACCCGATCGCGCAGATGTCAGGGCCTCCAAATTCCTTCATCATATCATCATACCTCCCCCCGCCTATAATGGCGTCCTGAGCGCCAAGCTTGGTGGAGATGATCTCGAAAGTCGTTTTGGTGTAATAATCCAATCCTCGAACCAGACGGGGCTCGATCCTGTACTTGATCCCGAAAAAATCCAGATGCTCACAGAACCGGTTAAAATGCTCCCTGCATTCCTGGCAGAGATAATCCGTGATCTTGGGAAAAGTCTGGGCGATCTCCCTGCATGCTTCAACTTTGCAATCAAAAATCCGCAAGGGATTGGTGATAACCTTCCTTCTGCAGTCCGGACAAAGAGCCTCCCTCGCACGTTCTGCCTGGCTCCTCAGCTCCTTAGTATAAAAAGGCCGGCATTTTTTGCAGCCGACAGAATTCACCAGGGTTTCCGTGCCCGCGACATGGAGCTCCTGGAGAAGATGATCCGCCATCTCCACCAGCTCCGCATCCACAGCCGGGTCCTCCTCGTTGAAGACCTCAACATCCAGCTGGTGGAATTGGCGGTAACGTCCTTTCTGGGGTTTGTCATAACGGAACATGGGGCCGATGTAATAAAACCTCAAGGGTTCAGGCTTCAGATAGAGCCGGTTCTCGATGATGGAGCGCACCACAGAAGGGGTGTATTCAGGCCTCAAGGTTAAAGAACGCCCAGCCTTATCGACGAAGGTGTACATCTCCTTGATGACGATATCCGAGGTCTCCCCTGTCCCTTTTTCAAAGAGCTCTGTCGCCTCGAAGACCGGCGTCCTGATTTCCTTGTAGCCGTAGAGTTCACAGATGTACTTGACCATAACCTCGACACACTGCCATTTTTTGGCCTCGCCGGGAAGGATGTCTTTTGTTCCCTTCACAGCAGGAATCTGTTTTTTCATTTCTCTGTAAACACCCCGATCTTTCTGAACTTTTCGTATCTTGCCTTCAATCTATTCTCTACCGACATCTTCTCCAGCCTCTTCAAGGCCTGATTCAGCTCTTTATCCACGTTCTTAAAGGTCTGTTCAAAATCAACGTGAGCCCCTCCAGGAGGTTCGGGGATGATCTTATCGATAATACCCATTTCCAGAAGGTCATTGGCCGTCATCTTCAAGCTCATGGCAGCCAGGGAAGTGGCTTCCTGGTCTTTCCAGAGGATAGCGGCACAGCCTTCCGGAGAGATCACGGAGTAGAAGGAATGCTCGAGCATCAAAATGACGTCACCGACGCCTATGGCCAGCGCACCGCCACTCCCGCCTTCACCTATAACCACATTGACCACAGGAACCCGCAGCTTTGAGAGCTCTTTGAGGTTAGAGGCGATCGCTTCGGCCTGCCCATGTTCTTCGGCTCTTATACCGGGATAGGCTCCTGGAGTATCGATAAGAGTGACGACCGGATGTCCGAATTTTTCAGCCAATTTCATTACCCGGAGCGCCTTCCGGTAGCCTTCTGGATTGGGCTGACCGAAATTGCGGTCCAGCCTCTGCTTGGTGGTCCGCCCTTTCTGATGCCCGATAAAAGCCACGGTGCGGCCCCGGTAAAAACCCAAACCCGCTATGATCGCGGGGTCATCTCCTGCCCGGCGGTCGCCATGCATCTCAATGAAATCCTGGGTCAGATAACCAAGGTAATCCATTGTATACGGCCGTTTGGGATGACGGGCGATCTGGACGATATGGAGAGCGGTCAGAAGCGGGCTGATCTTCTTCCACTCTTTCTCGATCTTCTGTCTTAGCTGAGGGATCTTCTTCCTCTCCTCTTCCTCCTCGCTCGACAACAGCTCTCCGATCTTCTCCTTCAGGAGCAAGATCGGTTTTTCAAGCTGGTAGAAATCCTTTTCTTCTTTCATCGCTCCAGAG
>JAOUKO010000334.1 GCA_029882525.1 Candidatus Aminicenantota bacterium | reverse complement strand
GTCAATATGCCTGAAAGGGAAATTCGCTTTTATTCCATCACCTGCAAACATGCCAAATAAATTTTTCTATCTTAATGCGTCAATGATCTCATCCGCTGACAAAACCCTGGCAAAATTTTTCCTCAACACTTTCAATTCAGGCTCCTGCAGTTCCGGATAATCCGAGGATGTCACATCGCTGCCAAAGACAACCTTGAAGCTTCTTTCGTAGGCCTGGCGTGCGGTCATCCCGCAGCAAATATTGGTTACAGTCCCGCAGATGATGACCGTGTCTTTTCCCAGGTTTTTGAGGATTGTCTCTAACGGAGTATCGCAGAAAGCACCGTAAGAAGGTTTGTGAATCACAATTTCGTCCTCTCTCGGCGCCAGTTCATGCCAGACCTGCCCTTTGACAAAAAATTGAGAAAAATCAATATCCAGCTCCGCATATCGTCCCGGCATGAATTTTCCGGTCATGGGACGGTCATGATAATGATGTGTTCTGGAATAGACTGTATAAATGACCGGGACGTTTTTGCTCCTGCAGTGTTCGATCAGCCTCTTGATAAGGGGAACTTGCCTGGTCGCTTCCGGCACCCAGTCCGGTGCCCAGTGAGGCTTCACGAATTCATCCTGCATATCGATGACGAGCAGGGCACATTTCTCAGGGACGATCTCGAATTTTGCATCGCCCTCATCATACGCTTTTCTGGCTAAATCAAGGACATCCTGTTCAGTGAAATGACCTGTTTTCATCCTTCTTTCTCCTCCATGAAACACAGTATTTTATACATAAACGGGAAATACATAATTTGTATTCAATATCCCTGATGCCATGAAAAGACCGTCGATATTCCAAAATCTTCAAAGTCTTATTTATACAGATTGCGAAGCCATTCCTCCAGGGTGTCGAGATAAATCATTGGATAATTCTGCCATCCCTTCCTTGATCTCCTTCTCCGTTCTTCCAGACACCCTGTCTTGGAGATTATGAGGCTATGGTCAACGCCCTGGATGAGCTCGACCCGAAAGTTCGTGTTGCCGGCGCGTTCTAGAGCCTCCCGGTATGCTTGTGCTCCCTGGACAGGATCAACCTGCGTGTCTTTTTCGCCGAAGAAGGCCAGCACCGGGATTTTTGTTTTTTCGATGACCTCGATGGGATTCCAGTAGTAATCCCCCTTGAGATCATCCGCGTGCCACTCCTCTTTCGGCCGGATTCTCATGTTGAGGCCGAGTTCCGTTATGGAAGCAAGAACCGGAAAGGCAACCAGTTTCTTCTTGTAGCTCACGTACTCTTCATACGTCCGCGCCCTTTCGACTGCGGAGAGAAGATCTTTAACCTGCTTCCGGTCCTCTTCGGGGAGTCCGGCGCAGACAGCTTGCGCTGCAACCAGGTAGGCCCCCTGGTCGACACCCGCCACTCCGGGACAGGAGACCGCGATCATAAAGGCGACGTCATGGCTTTTGGAGAGCACGATGGGCATGATGTAACCCGCTTGACTGACACCCCAGAGGCCAATCCGTTTAGCGTCGATGTCCGGTCGCTCCTTGATCATCGCTATGGCATCCAAGACGATCCGGGAACGCTGTTCGAACAGCCGGCTGCGGTCGATGTGCCCGGTGGATTCGCCGGTTCCCGGTTTGTCCCAGGCGAATGTCGCGTAACCGGCACGCATCATGCACGCCATGATCGGCAGGTATGTGCCGCCGGAAATGCGGCTGTTGGGTCCATCACCATGAACGAAGATGACAACAGGATGCGGTCCCTTGCCCTCCGGTAGCTTTAAATCACCAACAATCTTAAAGGGCCCGGATTGAAAGACGAGTTCCTCGATCAATTGAGAAACAACCTTCGTACCGGCCGAATACCTGTCTGTTGCTGGTGCCGTAGCAGCAGCCAGGAACATAGCTCCGATCAATAGAAAATAAATTCTTTTTTGTATCATTGAGTCTCCTTTTTTAGGGAGCAATGATTTTGGCATCTACTCCACAGAGGTCTTTCTCAATATTCCAGGACGCCGGTATGCATGATGCACTTCCACTCTGCGCCTACTTTTGTATACACTTTGCAAACCCGACTTTTCCAGTGATTGTCCTTTCCCGATTCATCTCTCCACAACGTGTCGATGTCGACCACAGCAAAGGCCCCGTCTTTTTCTTTGGAAATCACAATTTTTTTTATCTCCCGCTTATTGTGGACGAGGGTGTGAGTTGTGAACAGTTTTTGCCAGCCTTGCTTCCAACGCTCATAATCATACCGGCCCCATTCGAGAACCCAATCCAGGGGGTCAAGGGATTGAGATGTTCTCGGCCAGGGCCAAACCATGTCAGGATGCCAGATGGTCATTAAAAGCTCAACATCCTGGGTATCCCAGGCTCGGGTCTCCCGGTGCACCATTTCCTCGATTTCTTGTTTAGTATTTTCCTCATTCATGTTTAACTCACTTTCTTCTTGAGTTCGATCCAGAAAGGAAGACAAAAACTCTGATTGACGGCGACTGCCGCAATGTAGCCGCTCAGACTTTGACCTTGAAGTTTGACACGGATAAAAGGGATGTGCGGCGAACGGGCGGATTCAAAGGTGTTGAAGTTTCCGTAAAAAGGGCCCTGAAAGACTCCGTCTTTAAACTGCATATCTCCCAGAGGAGTTTTCATGTTTAGAGGGGAAAAAATCTTTCCATCCAGCTCAAGACTGACCTGTGCGTTTTCTTTGATGACCAATCTGGCCGGCTGGGTTTTGTTGTCGGTTTTGACCTCCCCGACCCATTCTCCTAAAAGAGATTCAGGAGGGGAAAATTTCACCAGTTCCTCTTCTTCCGGTTTTATCTTTTCAACTTCCAGTTTTTTGGCGGCCTCGGGAAGCAAGGCTGCATATATGGCCAGCTCGATTTTCCAGAGATCCGGCGTCTCTCCGTTGCAGAGGAGAACAGTGGCCAAATTCTCTGAGGGAATAAGTGTCAGCCTGGTGCTCACTCCCGGCATCCCGCCGCTGTGGCTGACAAACCGGTATCCGTGAAGATCGATCAGACTCCAACCCAATCTATATTCACTATCAGGGACTTCGGGATCTTTCTCCTGCTGCATGGTATCGATCGTTTCATCTTTGAGGATCTGCTTCTGGTCCTCGAGGTGATTTTTCAGATGGAACATCCCGAAGCGGATTAGGTCATGGGCGCTGGACCAAACAGCGGATGCCCCGCGGTGGTCAAAATCATAGAACGGGATCGGCTTCTGATTCT
>JAOUKO010000333.1 GCA_029882525.1 Candidatus Aminicenantota bacterium | reverse complement strand
AAGGTTGACCTTCCTCGAATGGCTGAGGGAGGTCTGGATGCTGAGTTTTTTGCGGTCTTCATTGGCCAGGGCGAGCGGATGCCCGAAGGCTATGCCCGGGCCAAAGAAAGGGCCATGGATATGCTGGACGCGATCCACAGGATGTGTAGTGACCATCCCGAGTTGGTAGAGATGGCTGTATCACCTGAGGATGCTTACCGGCTGGAGAAGGAAGGGAAGAGGGCGGCTTTTATCGGAATGGAGAATGGTTACCCTGTAGGCCTGGACCTGTCTCTGGTCAAGGAATATTATGACCGGGGAATCCGCTACATAACACTTTGTCACGGCGGAGACAATGATATCTGCGATTCTTCCACGGACAGCCGCAATCCGGAGGATAATGGCTTGAGTGAATTCGGGAAGGAAATTGTGGCTGAGTGCAACCGGCTGGGGATCATGGTGGACCTCTCCCACGCCTCAGATAAAACCTTTTTTGATGTGTTGAAGGTCACCACAGCCCCGGTCATCGCTTCCCATTCCAGCGTGCGCGCTATCTGTGACCACCCGAGAAATCTCACAGATGAAATGATCAAGGCTCTGGCTGAGAACGGGGGGGTCATTCAGGTCTGTTTTGTCTCCAGCTTCGTCAAAAAAGCCAAACCCAATCCCAAGAGGGAAAAGGCCATTCAGGCCCTCAGAGAGAAATACGGGCCACGGAGAGAGATCAGGGATGAAGCCTTACTGGAGAAAATGCGGGAAGAGTACATGAAGATTTACGATAAATACCCGCAGAAGAGAGCCACGGTCAAGGAGCTTGTGAACCATATCGATCATGTCGTCAAGCTCGTCGGGGTGGACTATGTGGGCATCGGGACTGATTTTGACGGAGGGGGAGAGGTGGAGGGCTGCTCTGATGTCACAGAACTTCCCAATGTCACCATAGAACTTGTCCGACGCGGCTACACAGAGGAAGAGATCCGTAAAATCTGGGGGGGAAACCTGATGCGGGTCTTCAGGAAAGTCATTGAGGTGGCGGATAAAACTCAAGATTGATAGATTTTCCTCTTTTTTGTAAAGGAATTTTACAAAAAAAGCTTAAAATAAAGATGATCATCCCCGGATTCCTCTAATTTAAGTCAAATAAGAAAAAAGTAAGAAAAAAGGGGCCAGGCCCCTTTTTCCTTGCAAAAAGGGGGAATTTCCCGAAAGGGACACACTTTCTCGCCTGGTTTCTTTTTTGTCATACTTAAAAAAATAATATCCATGTTGGGAACGTCACCAATTTATTTTTTTTCGCTTCAGGTTGGCATGAAAGTTGCCGCTGCCTTGCTATAAATTCAATGATAATTTATGATTAAAGGAAAGTAGAGATGACGAAAAAGTCCTGTTTGTCAGCATTGCTCATTCTTTTTTTTCTGTGGATTATGTCCTTCCCGTTGATAAATTTTGGGCAGGAGAGGAGCATCAGACCGCGTTATGGCGGCGTTTTCCGCTTGAAATCGTTCACGACTTCATTCAAGATGCAGCTTGATCCCGCTCATCCCGACTCCTCCATTTTTATCTCCGAACAAATCTTCGACGGATTGGTCAGGCTTGATAAAGATCTCAATCCGGTGCCATCCCTGGCTGAGTACTGGAAAATCTCTTCGGATAGCACCAAATATACGTTTTACCTGAGGAAAGGAGTCAGGTTCCACAACGGGGATGAGTTGACTGCTGAAGACGTTAAGTTCTCTCTGGAGAGGCTCATCGATAGAGAAACGGGCTCCCCTTATTATCAGTTCTTTCTTCCCCGGGTGGTCGGGGCTCAAGAGTTCAGAGAGGGAAGAGCTGCGGAGGTAGAAGGATTTAAAGCCATTGATAAATACACTTTTGAGATCGATTGGATCGAACCGTATGTCTCGGCTTTGTATCTGATGAGCATGCATTTCTGCAAGATCCTTCCACGAGAAAGAGTCAAAGGCCGGGAAAAAAGATTTTTCGAAAGGCCATTCGGCACCGGCCCTTTCGCTTATGATTCCTTGATGATGGCCCCGGTGGGAGATGTGGTAGGGATCCGGCTCAAGCGGAACGAGAGCTACTTTGGAGGAAGAGCATATCTAGGGGCGATAGAGTTCAGCCCTCATTTTACTCTCGAGCATTTTTTAAACGGAGAGATAGACTCCATCCCTGTGGTTTCCGACAAGCTGCTCAGTCCGGATTTCCAGGTTTTTCAGGATGGCTCACTCCATCCGATATATCTGGGCATGAGCTGTCATATCCCTCCTCTGGACCGGCAGGTGGTGAGGAAAGCCATCGCTTACGCCCTTGATAAGAGGGATTTGGCTCGAGATACTTTTGATTTGAGATACGTGCGTGATGTGTCAAACAACTATATCCCTCCCCGGTTGCCCAGGTTTTTTCCAAGAGAAGATGCAGAAGGTGTGAACCCTCTGAAGGCAAAGCAGTTGCTCCAAGAGGCGGGTTTTTCAGAGGGCAACGAATTCCCTACGCTCTCGTTCCTTATCGACTTGCCCAAGACGGACTTGAAGTTTAAAATTTACAGGGCACTCCGGAAGCAGCTCGATCCCTTAGGAATAAGATTGAAGTTGAACTACTACAATTCCCTGGAAGAAATAAAGAGGTATGATGGCCCTTACTTGATATTTTTGGGAAGAGTGATGAATTTTCCTGATCCAGAAGATATCATTCGGCCCCTCTTTTTTTCTAAATCCGTGTTCAATGTTTTTGGATATAACAATCCTGAGCTGGATGAGCTTCTTCATAAAGCTGAGGTCGAATCAAGCTGGACGAAGAGAATCAATTTCTTTCACCAGATCGAGCAGATCTTGATTCGGGACGTTCCCTGTCTTCCTCTTTTTTCTCATCAAAACAGAGTGGCCATGCAGCCTTATGTGAGGGGTGTCGAGGTTCCTCCTCTGGGATTTTATTATTTGGATGCCAGAAAGATATGGCTGGATAAATAAAAAAAATGATGAAGTTGCGAATATCCCTCCAGACGAGGTTCATGATTTATGTGATTGTTCTTCTCTGTGTGCTCGCGACCCTGATTCTTTTTATAATCGAGAAGAGAGAGATCAAAGCGATTTTTGAGGAACAGAAGAACATGGGAATATTGACAGCCAAGTATATCGCCAACTTGAATTCTCAGCCCTTGATCCAATGGGATGAAGAGGGAGTAGAGGAGAGTATCGAAGAGGAGATAGACGAAAAGCTGATCTATATCGCTATCTATGACAAAT
>JAOUKO010000332.1 GCA_029882525.1 Candidatus Aminicenantota bacterium | reverse complement strand
TCATCGCTGCCATCCATACCCATTCTTCTCCCGGAATCCATACCTTCCGAGACGAAGGCATCCGGGATAAGACCTGGGAAGAGAAAGTCTCTCAAACGCTGGTAAAAGGAGCAGCAGAAGCCGGCCAACACTTAGAGGAGGCATCTATCGGTATCGGGATGGGAAGCTCGGCCATCGGAAGAAACAGGCGGAAAGAGGGTAGGCCGTTAGACCCGAATTTTCCATTGATCTGTTTTTTCGATGAGCAGGAGCATCCTCTGGCAGTGATCGCCAACTATGGCTGCCATCCTGTGGTTCTGGACGAAAAAAACCTGCTCATCACAGCGGATTATGTCCATTATTTCCGCAAAAGCCTCAGTGAACGGTTTTCTTCCGATATCTTGACGCTATTTTTCACCGGGGCCAGCGGGGATGTTGACCCAATGGAACGCGGAAGCTTCTCCATAGCGGAAAGATTAGGGCTGGAAATAGCGGAAGAAGCGCTGAAAGTCATCAACGAAATGGAAACAAGAAAAGATATCGACATAATAGCCAAAGAAACCTCATTAAAAATCCCGTATGGATGGGTGCCTGATGTTCAAGAGGCAAAGGAAACCTATGAAAGAACTCGTCAAAAATATGAAGAAGCCATGAGAAGCGGAAACAGAGAATCTCGAAAAATACAGAAAGCATTCCTGCTCTGGGCAGAGCAGCTCAGGGAAAAAGCCTTGAAGAACGAACTTCCGAAATCCCTTGAGTCCCAGCTGCAGTGCATCAAATTGGGGGAGGCGGTGCTCCTGGCCTTTCCGTTTGAGCTTTTCTCTTCCGTTTCCTTATCCTTAAGGGTGAAGAGCGCAGTCAAACATTTATTCATGGTCGGCTATGCCAACGGCTACTCAGGCTACCTGCCGGATAGAAATTCTATCCGCGAAGGCGGCTATGAAGTCGAAGAGGCTTTTAAATACGTGGGGATATTGCCTTTTGATTCGAAAGCTGAAGAGCTTTTCCTGGAGAAAGCCCTCTCTTTAATAGAAAGTCTGGAAAACTGAAATCGGACAGAAAACGAAGTGAAAAAGCGGTAGGCGCATGCAGACGATAGACTGGACGATCATCGCTCTTTATTGTGCCTTTATGCTCGGACTGGGATTCTACTTTTCCCGCCGGGCAGGAAAGAACATGGAGAGCTATTTTATTGCCGGGCGTAAGCTTCCCTGGTGGATTCTTGGATTCTCCGCAGCAGCCACCTACACTGGAGCAGGAGCCGCACCTGCCTTCACCATGCTCGTCTTTCAGAACGGTATGATGGGAAACTGGTGGTGGTGGGTGCCTTTTGCCATCTGGATGCCCTTAGTGGCTGTTATCTGGGCCAAACTCTGGCGGCGGCTGCGCGTGGTGACCACGGCCGAATTCATAGAGCTCCGCTACAGCGGCAGGGAGGCCCGGGTTTTTCGGGGGATCTATGCCATGTTCATGAGCCTGGGCTTCGCTGTGCTGCTGAACGGATATGTCATGGGCTGGTTGATCCGGGCTATGGCGCCGATATTCAACTGGTCCGACCTGAAGGTCATTCTCCTTTCCACAGCGCTCGTCCTGGTCTACTGCACCCTTTCCGGGCTCTTCGGAGTGGCTTACAGCGATGTCGTTCAATTCCTCATCTTTTTCGGAGCCAATCTCATCTTGATCCCGGTCATCCTGAGCAAGGTCGGAGGGTTGAATGCCATCTATGACCAGGTCGTTTCCCGGAGAGGAGCGGATTTTTTCCATGCTCTGCCTCCTCATGGAGAGATCGTGGGCATGACTCTCTTCTTCTTGGTCATTCAGGGGCTGTTCTATGCCTCCTCGCCGGCTGGGGGTGAAGGGTACACGGCTCAGAGGTTCATGGCTGCCAAGAATGAATTCCATGCCCAGACCGGACAGATGTTCAATGCGTTTATCACCCTGATCGTACGGGTCATTCCTTTTCTGTTCTTGGGGATCATCGGAGTGGCTCTTCTTCCGGCGGCAACGACTGAACCGGACAGGGTCTGGGGAATCCTGGTCTCTCAATATTCCCTTCCTGGCCTGACCGGACTCCTGGTCGCTGCAGAACTGGCTGCCTTCATGTCCACCATCGATACTCACATCAACTGGGGAAGTTCGTTCCTGGTCAACGACCTCTATCGCCAGTTCGTCAAAAAGAAGGCCGCTGAAAAGCATTATGTCCTGATAAGCCGTCTGGCAACCGCCGGTATACTTCTGCTGAGTGTCTTGGTGGGATATTTTCTGGTTGAACAGATGATGGCCTGGTTTCTGTTCATCAACTCGGTCATGGTGGCCTTCATCCTGCCCTTGAGCTGGCTGAGGTTTTTCTGGTGGAGGCACAACATCTATGGAGAAGCGGCAGCCATCATCATCGGGCTTCCGCTCTCTTACGTCATCTGGTTCCCCCTGGGATTTTCTCAAACCGACAAACATCCCTTCTGGCATGGATTCCTCCTGCTCTTTGCTCTGGGATGGATGGTCATCGTTATGGTCAACCTGCTGACCAGGCCCGAAAAAATGGAGAAGTTGAAAGAATTCTACCTGAAGTGCCGTCCGCCCGGACTGTGGGGCCCGGTCCGGCGTGAAATTCAAGGGGAAGAAAAAAGAGCGTTAAGAACGGAAAACCTGAGGGATATCATCGACTGCCTTCTAGGGATATTCTTTTGCGCCAGCTCTATCGGCGGGCTGACAACCCTGTTCAGCAGGCAGTGGACTCTGTTTCTGGTTACTATGGGCCTGTCTCTTGTCAGTGGTGGAGCGTTCCTCTCCCGCTGGAGAAAGAGAGGGGTGTTTAAATCTTTATAAAGCTATTTTATTTTCAACTATGAGATTGCCACGCTTCGCTCGCAGAAAAAACTGGGGACTGTCCCCAATTTTCATAAAAATGAACACAAAATAAGGAGGTCAAGATGAAAAAAATTCTGTTGATCATATCCTTATTTGCATTGCTCAGCTCAGTCCATGCGGAGGACTCTTTCAAAGGAAAGGGCATCTGGATCCACCCCGGAGACATGGGAAAGAGTGAAGCAGACGTCGAAGCGTTCTTCAAGCTTCTGGACAGATGCGGTTTCAACATCGTCTTTCCTCTGGTCAAAGGAACCGGCGGCACGATCTTCTGGCACAGTCAAAAATTTCCAGAAGCCATCCATTCCGATTATAAAGAATTCGACCTGCTGCGCGCAGCTGTCAAATACGCCCATCAGTGCGGGATCAAGATCCACCCCTGGCTGTGTGATTTCACAG
>JAOUKO010000331.1 GCA_029882525.1 Candidatus Aminicenantota bacterium | reverse complement strand
CAAAGAAATGGGAGTGGGCATCAAGCCCACTTCAGGTCCGGTGATCGAAAGGACCGGGGATCTTTCAGCTATCCTCTCCAACCTGCAGGGAAAGGAGATCCTCTTTATCGACGAGATCCACCGCCTCCATCCTTCGGTGGAAGAGATCATGTATGCGGCCATGGAGGATTTCAGCCTGGATATCGTCATCGGGCAGGGGCCGAGCGCCCGCAGCCACAAGCTCAAACTCAAAAAATTCACGCTGATCGGAGCCACCACCCGCGCCGGCCGCATCACTCCCCCGCTGAGGGGAAGATTCGGCATCATCTACCGTCTCGACTACTACCAGAAAAAAGACCTCAAGAAGATCATCAAAAGGTCTGCTTCAATCCTGAACGTCTCCATTGATGATGATGGGGCTGAACAGATCGCCCTCCGCTCGCGTGGAACTCCCAGGGTCGCCAACAGGCTTTTGAGGCGGGTGAGGGACTATGCCGACGTCAAGGGCACGGGAAAAATCACGGGAAAGGAAGCCAACACCTCCCTGGATATGATGGAAGTGGATTCCCTGGGCCTGGACGAGGTGGACAGAAAAATGCTGATGACCATCATCGAAAACTTCAGCGGCGGCCCGGTGGGGATCAATACGATTGCCGCGGCGATCGACGAAGAAAAAGATACCATCGAATCCATCTATGAGCCGTTCCTGATGCGCATCGGGTTTCTCGAGCGAACAACGCGCGGCCGAAAAGTCACCCAGAAAGCTTATAAGCATCTGGGGCTCTCTTCTTCTGGCACTTCTCCCCAGGGAAAACTCTTCAAAGACTGATTTGGGATCAGCCTTCCAAAACTTCAAAAACTTTTCGATTTGTTATATTAATAACGAGAGCTTGAGTCCTGACCCACTCAGCTATTTTGACGAACGAGGAAAGTTTTGGAGGCCTGATCTCAATGCTGGTATCGGATTTTGATTACGAGCTTCCGTTAGAGCTGATCGCCCAGAAGCCGCTCCCTGCGAGAGCGCAGTCGCGGATGATGGTTCTCCACAGAAAGACCAGGGAGATCGTCCATTCTCAGTTCAAGGAATTCCCTGCCTATCTGCAAAAGGGAGACATTCTGGTCATCAACACCACCAGGGTGATACCGGCCAGGGCTTACGGCAGGAAGCAGGAAAAAGAGATAGAGTTTCTTTTCCTCGAGGAAGCGGAAAAAGGGATATGGGAAGTCATCTGCCGTCCGGCGAAAAAGGTCAGGCTGGGGGATATTGTCTCCTTTTCTGAGGGATTCAACGGAGAAGTCGTCGGCGTCGCATCCGAAGGCAAGAGAAGGCTCCGGTTCACCTCTGAAAACATCCTGGCCGAACTTAAGAAAATCGGCTATGCTCCTCTCCCTCCCTACATCAAACGCAAGACAAAAGAAGAGAGTTTGAGGGCACTGGATATCAACAGATACCAGACCGTTTTCGCCAAGAAAGAAGGCGCCATCGCTGCTCCCACTGCCGGCCTTCACTTCACTCCCGGTATCATCGAGGAGATCAAAGCCAGAGGAGTCACGATCGCCGAAATCACCTTAGACATCGGGCTGGCTACTTTTCAGCCAGTCCGGGTGAAAAAAATCGAAGACCATCAGATGCTCGAAGAAAATTACACGATCAACCCTTCGGCCTCCCGGGCAATCAATCAAGCCCTAAAAGAATCAAGGCCGGTCACCGCAGTGGGAACGACCACGGTCAGGACTCTGGAAAGCGCATTCAAGAAGGGAAAAATCCAGCCTGGGAGAGCGACGACCAGTCTCTTTATCTATCCCGGCTACCAATTTAAAGCTGTGGACAGGCTCCTCACTAACTTCCATCTTCCCCGGTCAACCCTGCTGATGATGGTCTCCGCCTTCGCCGGTCTGGATTTCATCAAAAAAGCCTACAGAGAGGCTGTTCGAAAAAAATACAGGTTTTACAGCTACGGCGACTGCATGCTCATTATCTAATCAGACAGAGTGAAGACACCTCAAGATTTCTTTTTCTTTCTCAGTTTTTCCGTCTCTTCAGAGTTCACCTCAAAAGTCTTTGGGTTGATGACGACGCCGTAATCTTCCTTTGCTTTCTTTATGCTGATAATCCCGTTTTTCACTTCCTCGGCCACTCGAGCGGGATCTCTGAGGTGAGGATTGCCGTAACCCCTCTCCGCCTCCGGCTTGCTGGAAGAGAATAGTCCCTTCTGGCACACCTTTAATCCGGTCTTTAATTCAGAGCGAAGATATGGTTTCCAAGGGCAGATGATCTGAATATTTAAAAAAATGCAAAAAATTTTAATTTATTTCTTGCTTTCTTTTTTTAAATTTGCTAAAAAATACGCTTTATAAAAATTTGGCTGAAGTGACTTAAGTTTAAGAATACATGAGTAAAGGAGATGAAAATGGTAAAAAAATTAAAAAAATCATCCTTTGAACCGCATTTGAACCAGAAGTTCGAGATTTATCCCCAAGAGGGGAAAAAGGTTAAGGTCGAATTGGTGAGGATTACCGAAGATAAGAAAGGAAATGTGGAAAGTTTTTCTGTTTTATTCCGCGGTCCCAAGGATAATCCCTTGGCTCATGATACCCACAAGGTCAAGCACCCCAAGATGGGGGAGTTTAACCTGTTTTTAGGGCCTGTAGTCACAGAGAAGACTGACGGAGTCTATTATCAGGCTGTGTTTACCCGTCTGGTTGAAAAAAAGTGAATTTAGCTTTTCGTTCCATTTCAGACGTGGATAGAGAATTTTTATCAAGAGTGTATGCCAGTACCCGCGAGCAAGAAAAGGAACTTTTCGGCTGGGAAGATAAGGAATGGCAGGACTTTGTGCGCCATCAGTTTTCCCTTCAGCACAAATACTACCAGCAGCAATTTTCAGATGCAGCCTATAAAATCATACTCCTGGATAATGAGCCTGTAGGCCGCCTCTATGTGGATCGCAGGAAAGATGAGGTACACATCATCGATATAGCTCTTCTGCCTGAGTTTCGCAACCGGGGTATAGGCTCGAAGATTCTTAAAGACCTGGTGGCTGAAGCAGAAGAAGAGAATCTTCCTGTTCGGATTTACGTCGAACACTTCAATCCGGCACTTCGGCTTTATGAACGACTGGGATTTACTCAAATTGACGATACCGGAGTTTATTTTTTAATGGAAAGATCACCTAAAAAAGATTTGTAAAAAAACAGGAAAACTTTTAAGGAAGGATTTAATTTGCTTAGGCATTTTGAAAATATTTAAAAGTAGGAGGAAACAATG
>JAOUKO010000330.1 GCA_029882525.1 Candidatus Aminicenantota bacterium | reverse complement strand
CGGAGATTCGGGCACGGGAAAAACATATTTCTGCGAGGCGATCAAGAATGGATTCGGCGATGTCCGGGCGGACGAAATCCTCTATCTGATGCGCGACAGAAAGAAAGACCACAAAATATTCAACCGGATCCTGGGCCTCAAATGGCTCAAACAGTATATCGAGCCCTCCTACTACCAGGATCATCCGGTTGACGAAAAGGAGGATAATCCTGACCGGTATTTCCGTCAATTCCTCGAGCAAAATTCTGATAAAAAATTGATCATCCTCGACGGATGCCGCGACCGCCACTACTTCCAGAGAGTCATCGATTCGTTTTACTTTAAAGGGGCTCTGGATGTGGAGGTGAATTTCAGAGCCACTTTCTCCACCAGAAGGATGAACCTGGAAGAACGGGAAAAAGCCCTGGAAAGCATCCACACCCACCTTTCTTTCCTCGAAGAACCTTCTCTTGAAGACACTTCCTTCTATCAAGAGGGTCATCTCATCCTCTACGACCTCGATAATTCCATCTCCTCTCGTCTGAACAGCCAGGAAATCAAAGAGGTCTTCGAGAAGAAAAGAATAGATACCTGGGGAGAGCTGGTCAGGCTCGGAGATTTCAAAAGGGACTCAAAGCCTTTGAGTTTCGCGACCGAGAAACCCGCCTTCCGCGAGAAAAGCTTTCAGATAATAAGCGACACCTGGCCCCGCATAAAGACGGAATCCTTTCAACCTCAAGAGATAAAATTCCAGCCGGATTTGAACGAGGACGTCTCTGCCCGGCCCTTCCTGCTCCAATCCATCGTCACCAGCGATTTGAAGGCAAAGCGGATCCAGTTCTATGCCCAGGAACAGATTGCCGGCATAGGAGACGAGGGGAGTGTGTTCGTGATCACTTTCCTGGATAACCGGATCTTCCACACATTCTCAGGCATTTGCAGAGATATAGCCCTGCTCGGACGGGACCTATTCCTGATCAACGAAAAAGGTGAGCTGGTCAACATCTCCTTTGAGAGGACCGAGATCAACACCATCGGGAAGGCCGGTTCCCCCGCACTGTCTATCACCTCTTTTCCCGGAGACAGGATCATCACCGGCCATGAAGACGGCTCGGTCAGAATCTTCGATTTTCTGAAAAAGCAGGTCTCTATCCTGAAAGGCATTCGGACGCCTGTCGTCTCCCTGGCCGTGGACCATAACGGCCGGGTCTACTCGGGAAGCCCGGATAATACCTTGAAACGATGGGACCTTGAGAAAGGGAAGGTCAAAATCACAGGCAGGCTGGAGAGCACACCCCTGCACCTCAGGCGGTACTCTCAAGACAGGCTGCTGGCTGTCACTCAACCGGATATTTCTTCTGCGGGTCCCAAGGAAGATTCTGTCTCCAGGACAAGAATCATTGACTTCAACCAGGAAGTATCCCATGTCCTGAGCCTGCCGTTCCGGAATCCGGTATCCGGGGTAAGAGTCAGCTTCGACGGGCGAATCATCGCCAGCCTATGCCGGCTTCAAAGAGACGGGAGCAAGGGCAGTTTAATCATCATCAGCCCCGGAAATGAAGAGAGCTCCTTCAGGACCATTGCCGGACATGGACTGGAGACCAGAGACTGCCTCATCATGGGGCCAAAGATCATCACCTGCGGTCTCGACAGTGAGAATGAATCCTCCATCCGTTTCTGGGGAACGGAATTCTATGTCCGAATGGAGCTGGAAAAATTATCCCTTCAATCCTGACCCAAAAAATTGGAAGAAATTGGGGACAGTCCCCAATTATGGGTCCTGTCACAGGGTTCCCCGCTGCCACCCATCTATTTAAAAGGAAATGACTATTACCCAGGAAAAAATGGCTTGAACCCTGACCCGCTGATTGACATTCATCCTTTGCAGTGGTAATAACTCATTTAATTCTTGAAGGAGGAAGAAGGATGAGAACTCATAAAAATCATGCCTTTCTTCATCTCGTTATTATCTTATTTTTCTGCCTATGTCTCTGCAGCCCAGGCTGGCCTCAGGAAAAGGGCTTAAAAAAACTGACCTATGAGCAGGCTTACGGGCGCGCCGAACCCCGCCTCTTTGAATCCCTGCCCTCGATCCGCACCTGGCTGGATGATGAGCACTATATTCTGACCGAAAAGAACGAGAAAACGAACGAGACGAAGCTCTTCAGGGTGAACGCAAAAAATGGAAAAAAGACCCTTTTTCTTGACTACAGCCAAATTCAGCAAAACCTCCCCAAGAGCCTCAGGGCCGCCATGCACACAGCCTCTACTCCGGATTACAGCGGCCTTCTCTACTCGCAGGACGATGACCTTTACCATTATTCCGTCAGGACCGGAGAGCTCAAGCGTCTTACCGCGACCCCGGACCCTGAGATGAATCCCCGCTTCTCACCCGACGGCAGACACGTCGCTTACACCCGGAACCACAACCTCTTTGCCCTGGATATTGAAAAGGGGCTCGAATACCAGCTCTCCACTGACGGGTCTGAGACCATCTACAACGGCTGGGCTTCCTGGGTCTATTACGAAGAAATACTGGGGCGGGGCTCCCGGTATGCCGCGTTCTGGTGGTCTCCTGACAGCACCCTGCTCGCCTTCCTCCGTTTCGATGACAGCCCTGTCCCCATCTTCCCCATTTTTCGAGCCAGAGGGACCCACGGCGAGCTGGAAGAAGAAAGATACCCCAAACCCGGAGACACCAACCCGAAGGTCAAATTGGGCATTGTCAGGATAAAGGACAGAAAAGTGGTCTGGGCCGATATCGACGAAAACGCCGACCACTACGTGGCCTGGCCCTTCTGGTTCGCTGACAGCTCGAAACTGACGTTCCAGTGGATGAACCGCGACCAGAACAACATCAAGATCTACACAGTCGACCTCGACACGGGCAAGAAGAAGGAGATCTACGACGAAAAGCAGGCTTCCTGGGTGGAATTTTTCGAGGACCTTTACTTCTTCGAGGACGGAAGCGGATTCCTCCTCCGCAGCGACGTCGACGGCTGGCGCCATCTCTACTCCTATGACCTGGAAGGAAACCTGAAAAAGCGGCTGACCGAAGGGGAATGGTCTGTTGACGGGATATCCCTGGTGGATGAGAAAAACGGCAGGGTCTTCTTCTCGGGGAACAAAGGCGAGACGACCGAAAGCCATCTGTTCAAGGTGAACCTCGACGGCACCGGACTCAAGTGTTTGACCAATGAACCCGGTTCCCATCGGGCCCGCGTCTCCCCCGGAGGGAGCTACTTCATTGATTCCTTCTCCAGTGTCCT
>JAOUKO010000329.1 GCA_029882525.1 Candidatus Aminicenantota bacterium | reverse complement strand
TGGATATAAGAAAAAGAGCCAAAGTCGTGGTGGCCATCGGTATCTGCGCCTGTTATGGAGGAATCCAGGCTGCTTTCCTGAAAGAAAATGAATGGGAAAAGAATTACAAAGAGGTTTATGGCAAAACAAAGATGACCCATACCAAGCCCGTTCAGTCCAAGCCCATCGATGCCTACATCAAAGTGGATTATTACCTGCCCGGTTGCCCCATCGGCAAAGAACAGTTTCTTTCCACTTTCAACCGGATCATAAGAGGAAACCCTCCTGAGCTTTACCGCTTCCCGGTGTGTGTGGAATGCAAATGGAACGAAAACGACTGCCTCCTGAACAAAGACATCCCCTGCCTGGGGCCTGTCACTGCGGCAGGCTGCGGGGCGGTCTGCATCAACCATAACCTTCCCTGTGTGGGCTGCTGGGGACCGCTGGCCGAAGCCAACCTCACCTCCGAGTATCACCTTTTAAAAGAAAAGGGGTTCGATGACGATTTCCTTAAAAAGAAAATGGGCAACTTCAGCGGCACGGGAATCGCTGATTTCCTGGGGAAAATCAAAGGAGAGAAAAGATGAAAAGGATAAAAATCGACCATCTGGCCCGCGTTGAGGGGAATGGAGGCGTCATTGCCACCATCGATGGCCGGGCCGTGACAGACGTCCAATTCGTCATAAACGAGGGCCCGCGTCTCGTCGAGAGGCTGACCCTGGGCAAGACCCCTGAGGAAGATGTCAATATCGTCCCCCGCATCTGCGCCATCTGCACCATATCCCATAAATACGCAGCTCTCCGGGCCATGGAAAATGCCCTGTCCGTGAAAGTCCCTCCCAAAGCATCGCTCTTCAGAGAGCTGATGCACATGGGCGAGATGATCGAGAGTCACTCCCTCCATACCTATTATCTTGCTCTCCCGGATTATGTCGGATTTCCCAACGCCATCGCCATGGCTTCCAAGTTTGGCCTCGAAGTCAAGATCGCCCTCGAAATGAAGGAATTCGGAAACCACATCATGAAAACCGCTGCCGGGAGGTATATCCACGGAGAGAATCCTGTCATCGGCGGCTTCGGGAAATACCCTTCCAAGGATGAGTTCCTCTGGATAAAAAGCCGGGCCATCCAGTTCATGCCTTTCGTCCTCAAAACCGTCAACCTCTTCTGCGGACTGGATTATCCCTATGTCCCTGAAGAAAAGACCATATTTGCCTGCTGCAACCCGGAAAAGAACCAATACGGGTTTGCCGGAGACGAAATCATCCTGTCCACGGGCGAAACCTTGAGCAAGGACGATTATAAAAAATTAACGAACGAATTCGTTGTCTCCCATTCCTACGCGAAGAGAAGCCGGTACAAAGGAAAGCCGTATTCTGTCGGGGCCCTGGCCCGGGTCAACAACCTCGGTGAAAGACTAAAGGGAGAAGCGGGAAAGATGTACAAACAGTATTTCAACCGGCGCTGGAAGACAAACCCTCTCTTCAACAACGCGGCCCAGGCGCTGGAAATCTGCTATGCCTTCGAAAGAATACCGGAGATCATCGATAAAATGATCAAGCTCCCCGATCCTCCTCTTGTCCCCTACAAGACAAAGGAAGGGAAAGGGACGGGAATCGTCGAAGCTCCGCGCGGCCTTCTCATCCATTCCTATGAGATAGCTGACGGGCTTGTCACTCACGCGGACATCATCACTCCCACTGCCCAGAATGCGGAGGACATCGAGAGATACTGTTACATCGCCGCTCAAAACCTCCTCAATAAAGGCGAAGAGGAAAAGATCAGGGACAGGATGGACCTGGTCGTTCGGGCCTTTGACCCCTGCATCAGCTGCTCGGTCCATATGGCGCAAGTCAAGAAAGCCACGCCCGACAGCTGGAAGGAAAAATTGGCTGAAATCAAAGAGCAAGGTTCACCCATCTTTGTCGGGGTGGGAAAAAGCGACCACTCAGACGATGGAGTAGGCCTGAAGCTCGCTCTTGCGCTGAGAAAACGCAGGGTCAACGATGTCTGGCTCGAATCGGAACTCGCTGATCAGGATTCGCCGTGGAAAAACGGCCTGGACCGTCCTCTGGTGTTCCTTGATGCCGTAGACTTCAGAGAGGAGCCGGGTAAAGTGACCCTTCTTCCGTTTCACTATATACTTTCCAACACGGTCCTGAGCCACAGGCTGCTGCCTTTCCTCACCAGCAACATCAGCTATGACCACTTGAAAAACTCTTACGTCCTTGGCATCCAACCTCAAACGACTGAGGAGGGTCATAAGATTTCAAGGCCTGTCCGTCAGGCTCTGAATAAAGTGCTCAATCAGATCATGAACTGAGTTAAAAAGAGGATTATTTTGCTTGGCATAAGAAGAGCCCTTTGTTTTTTTGTCGCTCACATCCAAATAGGAATGTCGTCCGCTTATTTGTATAGATCGTCCAGCCTAGTGAAATTCTGGATAAATAGCCAGATTCACTAATCCCCTCCTTTTTTCCTGCATCTATTTTTTCAGGCTGGACGATCTTTTTTTCGAGAAGGAATCCTTGACTAATTTTTTTAGTTTGAGGAATAAAGCTTCATTCCTCCTCAGCGGCTGGGTCTTTCCCTCCTTTCTCCCGAACCCAAACTGAACTGCTTCGATCGTGCAAACAGGCGGAAATCAAGATGCAGGAACAATAGACTGTTTTGCAACAAAGGTGGGGAATTATTCCCCACCTTCCTTTTTGCTCTTTTTTGGAAAACGAGAGCGCCTTCGGCCGTATCTTCTTATATTATTTATTATCAATAATTTAAAAATTGTCATTTTCCCCTTCCTTTCCCCGAAATATGGCACATGAATTGCATTAGAATATGATGAAGGATCAGTAAATGGCAGCGACCGAAAAAAGAATCCTGATCATCGATCCTGACGGTCGAGACAGAAAAGACATGACGATGTTTTTACAGAAAGAGAACTTCAACGTCGAAACAGGAAAAGGCCTCCCGGAGGCGATCAAGAAAGTGTCAGAAGGATGCTTCAACTGCCTGATCATGGATGTGAACCTGCCGGAAATGAAGGGATACGAAGCTGTATCCATCATTAAAAGTATAGATCCCAAGATAAAAATTATCATGACCACGAAAAAAAACACGAAGAGCCTGGAAGCCAAAGTCAGGGAACAGGACATCTTTTTTTATTTCATCAAATCCTTCGGAAAAGAAGAACTCAAACTGGCAATCCACAATGCCTTTAGTAAATAAAGGAGGAAAAAATGGATAAAAAGGCAAAAATTTTGGTCATCGATGATGATCC
>JAOUKO010000328.1 GCA_029882525.1 Candidatus Aminicenantota bacterium | reverse complement strand
GTCTAGGCCCCTGTCATAATCGTAGTAGTAGCCGCCAGGATTCCGCTCATCCGTATAGAATCCCATCGGGTTTTGACGCCACCAGTCCCAGTCACCGTAGGCATCCTCGAACTCCACGCCGCCCTTGAATTCGTGGCTACCTCCGAGGAAGTTGTCCTGGAAGCGGGTGAAATAAAGCCCAACCTGGAATCTCTTGCGGAGATAGGTCTCGTTGAACCGGGCAGTGGTTAGAGATCCGTACTGGTCTCCCTGCTCAAAATATAGGGGCAAATCCTGGACATTAGGCTGCATTGGTATGGGGAACCAGCGGTGGACATAACCTGCCCTTATGTCGAAGAACGTGTTCTGGTCGAGAACATAGCTCAGGACTCCGGTGCCGGTATAGTCTTTTTCGTGGTCCCAGACTCTCGTTGCCTGAAAGATGGTCCTCGCGCCCGGCTCCTCGTACATCGGGCGGGAGCGGTCCGCATAGTTGAACATACCCATCAGCTTGAGCTTCGTGGTGACCTGTCCTGTGAGCTTGATGAATCCCAGCAATTCTTTGTGATCCCAGTCGTAGGTTTCGTGGGATACCCCTCTGATATCTGTAAAGGGGATAAAGTTGGTCAACAGTTCTGTTCTTATATAACGGGCGTTGGTAAAAAACCAGAGCTTGTCTTTCATGATCGGGCCGCCTAATGTCGCTGAGCCATCAAGATTCAATTTGTCAACTTGTGGCTTTACCACCCCGAAGGCCGAGATCTCCTCATCCGGCCACAGGTACTGATTCATCCCTTTGCTCGTGTAGTAAGCGACCGCTCCTCCTGAAAGCTGGTTTCCTCCGGAGCGCGTCACCACGTTGATGTAAGCCCCATCCGTGTATCCCACCGCAGCCGGATGACCGGCTGTGACCATCTCCACCTCGTCCATCACATCAAAATTGATGTTGGTCAGAGGATACATGACCACAGGGTCGTTCATGTTGACGCCGTCAAAAGCATAGGTGTTGCTCCGGACAGTGGCGCCGTGGATAGAGGATGTCCTCCGGTAAGTCTGACCTTCAGAAATAGCTCCAGGAGCAGCATTGACGATGTCGTACAGGTCTCTGGCCATAGGAATGTTCTTCAGCAGATCCTTATCCATAACCACTGAAAGCTTGGACGACTCCGTATCGACGATAGGCGAAGCCGCGGTAACCGTGATCTCCTCTTCGATGGCAGTCATCTCCATCGCGACATCAATGGTGACTACCATTCCAATTCGGACTATCACTTCCTCTCTTATGGAAGTCTTGAAACCCGACAGCTCAGCCTTGACTGTGTAGTGGCCAACCGGAAGAGAAGGAAATCTAAAGGCGCCTGTTTCTGTTGTCACATAAGACAGACCTCCCATCAGAGAAGGAGAAGAGACTGTAACAGAGACGCCAGGAAGCGAGTTGCCTTCCTCGTCTGTAATCGTGCCTTTGATAGAACCGGTAGTTTCCTGAGCAAATAAAGCGGCGGTGAGACCAACGGAGAGGAGTAGGATAAACAGAGATTTCATTAACCTTTTACTCAATTAATTCCTCCTTAAAAATCATCCTTCCCCAAACTTCCCCTTCCTGAATCAAGGGGAAGCACCATGCCTCTTTTCGCTCCCCTCTACTAGAGGAATCAGTAGAAAAGAGGCTCCCTTTTGATAGTTGCTTTACCTTGATTATCACCCCCTTCATGAATCATGAAGAAATTCTTCATCAGATTCCCGTAATATGATGAGTAAAGGTACCTTTCCCTTTTGTTTTTTATATGTGCAATATTCGTGCCAAGATGTCTTTTTTTTATCTGATTTAGAATCAATATGTTATGAATTGACTCTGTGCTCTCTTTCATGATAATTATCCAGAAAATTGAATTCGATTCAATTTTTTGAATACAGATGTTTCCATCATCACGGAAATAGAGTTGCTTACGTAATAATAAAAGTTTGATTGGCTCAGAAAATTGGATGTATAATACAATAAAAGATTCCATTCCAGTCGAGATGAGCCATGGTAAAAAAGATTCCAATCATCATTCTGATCTTCTGGTCTGTATTCCCAAAAAGTAGCGCCTTTTTTGCTCAAGAAGCAATAACTCAAGAGGAGGCTGCATGCGTTCGAATCAATGAGGGAGAAATCGACAAAGCCGTTGAAATCCTCCAGAGAATTCTGGAAATATCTCCTCATAATTTCAATGCTAAGCTCTATCTAGGCATCGCCTTTTACCTGAAAAACGGCACGGAGGCTGCTTTGCAGACATTTAATGAAGTTGAAAAAGAATTAAACAGGATGGTGGGAGCAGGGCAATCTTTTGGAGACGAGGCCATGTTTGCTGCAATGGCACAAGAGAGGAGAGCAGGAATCATTTTTTCAGAAGAACGAAAGGGACTGTTTTATTTCTGTCATGGACTGGTATTAAAAGAAAAAAAAGACTTGAAAAATGCGGAAAAGAAATTCAAGACCGCTCTGAAGCATGAATATGATGAAATACCCACTCGGCTGCATCTTTTTGATCTTTACATAAAAATGAAGAACCTCAAATCTGCAGCTAGCCAGTTGGCTGAAGTTGAAAAAATTTCAGGCAAGAATGATCTTCTCATTTTTCTTGGAGGCTATCTGGAATACAGGAAAGATAACACAGAAGCCGCTCTTGAGGCCTTTGAAAAAGCCGCTTCAAAAATCGCGGAAGCGAAAAAAAATATCGCACGCCTTTATTACAATAAAGGAGACTATCAACAGTCGTTGGAAATCTGGCGAGAAATTCTCTCCGAGAGTTTGGATGATAAAGATGCTCTGATCGATATCGGAAGGATCTTCTTCCATATCGGAGATTCAGAGAAAGCTCAGGAATTCTTCAGTAAAGCAGGGATTGAGACTTCTCCTGAAAGATTTTCGCCCAAAAAAGTGCCCCTCATCTATGAGACTCAAATAAAAGGAATCAAGTTTGACCTGAAATGCAAATAGATACTTAGCTTAATCTTCCCAGAGAACTTAACATGCTTTAATGACCTTGAGCCTTTCTTCATTTTTATCAAAGATATCCTTCTGAGTATCTCACCAAAATAGTGACCGTCCAATAGAGAATTCAATCCTGGAATATAAAAAATTCTTTTGTGGTTTTGGTCAGCATCTTGCATCATTCCCCGTGATTCTCACCCGCTGACATCTTAAAATAAGAACCTAAAGATGGAGACCAAGCAACCTTTTTATATGATATACGTCTTATTATATATGTAAGTTACGTAAAGCCTGATCCATGATCTGGATTTACAGG
>JAOUKO010000327.1 GCA_029882525.1 Candidatus Aminicenantota bacterium | reverse complement strand
CGATATAGTCTTTTTCTGCCTTTTTGACATCATTGACCGCGATGCAAATATGATCCACATAATTTGCCTTTAATTTTTCAGCCAACTCATAACCTCCTTTTTCACGGATTCTATATCCTGGATAAATACGGCGTGTTTCCGGTCTCGGGTGAGCCAGGATGGAGCTTGAAGATGATGGCACCCTCTACCGGGCAGGCCTCGAAACATTCCCCACACTGCTGGCAGAGGTCAAGCACGATCGCCGCTTTGCCTTTATGAAACCCGATGATATCAGGCGGGCAGGCCCTGGCACAAGCCCCGCAGCCGTTACAGCGAAAGGCATCGATCCAGGGATACAATCCCTTATGACTCGAACCGGAATGGGGGTAAACACTCATTTTTGTGCCCGGTATAAGAGGACGAGCACTCGAAATTTTTGACAGTATCATGGATATCTCCTTAATTATTCTAGAATCTCATTCCCAGGCGGTAACCATCCTGGATGGCGTCGATACCGCGCCTCACCCAGACACAGTCACCGATCATGGCTGTATCTCCTTTGAACGAGCCGTAGCCCAGTTCTGTATTGGAAACAAGCCTGGCTAAGATGACTGTGTCGGCAGGTACAATCTGGTCTTTAAACTGTTGCTTTTCTTTTGTTTTTCTGTCGACGATCGTCCAGTCTGCTTTCACACCTTTATCAGTGATCTCCTTGACCTGTCCGTAGGTCAGCTCTTGAACCTTAGCCTGCTTCAGCCTGAGCCTGTAGCGCCAGATGTAAGACGGATTGACATCCCAGCCAAAACGCGGGGCAGGGTCGATCATCGCCAGGTTGGGGTTTTTCACTCCTTTCTTCTCCAGCTTATCAATCACAAAAAGCATGAGGGATATAGCTGCCCCTGACCCGCCGAGAATAACCACATTCTTGCCCAGTTTCGCTTTTCCGGTAAACACATCAAACATGCTCTTCACATGAGGTCTGTTCCCACCGGGAATATCAGGAGTTTCGGGCACAGCTCCGATGGCAATGACCAGCGAATCCGGCCGTTCCTTCTCCAGAAGTTCCTTGGTCACTGTCGTGTTGAGGACGAATTTGACTCCGAACTTATCGCACTGGGCTTTCATATTATCCACCCATCTCATGAACTCCTGGTCATCCCAGTATTTAGCGGAATCTTCGCCCCAGGGATTCCGCGAAGCGTAGAACCATTGCCCGCCAATATGACCGGTCTTTTCATAGACAGTCACATCGTGCCCCTTTTCAGCGGCGATGCGCGCTGCCTGAAGGCCCGCGATGCCCGCACCGGCGATGGCAATCTTTCTCTTCTCTTCCGTTTTAGGAAAACCATAATAGCCCCATTCCCGCTCGCCTTCATGGCCGCAGGAAGGACGAACCGTGCAGGTCACGGGAGCATCACGGAAAAGCCTGGCTAAACACACCTGACAGGCTATGCAGGGAGTGATATCCTCCTGCCGGTCCCACACGATTTTATTGGGCAGTGCCGGGTCTGCGATCATGGGCCGGCACATCTCCCAGATGTCCAGCTTGCCCTGGGCGATAGCCTTCTCTGGAATCTCGGGAACAAAAAGCCGGTAGGCCATGCTGACCGGTATCTTAACCGCCTTCTTGGTCCGCTCGGCAACATAGAGCCATTTGCCCATCGGAATGTCCCTGGAGATGACCGAGCCCAGCGACTCCTGCCATCCGACCGTGACGCTGATGTAGTCACATCCGGCCGCCTCGGCTATTTTTATCGACTCCAGGCTCTCCTCTTCAGCGTTCCCTTCCACATCATCCAGCATCTCCCAGCCGCAGAGGCGAATGCCGATTGCGATATCGGGGCCGACTTCTTGGCGAATCCCCTCGATAATCTTTCTCATGAACGTGCACCGGCCCTGGATGTCGCCGCCGTACTCGTCGCTTCGCCAGTTGGTGAGCTTGGAGATGAAGTTGGAGATGAGGTAGCCCACGATGCCGGAGATCTCGATGATATCGTATCCGGCCTCCACAGCCCTCCGGGCGCCGTCAACATGTTCCTGAATACACTCTTCAACCTCGGGGATGCTCATCTTCCTCTGGGGACGGAACCGGCGCAGCCTCTGCTGTATCGCGGAAGGCCCGACCGTGTAGGGGAGGTTTATCCCTCCGACCCGGCCGCAGTGCATCAACTGCAGACAGGCCAAAGAGTCTCCGCTGTGAATGATATCCGCCATCTTTTTCAGGCCAGGGATGAACTTGTCATCCCAGATCCCCATCATGCCCACATACCCCTGACCCTCGCCTCTCGGATCAGTGTAAGCGCCCTGGGTGGTCACGATCCCCGCGCCGCCCCGTGCATGCGCCTCTATGTAGGCCAGCTCCTTCTCAGAAACAAAGCCATCGCTGGTATTGTAGTTTGTCTCGGTTGAGGCATATTTGATCCGGTTTTTCGCCCACAACTTCCCTATCTGAATCGGACTAAAGATATGCGGGTATTTCTTGACTCCAGGTAACATATCCTCCTCCTTCCGAAGAACTCGACAAAATCACAAGTTAACCCTTCCCTCATCTTTTCATCTTCGAACGGTCTGACCTTTTCATGATATGTATGACAGATTATCTAAAAAAAAATGAATTTTCAAGGAAATGAAGCTTTTCGCATTCATTTTCATTTCCGCGATAAAAAACTAACCTGCCCTCCATCAATGTGCCCCCCTGTAAAGTGAAATTTACAGCTTCTTGCAGCCGCGGCCTGTACCCCAAATATTTATAGCCGTTGACCTCGATTAAGCATATGATGAGAACGGGATCGATCTTACAAAAAATTGGTTGGATGAACACGTAAACCAGGAGATTGTGGATATTTTGAGGGAATGTTGACTGTTTTTCAGTCAAGAATCATCACGGGTAGGCATCGGATGTCTCATTAAGTTCCATCCTGACGGGAGCATAACGACTGGAATTGGAAGATAGCGCTAACCTTCCTGTTTAAAACAAACCTCCAGTTTCAACGCTGCTTTCCTGAGCTGTTTATCTTCAGTCCACAGCGGAATTCCCGAAAGGAGAGAAGAGGCTAAAAGGTGCACGTCCACATAGCCAAGGCCCAGGCCCATCAATCGATGGCTCTCGATGAGATGAAGGACTTCCTCGTGCTCTGCTTGTGTAGCTGCGGGAAGCGTCTGGAGCAGAGAAAGTATCTCTTCCCTGTTTTGGAGGCGGCCACAGGCCAGTTCGCCAACAATGAAGGAGTGGCAGGCAACCTTTCCGTTTTTCAGGAGACTTTTAAGTCTGGAATTGCCGAATCGAAAATGCGTAACCCAGA
>JAOUKO010000326.1 GCA_029882525.1 Candidatus Aminicenantota bacterium | reverse complement strand
TACCTTGATAAAAAAGGGAATATCTATGTTCTGGGATTTCCTAAGATCCACCTGTTTGACCGCAAAGGAGAGTTCGTAAAAAGCCTTGTTCCTCCGGGCTTTGTCACAGCTTTTGTCCCAGACGGAGAGGGGAGTATCATCGCAACCTCCTATGTCAGGGCTGAAAGGATGCAAAATTTCGGAGTCCTGATCATAAATCCGGATGGGGAGGTATCAAAAAAAATAGCTGAATTCCCCGGTATACCCATTATTAAAGGAGGGATGACCTTTGCCCATGATTATACGCCTCTTCTCAGGATCGCAGCAGTCGGAGACAAAGGATTCGTGTACGGATATCCCTTAGAATACAAGCTGTATTGTGCTGACTGGTCAGGAGAAAATATTCTGATCATTAAAAAGGACGAGCCCTATCATGTCCTCAGCGGAGGTGAAAGAGACAAAATCATCAATGAACGGCTTGAAAGCATTAAATGGCCTAAGAATGTCGTCGAAGAAGCTTTGAATTTGCCAAAGCACCGCCCTTTCTTCAACCGAATCCTGGTTGACGATAAAGGGAGAATTTACGTCAAAAGACGCAAATCCGTTCTTGATAAAAGCGCAGAGGAGATATTTGAAATTTTCGCTCCGAAAGGCTGCTATCTTTATTCAACAAAGCTCTCTTTCACTCCTCTGGCCATAAAAGGAGGTTATCTCTATAACACGACTTTCTCAGAAGAAACCGGTGAAACAAAGGTCATTAGATACAGGATCAAAAACTGGGACCTGATAAAACAGGATGTTGACTTTTAAAACAATATTCTGAGAGAATCCAAAAATCCTGAAGCACTAGTTTTCCTGTACTGATATAGACTGAAAGGCAGAATTCAAATCTTATGAGGATCTATATTAGCTCGTTAACTCATCAATTCTCCTTATTTACTATTCGTTTTTGAGGATTTACAATAATAAAAAGGGAGCCAAGAATGAAAGAGCAAAGAATTCTTATCTTGGTTCTCATTTTTGTTATTTTTTCGTTCCCAATTTTCAGCCAGAAAGCTAATTCTGACTTAACCGACCAACCTGAATTAAAAGCAATCTTGAGCCTGCACAGTTTTAATCCAGAATCGCTCCAACAAAAAAAAGAAGAGCAGGCTTTGCAGCATGAGGTGACGGTCGTTTTAAAGCTGGTTCAGGTGTTTGTGGTGGATGAAAAGGGTAATCCAGTGACTGATTTAACCACAGACGATTTTATCCTCTTTGATAACAAAGAACTCAAAACAATCACTGACTTTGAAAAACACCTTCTGTTTAAGCCTGCGGAAAAGGTCAGCGAAAGTAGAGAAGAGGTCAAGCTTCCTGTTCCGGAGAAAGCTCCCTTGAAATCTTCCCAAATGAACCGCAAATTCTTCCTCGTCCTGGATCTTCAGAGAAATAGCCCGAAGGGAGTGAAGGCGTCGAAGGAGGCTGCTATGCATTTCCTGGATACCCAGATTCAGCCCAGCGATGAGGTTGGAGTTCTTTCATTTTCTGAGATAACCGGCCTGGACCTTCATCGATACTTGACCACTGACCATCAAAAAGTCCGAGAAGCCATAAAAGGAATAAAGAGAGGCATTCAGGGAGGGGGATCTGGATCCGGCAGTGGCTCTGGCTCCAGAAAAGGAGGAGTATCTCCTCTGGAGGCAGAACGAACTCAGGCAGAACAAGAAGCAGGCCTTGGCCAGGAGAGTTCGATGACCTCTTTACTTATTACGCCCCAAAGAGACCCGGGATGGGGCCACGTTGGCAGGGACCCTTTGGACTTTACGAAAGAGATAAAAGAGATGGCCAAGGCTTTACGGTATATACCCGGATATAAAAATATCATCTTCTTCTCAGCGGGATTTGCTAAGGAGATGTTTCGCGACAAGAGCACTCCTTTTGCTGAGGGATATGAAGAAATGGGCAAGGAATTGGCCACGTCCAGTTGTCCTGTTTACACTATCAACCCGGTGGGCCAGGAATCCCATTTCGCAGGGAGAGAAGCGATGGGAGAGCATTCCCTTAAATTCCTGTCCGAGATGTCAGGTGGAAGATATTTTGAGGATGCCAGCCGCTACGAAACAATCGCCCAGGAGATCCAGAACATAACCAGCAACTACTATGTCCTGGGCTATTACATCGATGAGAAATGGGACGGCGAGTTCCATAAAATAGAAGTTCAGGTCAAGCGGGAAGGCTGCAAAGTCTACGCTCAGGGAGGATTTTACAATCCAAAGCCTTTCACCGAATTGTCCGATTTTGAAAAACAGCTTCATCTCATTGACCTGGCCTTGAGTGATGAACCCTATTTTCAGCAGCCGATAAGATTGCCGTTATTAGCGCTTCCCTGTTCAGATAAGAAGAAGTCCAATCTTGTTCTGCTTTCTGAGCTGAATTTAGATGAAATAGAAGAGCTCATAAAACAAAAAACAGAAATGATAACTCTGATAATCAGCCAGGAGAATATGATCGCCGACTCAAGCCAGGGAGAGATCAATTTTTCAAAAATCCCTCAGAAGACGATTTATCATTATTCGATTTCCTCTTTATCTCCAGGGGAATACAAGTGCCATTTGGTCATACGGAACTTGAATACAGGGAAGGGAGCTGTAGGGTCCATCTCAGTTATCATGCCCGAGCCGCTTGATTCAGGCATAAAGCTTTCTCCGCCTCTGCTCCTTATCCCTGAAAAAGAAGGTTTTTATTTGAGGGCTTCAAAGGCTATGGAGAAAGAAGTCCAAACCGAACCTGTATCATTGATCAATATCTATCCTTATCTTTCCAACCAATATTCTCCCCTTGTTCAGGATTTGGAACAAGGGAAGAACAGACTGCTGGGTGTGTTACGTTGTTCCATAGCGGATATTGAAGAACCAAATGTCGAACTCTCCGTATATCTCAATCAACATTCAACTGAGCAAAAAGATTTCCTGCCTTTTTCCATCATTTCTTCTGAGAGGGATGGTGAGACCGATATTCTATTGATCGAGATAGAACTGCCGGACTTAGAACCCGGGGATTATTCTCTGGAGTTTCTGGCCAGGGAAGCCACAACAGGATCGGAATCGCAAGTCACTCAAACATTCCGGGTGAAATAAGCAAAGGAGGGAGCCATGCTGGAACCATTAAAACAATGGATCTGTGACTCATGCGGACAAGTCATAAAAACACCGGAAGATGGTTATGTTGAATGGTTGGTAGAAAGTGAGGAGACCTCATTCAGCTTTCAGTATGGATTTAAAATCATTCATTCCGGTGAAGAATGCACCTGTTATCCCCAGGAAGACATAAGTCTCAAT
>JAOUKO010000325.1 GCA_029882525.1 Candidatus Aminicenantota bacterium | reverse complement strand
CCATTGAACCCGGCTATTATAAGGATAACGAGTACGGTCTTCGCGTGGAGAATGTGGCTCTGGTGGTCAAGGATGGGGAGAGGTCAAGAGAAGAGGCCGTTTTTTACACGTTCGAGAACCTGACTCTCTGTCCCATCGACCTCCGCCTGGTGAAAAAAGAGCTTTTGACGGCGAGGGAGATCGACTGGCTCAACGATTATCATCAAAAGGTCTTCAAGACCTTAGCTCCCTTCTTAGACAAGCCAGAGGTCGACTGGCTGAAAAAGGCGACGAAAGCAATTTAAATCCCTACGAATGGGGTCAGGGCTCGACAATAGACATCTAATCATTGGTTACAAAGTAAGGGTTGCTCAGGCACAAGCCACAATATGAAAAATACACTCATTGAACACTAAAGAAGATTGTTTTCAATGCCTTTTCATTAAAAATGTCTAATGTCGAGCCCTGACCCCCTTAATGATTCCTCCGCCCACCACCGCATCTCCCTCGTAAAAGACCACAGACTGACCGGGCGTGATGGCTCGCTGGGCTCTCTTGAACTCCACCAAGGCCTGGTCCAAATCCAGGGATGTGACTCTGGCTTTGGCCTCCCTGTGCTTGTACCGGATTCTGGCTTTAACCTCGAGCGGTTCCTTCACTCCAGCCACAGAGATCCAGTTCACTTTTGAAGCCAGGAGTGATTTCTGATAAAGCTCCGCCTCGGGTCCGACTACGATCGTATTCCTCTCACTCTGGATGGAGAGCACGTAGAGAGGATGCGGAGCTGAGATCCCCATCCCTCTTCTCTGGCCGATGGTGTAAAGGGGGATTCCCCTATGCCGGGCCAAGACCTTATTGTTCAAATCGACTATGGGCCCGGGACGGAAAGAGTCAGGGATCCTGCTCTGGAGGAAACGGGCATAATCATTATCCGGAACGAAGCAGATCTCCTGACTTTCCGGCCTTCTGGCTACAGGAAGATCCAGGTCATGGGCTATTTCCCTCACTTCAGCTTTGGTGAAATCTCCGATAGGCAGCAGAGTGCGGGAGAGCTGCTCCTGGTTCAACAGATAGAGAAAATAAGACTGGTCTTTGTGCCTATCCTTCCCTTTTTTGAGAATGTAGCGTCTCCTCTGAGAATCATATTCGACCCGGGCATGGTGTCCGGTGGCGATATAATCTGCGTCGAACGCTTTCAGCCTTCTCAGCAGGACATCGAATTTGATGTACCGGTTGCAGCGGACACACGGATTGGGAGTCCGGCCCTGGGAATACTCTTCACAGAAATCTGCGATCACCCGCTTTTCAAAGGATTTCCTGAAGTCAACCAGGTAATGAGAGATTCCGAGAGAGACGGCCACCCGGTGGGCATCTTCGGTGGCTTTCCAGCCGCAGCAGCTTCTCAAGCTCTCCGACCTGCAGTATTCCCTGGGCAGGGAGTAGAGGTTCATGGTGACCCCGACCACCTCATGGCCCTTCTCTTTAAGAAGAGCAGCGGCTACGGAGGAGTCCACTCCCCCGCTCATGGCCACAACGACTCTTTTTTTCTTCATCCTTCTTCAGCCCATAGGATACCACAAAATAAAGAAAGGGACAGGGCTTCACCATCAATGTTTAGGCAACACCTTTAAAAAAAATCCCCCTTGCTCAGATGAACAAGGGGGACGAGGCTGAAAAAACCTTTAAATTTTTTTAAACTTAATGAAGTTCTTGTCCTCTCAGATTCTCTTTAGCTTATTCTATTGAGTTTTCTTAACGGCACAGGCGAAGCTGCCCTGGGACTCAGTATCCATTTCTCCGCCTTTCTTTGCATACTTTTCAGGGTCCTTGACGAACTTTTCCTGACAGTTTGGGCAGCAGAAATAATACGTCTTTCCTTTGTACTCGTATTTCCCGGCAGCCTCGGATTTCTTGATCGTCTCACCACTCACAGGGCAGGTGACTATCTCTTCAGCTGTATTGGCATATTTTTCAGGATCCTTTTTAAACTTTTCCAGACACTCATTCATACAGAAATAATAGGTACTATCTTTATATTCATAAGTCGCTTTAGCCTCAGACTTCTTGACCTTCATACCGCACACCGGGTCCATAACAGTACTGTCAGCATCATTGTGAGCGTATTTTTCAGGGTCCTTGACAAAGGCTTCCCTGCAGCCATCGCAGCAGAAATAATAGGTTTTTCCCTTGTAGACATAGAGCCCCCTGGCTTCTGACTTTTTCACTGTTTTGCCGCTGACCGGACAGGTCACCGTATCGTCCGCTGCTTTCTCCTGGGCCGCAACCACCAGAGCGAGAACGAGAATAAACCCAAAAAACAAGACTAAAGATTTTGAATATCTTTTCATCCATTCCTCCATTGATAATCTCTAAATATATTATATTAATTATATATATTTAATAGGATATGTCAATTAATTTATCGCGGCTTTTTTTGGGCCGATGAGAAAAGAGAAGCAACTCTATTTCTGTGACGGTTTATTATGAGAGTATAATCTGCTCCAGTGCCGGTTCCCCTCCATTAGAAGCCCATGAAGGAGGGTGGGAAGGCCCTGGCGAGGACGGAAGGAAACCGGGGCCGCACTTCTCAATTGGTCGGATGTTTCGCTCATCACGGAAATAGATATGCTTAATTTTGTTAAAAAAAAAGTGGAATTCCATCACAAGAATATGTAAAATAGTCCAAATGTTGACTGCTCAATCGGAGGGGAATTTCGACGCCTGACATGGCTTCGAAAACCAAAAAAGCCCACCTTGTCTTAGAGAACGGGACACTCTTCAGCGGACAATCCATCGGGCACGACGGCTGCGCAGAGGGGGAGATCGTCTTCAACACCTCCATGACCGGCTACCAGGAAATCCTCACCGACCCCTCATACAACGGCCAGATCGTGACCATGACCTATCCCCTGATTGGAAATTATGGCTGTAATCCCGAGGATGTGGAATCCCGCCGGCCGTGGGTGGAAGGGTTTGTCATCAAAGAGCTGGCAGCCCTGCCCTCCAACTGGAGAAAACAGGAGTCCCTGGCCGATTTTCTGAAAAGGCACAAGATCGTGGCCATCCAGGGAATCGACACCCGAAAGCTGACCAGGATGATCCGGACCGGCGGAGCTCAGAGAGCCCTCATCTCCACCCAAAACGAAGACATCCATGACCTGCGCCAGAGGGTGAAAAAAATCCCCTCCATCGTCGGGACTGACCTCGCCAGCGAGGTGACCACCGAGAAACCCTACAGATTTCGCGAGGGTATCTACGACTGGCCCAAAGGCTACCCGAACAAGAAAAAATTCAAACATTTTGTTGTGGCTTACGACTTCG
>JAOUKO010000324.1 GCA_029882525.1 Candidatus Aminicenantota bacterium | reverse complement strand
AATTCAGCGATCCGGTGAATTTCGACGGCGCTGTCTTTGAGGGAGATGCGGATTTCAAGTACACAAAAATGGATAACAGGTCTTTTGTGACCTATCTGCTGAAGAGAAAAAGATAAGCTCTGATCAAAAAGGGGCCTGGCCCCTTTTATTGAAGCGGACCGGGAGGCAGGTTCTCATTTAAATATCGTGTCAAAAGTTCATACAGATGGCGGGTGGTGTTTTCGCCTTCAAAAATCCCGTGGGACCGGTTGGGATAGGCCATCATCGTGAAATGCTTGTTGTGCTTGATCAGCTCGTTGACCAGCGCTTCTAAGTTCTGGTAGTGGACGTTGTCGTCGCCTGTCCCGTGAACCAGAAGCAGGTTCCCTTTTAACCGGTGAGCAAAAGTGATGGGAGAACCCTTCCGGTATCCTTCTTCGTTATCCTCCGGCAGTCCCATGTACCTCTCTTGATAGATCGTATCATAGTAGCGCTCGTTGCTGACAAAAGCGACTGCCATGGCAGTCTGGTAGAGGTCAGGGTAGCGGAAGATGGCATTGAGGCTCATCGAGCCTCCTCCGCTCCAGCCCCAGATGCCGACGCGGTTAGGGTCCACCCAGGGCCAGCGCTTGATAATTCCCTGCAAAGCGGCTGCCTGGTCAGCCGAGGCGAGGATTCCTATCTGGCGGTAAATGCATTTTCGCCATTCCCGTCCCCGCGGCACGCGCGTCCCCCGGTTATCCACGCTCATCACCAGATATCCCTGCTGGGTCAGCATCAAATGCCAGAGATAGCGGTTTCCTGCCCATCTGTCCACAACCGTACTCCCCCAGGGCTCACCGTAGACGTAAAAGAGTACCGGATAGCGATTTTCGGGGTTAAAATCATGAGGTTTCATGCACCAGCCGTCAAGCTCCAAGCCACTGCCGATATCCACCCGGAAAAACTCCACAGGCTTTCTCTTGAGCCCCTTGACCTTGTTCCGCAGTTCCGAATTATCCACCAGAGTGCGCACCAGCTCATGCTCAGGCAGACGGACCAGATCGGTCGTCGAAGGCTCATCAAAGGTGGAGAAATCGTGGAAAGCCCAGCCAGAATCAGGGGAAATCCGGTAGCTGTGCGTTCCTGTCTGATCCGGAGGGGTGACTTTCTCGGCACTCCCGGATCCATCCAGAGGCACTTGATAGAGATAGCGCTGTGTCGGATTATCTGGAGAAGCGATAAAATACAGCCAGCCTCTCTCCTCATCAATGGCCTGGAAGGCGACTACATCATAATCACCAGGAGTCAAACACGTCACTTTTTCACCGTCCCGTGAAATCAGATATACATGGCTCCAGCCATCGCGCTCGCTCGCCCACAGGAAGGACTTTCCCTCATCCAGCCAGCGCATATCCTCCACCACGTCCACCCAGGTCTCATCGCGTTCGGTCAGGACTGTCCTCACCTTCCCGCTGCGGATATTACCCAGCATCAGCCAGATAGTGTTCTGGAGGCGGTTGAGCCGCTGGAAACAGATCTCCTCCGAGCTTGCTGCCCAATCCATCCAGGCGATGTAATGATTTTTCGGGTCGCCTTCCATTTCAAACCAGCGGGTCTCCCCTCCTTCAACCCTCACCACGCCCACCCGGCAGGCCGAGTTGGTCTCCCCTGCTTTGGGATACTGGATGGGCTGGAGTTTGGGGTACAGGGAATCGGTGTTGTTGATAAGATAGAATGTTTTCACACCCTCGGTGTCAAGCTGCCAGTAGGCGATCCATTTTCCGTCCGGACTCCAGCGGAATCCATTCCGCAGCGAGAATTCCTCTTCATAGACCCAGTCAAAAGTCCCGTTGATTATGGTCTCGGAGCCGTCCTTTGTCAGTTGGGTGATCCGGTGAGTTTTGAGGTCTTCCACATAAATGTTATTATTCATCACATAAGCGGCTTTATTCCCCTCAGGAGAGAATTTGGCAAACATCAAGGTCGAAGGCTCTGCATCTCCTCCGAGCTTGTGCAGTGTCCAGTCGCTTAAATCCAGGACCCAGTAGTCACCCCGCGTGTTCTGCCGCCAGACACGCTCGGTGTTGGTGAAGATGAGGAGCTTTTGGCCGTTTGAGGACCAGTCGTAATCAGAGATGGCTAGAGGCTGGGATTGACCTCCGGGGATGAGCCTGAAGGCGGAGACCAGAATCTCACGATCACCTGTTTCCGGGTCATAGAGCACGACATCCCTCGCATCCTCGTACTTTTTTGACTTTAAGCGTTCCAGTGTCGTGTAACCTCTCCTCTGTTCCAGCCATTTGGCCGGACCAAACCGTTCCGGCGCGAACTCCCGGGAACTATAGATCCGCTCCAGGCTCAATAGCGATGGGTCTGTTTCCTCTCCTCGTTGAGGGGCACAGGCAAATAAAATGATTAAAAATAGTGCAAATGCCCAAAACTTCTTCATGCTTCCCTCCTCTATTTTTCGATGACAAAACATTCGAACAGAAGCTTTCATTCCTGCCTGTTCTCATATTTTATTTTCTTTTTTATGAATTACAACATTTCCCTGAATTATTCATAAAACCTGCCGACAAAATTGCAACGAAATGACCTGATTTTTAGTTTATTATAATGATAGGGTCAATAGGGATGAATCCAATGAATCCGGACGAAATTTACGAGAAAGAGGAAATGAATCCATTTCCATCAGAAATAAACGGAGAGGACTATCTCCTCTCAGAAGAAACATCAGGTGAGGCTCCAGGCTTTGAAGATGATTCGGGTGCTTTATTGGCGTCCGGGTCCCTACACGGAACAGCTATTCCAGACAAAAAAGGAAAAGCCCCCGCACAAAGAAAAAAAGCCGACAGATACATATCAGACAACCTGGAGCGAACCACAGACCTGGTGAAGATCTTTCTGAAAGATATGGGAAGTATTCTGCTCCTGACCCATGAAGGCGAAATAACGCTGGCCAGGAGGATTGAAAAGGGCAAGCGAGGTATAATCCATGCCCTTTCCAAGACTCCTCTTGTTCTCAACGAAATCCTCCGCCTGGAAGAGATGATCAAAAGCGACCCTGAAGTCATACGTGATCTGTTCGACTTTACCGAAGACCAGCTCAGGGATGGAAAACTCGCCAGAAAAAAGGCCCGGATCCTTGATCGGATCCATAAGATAAAAAGGCTCTACGCGGATTTACGCCGAATTCCCGTAAGAAAAAAGAACGTCGTGTCTCGAGGCCGGCTGGTCATAGCTATGCATCATCACATCGACGAGCTCAATATCCACCCTTCTTACCGTGAAGAGATCATCGAGAAAATCATAGAAGAGCTAAAATCTGCCAACGAGGTGGCA
>JAOUKO010000323.1 GCA_029882525.1 Candidatus Aminicenantota bacterium | reverse complement strand
ATGGCGATGACCTGGTCTGTGTATAATTTGCCGCATTTGACGATGAGGACTCGCTCGCTGTAGCGCTCAAAGTCAATCGGCAGCTCTTCTTCTGCCCATAGGACAGCACAAGAGGATAATAAAGCCAGGATAAAGAAGATAAAAAAGATTCTCCGGAATTTCATTGAATCCTCCTTAATGAAAATGCTTATGCACTGTCATCCTGATATTTATAAGCATAATCCAAGAGAACCGGAATATAAAGAAACAAATTTCTTTTTACGTAAACTGATTCAAGGAGATCCATCAAGGGGTCGCATCTCAACATTTGACATTTCTGAAATGGGAACAGTTCCAATTGCAGAGTATAAAAAATACTTGACACATATTTTTTCCTCTTATATATTGAGACCGTTCAAAATATTTCCGAGGGAAAAGGAGAAGAAATTAACTCCTCACCAATAAAGACAAATACTATTCTATTTTGTCTGATGCAAAAGTGTTTTCATTAACTGGTGCATATCTATGTCTTAAGAAAGGAGGCCAGGAAAAAGAAAAATTAAGACTCGGAAATTTACCGAAGAATTTTAAGCAAAGGAGGCTTGATTGAAGAAATTAAAAGTATTTACGGTATTTGTGGCGGCGGCTTTAACAGGGTTTATGATCATGGGATTGGTGTCTGACAGTCAGGCCCAATTCACTCCCTTGAGTCTAGTGAATTGGCTGGCGGAATCGTATCCTGCTGTTTCTGGATTTCCTGCTGGATCGTGGGCCGTCTCTTTAGATGGTTTGAGTGTCTTCCAGAGCATGAACGGTCAACCCACCTTGTTTTACAGTGACTTTGATGTTTTCAATACAGAAGTCGAAGGAACGATTACAGTTACCGAATTAGGTGGAGATGATGACTACATTGGTTTCGCCTTGGGTTTCCAGCCTGGGGATACGGAAAATCCTGATGCCGACTATCTTCTGATTGACTGGAAGCAGAATACTCAATGGTTTGATTTTGGGAGCCCCTCCTGCACACTTGGGAGTTGGGCGTACAAAGGTCTGGCTGTTTCCAGAGTAACTGGCATTCCGACTGCTGATGAATTCTGGGGTCACGTCAATTTCGATTCGTCCTGCTCTAACCTGGACAATGGTCTTCAGGAATTGGCTCGGGGAACTAATTTATGGAATCTCGGGTGGGCAGACAACACACCTTATACGTTTAGGTTTGAATTCAGCGAATCGAATCTTAAAGTGTATGTGGATGGAGAACTCGAGATTGATATTGATGGGACCTTCAGTAATGGAAGAATTGCTTTCTACAACTTTTCGCAAGCGAACGTCAACTACGAAGGTTATATGGTGACCGTCGTTAATGTCGGTATCGATATCAAGCCGGGAAGCTACCCCAATGCCATTAACAATGACGGAAATGGAGTTATTCCAGTGGCTATCCTGGGCAGCGAGACTTTTGATGTGAACCTGATTATCCCCACCAGCGTTACCATGGAGGGATTGACCCTTAAGACGGTCGGTAAGGCTGACAAGGCCCTTTACCATTATGAAGATGTCAATGGAGATGGGTTCGAAGATCTCGTTATCCAGATTCAAGACGAGGATGGAGTTTTTGAGCCAGGTGAAGGAATAGCGACTATAACAGGGTTGCTTGTGGACGGCAGGAGCTTCGAAGGCAGTGATTCCATCAAGGTAACGCATTAACAGATTCCAGAAATTGGGGGCAGTCCAAAATTGGGGACTGTCCCCATTTTTTTCATCTCATCTTTTTTTTGAGATTGCCGCACCGCTCCCCTTATTGCACTTAATTCAAAGGTCACAAAAAAAGGGCCAGGCCCCTTTTTCTATTTACAGCAAAGAGCAGGGAGCAGGCTTGCTCGCTTCGATGTCTCAAAACCCTGAAGATATTTTCAGTCCATCAGCTATTTAGTCCGTTTTGATTCGTCGCGCCTTCCATCATCATAGTTACCGACGAGTTTGACCGGGTTGCCCTGTTTGTCGAACTCCACCTTGAAGTAAAACCAGACAACGCCCTCGATGAAGAAGGTGTCTTTGGAAAGGGCAAGCAGGGGCCGGGGCTCGGGTGTGGTGCCTCCCTCGCGGAAGTAGTAGAGCCTGCCTTCCTTGACCGTGATGTGGCGGACCTCGTAGTCTCCAGCCAGTTTTTGCATATAGTCTTCATCCAGGGGGAATGGCTTTTGTGCGGCCTGGAGATAGTCCAGATCCCAGTCGATGTTTTTCTGGTCGACTTTGTCTTCCTCGGCCTCCCTGGCCTTCAGATAATGTGCTTTGGCTTTTTCCAGGTCTCCATTGAGCAGGTAGGTTCGCGCCAGTTCGTAGGCTGCCCGGCTTGAGGTCGGGTTTTCCTTAAAAATGAATTCGTAGATGGAGGCGGCTTCGGGAAGCATATTCTCATCCCGGAAAAGACTGGCCACCCATCCGATAGTCTCCCAGGACAGCTCATCGGAATGTTTCTTCCTCAGCTCCGGGAGAAGGCTTCGTGCCGCATCAGGGCCGCCTTCCTTCACTCCCCAGAGGAGTTCGTAAAACGGTGAATCGTAAGGTCTGTAATTGAGATGGGTGTTCCCCAATGCCTGACCGCCAATGCTGCGGCCCACCACATCGGAGCAGATGCTCAGGCCGTTGAAGCTGTTGGTCAGGTAGACGACCGCTGTCTTTTGCTCGGGGTAGGCAATGATGTAGTTGCGGAAAATGCCGTAGTCACCCCACTGCCAGAAGGCAGTGCCGTTGGAGTCTTGCTGAAGTCCGAAGCCCAGGCTCCATCCCAGGCTCTTATCCTCTTTCATGTCGATGAAGGAGGTGAGCATTTCTTTCGATGTTTCGCTCTTCAGCCCTTCTCCGTTCATGACCGCGCAGACGAAGCGGGCGTACTCGCCGGCTGTGGTGTAGAGGCTGGCCGCAGCGATGGGTTCGGTGCGCTTGCGGAAATCCTGGGGCGTGCTGAAGACATTATGGCCGTTGGCCATGGTATCTTCATACGTTTCCCGCCAGACCATGCAGCTTTTTTCCATGCCCAGGGGGTCAAGGACGTATTTCTGCATGATCGTATCCAGCTTTTCGCCCTTGAGCTTCTCTATCACCAGCTGCAACATCTGATAGCCGTCGGCTGAATATTTCCACTTT
This sequence comes from Candidatus Aminicenantota bacterium, assembly GCA_029882525.1. GTDB lineage: Bacteria > Acidobacteriota > Aminicenantia > Aminicenantales > Aminicenantaceae > SOIA01. Next base: position 179 of record JAOUKO010000323.1, on the reverse strand, counting down.
GTTCCCGGCTCGAAGAAGATGGGGAAGACCTCACCCCGTTCTCCGTGGGGAAAACCTCCGGAGTGGCTGAGGACGTGGCGGCCGGTGGCTTTTTCGAACCAGTCCCGTTTGAATCCTTCCGCATCCAGGGAATGGCCCAGTCCCTCCTCTATCTCTTCGCGGGTGAAGAAGGTATGGAG
>JAOUKO010000322.1 GCA_029882525.1 Candidatus Aminicenantota bacterium | reverse complement strand
GGCACACTCATTTTTACCCCCACATAAAAATTCTAACTCGCTTAGCTATCTCTGTCAATCCAGGGAAATCAAGATACCCAAAAACCAGCCACGCCATCGGCTATCAAGCTTGATAATAGTTCCTTTTTCTTTTTCTCGACCTCTTTTTTCTGCACCTCTTTTGAACTTAAAGTCTCTCCTTGTACACAATCATATTGATAACAAATAACTTCTTTTTCGCCTTCAACTTTGAATATTTTTAAACCCATTACCCACTCCCTCACCTCATTGTTAAGATCAACGACACCCCCTTTTAGTATCTGCTTGTTGTAAATATAGTAGTGAGGGGGAGCTCCTTTTCCTTTATATTCATATGTCTCTACAATTATTTTCTTGCTGATTCCAGGGTACTCTTTTACTTCCGTGCTCTCTTTTTCCAAATACGATAGATCAGGTAGATTCCATCCGAGAGGATTAATTGCTCGTTTTCCAATAATTGAATCGCTACAGAAAGCAGTTATTGCTATAAACCCGAATAAACCTAATACTGAGATGTATTTTATCCTGTTCTTCATATTCATCTCCTTGTAAAAGGCCATTTAGGATCACGATGATAATTCCAGAGATTGATGATGATTAAGATTTGTTAGAGGTAATCTGTAGCAAGGCGTTAATTCGCTCAACGTCCTTTTTCAATCCAGGAAAGCCAGGGCTTTAGGGGATTTGGCTTTAAGTCAGATTAAATTTGTTAATATTTCCATGTGACTTTGTAGCGTTTTACATACTGATAACCATCTTCATCTTCTTCTATTGAGAAAAGTTTCTTGTTCTTGAATATTCCAAATTGAAATTTACTATCCAGAATAATATTCGTTATATACTTTCCCTCCTCATCGAACACATCAAAATGATGGTTATCACTTTTTTCCACTTCCATAAACCGTTTAACAAAAATCCGACCTTCATCATCAACAATGAATAATTGAAATGGAGGATAATTGTCTGGAATGATTAAATCCCATCGGTCAAAAGTTGGGACTTTTCCAAACCATTTCGTCATCAATTTTTTATATTCTTTTTTTGAGAGTTTTACGGGAGTAAATTCCTTTGTAATTCTTTTGATATATTTTCCGTCTTCATTGTGGACAAAAAGTTCATATTCTGGAGTTGTCATGATGCCCCATATAATTTCATCCCGAGAACTAACATCCCATTTCAAATCAGATGCAGTTAAATAAACGAAAACATGCACCTTGGGAGGCTTTAGCATTGGAATAGAAGTGAAGGACAAGATAGGACTCATCTCTGAATCGAACTTCTTTAGTTCAAAAAAAGGTTTTTCTCCCATAACACCATGACTGGCAATTATTTCTCCTTTTGATGTGAATTTTGGACCCTCAAAAAATGGCATACTTACTGGTACTTCCCTCTTAAATTCACCGTCAATATTGAATATATGGATAATCCTACGTCCCGAATCATAAACATATAACTCATTATTCGGAGTGAAAGCACACCTCTCTGGTGCTCCAAATTCTCCTGGTCCTTCACCTTTTCGTCCTATGGTTTTGAGAGATTTTCCATTTTTATCAAAGATTTTAATGTTTCCTGCTTTCTTATCCAGAATAAAAATATTGCCTTTGTCATCGATAGCGAGCGATACAATTTTCTGGAACGTCTCTTCTGTTTGACTAATTTCTTTTGTTTCTATGGATAATTCCTCTTCCAGACCAAAAACATCCTCACCATACATCGGTTCTTTGGGATTCTTGATGACCTTGACTCCATCTTCTACTTCTATTTTACCTTTCCATTCAGCTTTTTGTCCGCCAAAGGAAATACACAAAACAGAGATTGATAAAAAGAGAACAATTGAAAGATACTTAACTGTGAATTTCATTTTTACCCCCACATAAAAATTCTAACTCGCTCAGCTATCTCTGTCAATCCAGGGAAATCAGGGCTTTTAAATTATTACCACAGATTGGGAGGTTTTTAGTGAGTTGATTGTTTTTCTTCATTCTAAACCTCCCTTTTGGTTTTGGGAAGATTTTACTTCCAGGTATCCGTGAAGTCAAGGGAGGGCGCTTTATCGTGAGTATTGCCTAGAGCGGAGGGTTGAAGGATAGCAGAGGTTTGATAGCCTATGTTACGGTGGGGATTACTTCTTCTCCATCTCTCTCAGTACTGTTTCGACGAGAGAATTCAATTCTCCTTTTGTGGCTCTCTGGTAAAAGTGCTCACCACCTATCCTAGACTTCTTATCATAAGGGTATGTCGCCACCAGCAAATACTTAGCGTGATACTTTTCCTCGAACTCTTTTAGTTCTCCGTTAATTTTGTCTAAAACCTCTCTCTGGTCACTCATCTTAACCTCTCTCCTTTTGCTGAATATTGATGCTGACACTATCGCTGTGATTTTATCTTGCGGTCATCGGAAAAGCAAGGCTGATGCTGTATCCTGTCCTGGTCTTCGCTATCGCTTTGCTAGTGTTACTGTCTCTCATAAGATTGTAATTTCATAGATTGACTCACCTCAAACATGAGCATCATTGTCTGAAATACTACTCTCCTTGCATCCTTCCATACCAGCTGAACTTTTTCTTCTTGTGCTCCATGTTCCTGCTTTTGAACGAGGTCATTCACGACATCCCAATAATCAATGAGCAAACCAAGGAATTTTCTCTCAGTTTCACCAAGTTGTTTAGATTTTGCTTCAATTATTTTTTTCAGCCGATTTTTTGTAAGCCTTTTCGGTATCGGTTCTCCTGTTGGTTTTATCTGAGTATAAAGAGTATCCATAAATTCTTGAATTGCGTCGCGGCACAAATGTCCGATTGTTGTTAGCTGCTTCGATGTATCGGTCTTCCAGAGCAAGCTTTCGGCTTCTGCCCATTTCTCGTATGCTTTCGGATACTCCCTCTGAAAATCATGAGAATCAATATAACTGCGAACGGCTTCCTCGATATGTTCAACTGGCTCTCCGGATTTCTTCTTCAAATATTCATAGAAGCGAAATCCTCGAGGAGAAACAACGATTCTAACAACCCCCTCACCTATCGTTTGAATTAGCCCTTCTCTGATTAAAGTTTGTAAGTCTGAGAAAAAGAACTTTATCTCTCTATCAGGCAGGATAAAAATTAACACACGCAAATACGTCACAAAAATTGCCTAAACTTGCCTAATTATGGATACGGTTGCATAAAGAAAAATGAGGATTTAACAGGGGTAGAGGTGGGGCGCCTGGCCGGACTCGAACCGGCGACACAGGGATTAGGAATCCCTTGCTCTATCCTTACTGAGCTACAGGCGCACTCTTGAGTGGCTAATGAG
>JAOUKO010000060.1 GCA_029882525.1 Candidatus Aminicenantota bacterium | reverse complement strand
TGAGAACATTCATCGCTATCAACCTTGACCAGGAATTAAAAGAGATACTGTCTCAGCTCATCGAGGAACTCAAAAGGCAAGATCCAGCCCGCAAAAGCGTAAGATGGGTGAATCAGCAAGCGATGCACTTGACCTTGAAATTCCTGGGCGAAATTGACGAGAACAGGGTCAAACAGATAGAAACAGTGCTGGAACGAGTATCGGATGGATCCAGGACTTTCACCATGAAGATCATAGGAACAGGATACTTCCCTCCGGACAAGAAAAACCCAAGAGTCCTCTGGTTGGGCATTGAAGAAGAGGAGAGCTTGAAAACCCTTCAATCCCGCCTGGAAGAAGAGATGGAAAACCTGGGATTTCCCAAAGAAAAGCGAGAATTTCATCCCCATCTCACCCTGGGAAGAGTGAAAATCCCCTCTAACCTAAGGGAGATAATGCTCCATCTTGAAAAATACGGATCTCAGGAATTTGGAGAAATGGAAGTCAGAAAGATCACTTTCTTCAAGAGCGTGCTCAAGCCCGCCGGGGCTGAGTATTCTGTTCTGTCTGAGTTTGAGCTCAAATGAAAATACTGTTTGCCGTTCTCTGCTATCTTTTCGGAGCCATTCCTTCCGGGTATATTCTGTTCCGCCTCAGCGAAAAAAAAGATATCCGCAGTTTCGGCAGCCAGGCAACCGGGGCAACCAACGTCCTCCGTCTGAAAGGATGGAAATACGCGATTCCAGTCCTGCTGTTTGACGTGGCTAAAGGATTCCTGCCGGTCTTCTTTGCTTTAAAGCTCTTCGGAGACCTCATTTTTGCTCTCATCTGCGGCTTCCTGGCTGTTGTCGGCCACTGTTTTCCAGCCTACATCAAGTTCAAAGGAGGTAAGGGCCTGGCAACCACCCTCGGGGCCTATGCTTTTTTGGCCTTCAAACCTGCCCTCCTCAGCCTGGCTGTATTTCTCATCGCAGTCGGTATCTCACGCTATGTATCTTTGGGCTCACTCCTGGCCGTCCTCAGCTTCCCTGTCCTCACCTTCCTTTTCAAGGAAGAGATACAGGTTGTTTATTTTGGCATCGTCCTCTTTATCCTTGTTGCCTTCATGCACAGGGGGAATATTGCCCGGCTGATCAAAGGCACTGAAAGAAAAATAGGAGAGAAAGTAAGATGAAAGCAAGTGTTATCGGCGGCGGCACCTGGGGCAGTGCCTTTGCCCTACATCTTGGCCGTCTGAATATCCAGACGAAGCTCTGGATCCGAGAGCAAGATGTCTATGAAGAGGCATTGCGCCATAAGGAAAACCGGACATTCCTGCCGGATTATGTTTTTCCAGAGACAGTCTCTTTTTTTCACAGCCATGAGGAGGCTCTGGCGTCCACTGATATCGTCTTCATCGCAGTCCCCTCAAAATTCTGCCGACAGATTTATCAACAGCTCGGACCTCATCTCTCCTCCAACCAGATGATCGTCAGCCTGACCAAGGGGATAGAAGAAAACTCTTTGAAAAGAATGAGCGAGGTGATGGAAGAGATCTTTTCCCCCTTTTTTACACCGTGGATCGCAGCCCTTTCCGGGCCGAGCTTCGCCAAGGAAGTCGCCGAAGGTCATCCGACTGCCGTCGTCCTGGCTTCGCGGAAAGAGAGCCAGGTTAAGAAAATCCAGCATCTCATCTCCAGCCCTGTCTTCCGCACCTACACAACCAGTGACATAGTCGGGGTTGAGCTCGCCGGAGCTATAAAAAACGTCATCGCCATCGCCGCAGGGATATCTGATTCTCTTCAATTCGGGAGCAACTCCGTTGCCGCCCTGGTGACAAGGGGAATTGCTGAAATGACCCGATTGGGTTTAAAATTAGGAGCAAGAATGGAGACATTCGCCGGCCTGGCAGGTATCGGGGACCTCGTCCTCACCTGCACAGGCAAGCTCAGCAGGAATCATTTTGTGGGCGCGGAGATGGGAAAGGGAAAGTCCATATCCGAGATTGTCTCCTCGATGAAGATGGTGGCAGAAGGAATCACCACGACATTATCTGTCCACCAACTGGCTCAAAAAGCGAAGGTCGAAATGCCTATCTGTGAGCAGGTCTATCAAGTGCTCTATGAAAATAAAGACCCGAGAAAGGCTTTAGAAAACCTCATGACAAGAAAACTCAAGAGTGAATACCAAAAAGAATAGGAGGAGAGGATGAAAATAAAAACAGCTCTGATCCTTTTAATATGCCTCAATTTTATGCTGTGCGCTTCATCTCAGAAAAAACTGGAAAAATCAAGAGAGAAGGATCCGGGACACCAGTATAACATGGGTCTGTTCTTTCTCAACGAAGGAAATCTCAATGAAGCGATCAAATACTTCAATAAAGCCCTCGCTCTCAAACCCGATTATGACCTTGCCTTCTGCATGATTGGTCTGGCCCACTCGATGAATGGAAAATTTAACGAAGCCATAAACTATCTCAAGAAGTCTCTGAGTCTCAGTCCTGGATTGACCGAAGCGCACAATTACCTCGGCGTTGCCTACCAGGAATTGGGATTCCTGGATGAGGCTGAAAAGGAATTCATGATCGCGACCCTCGACAGAACCTACTTATCCAGAGAACTCCCATACTATAACCTGGCTAGAATATATTTCACAAAAGACAAGCTCGAAGAGGCTCTCAGCTATGTCAACAAAGCTCTGGAAATGAACAGGAACTTCCGCATGGCGAATAACCTCAAAGGGATGATCCTAGAGAAGCAGCTGAAATACAAGGAAGCGATTGAAAGCTACAAGATAGCCCTGAAAAATCTTGAGACAGAGACGACTCTTAACCGCAACGTCGCTATGGACTATTATGTGACCATTAATTTCAACCTGGCAGTGGCTTATTTCAAGAGCGACGAGCTTGATAAAGCCAAGGAAATTTTTATAAAGATCTATCCTGGCGCAACAAATGCGGAGATGAAACTGAAGATCGAACAGTATTTAAGGGCGATTAAATAGAACCAGATAAAACCAGGCCTCAGGTCCCTTCCAGCCAGCCAGCGAGGTATTTCTTCTGTTCAGAAGATAGCCTGTCAATTTTGACTCCCAGGGTTTTGAGCTTAAGACGAGCCACTTCTTTATCAATTTTCTCCGGTACCGGATAAACCTTTTCCTGCAAATCCTTCCCTTTCCGAACAAGATGCAAGACGCAGAGAGCCTGATTGGAAAAACTCATGTCCATGACCACTGCCGGGTGTCCCTCTGCTGCGGCCAGGTTGACCAAGCGACCCTCCGCCAGAAGATAGATACTCTTCCCGCCTTTAAGCTTGTAATCCTGGACATAGTCCTTCATCTGTCTCTTCCGTGTTGAAAGCTTCTCCAAAGCAGGTATGTCAATCTCGACATTAAAGTGGCCGGAATTGGCAATAATGGCCCCATCCTTCATCAACAGGAAATGACCCTCAGTGAGAACGCTTTTATTTCCTGTAGCCGTTACAAAGATATCCCCGATCCTGGCTGCTTTCTTCAGGCTCATCACCTGAAAACCATCCATGACTGCTTCCAGGGCCCGCAGAGGATCCGTTTCACAAACGATCACTCGGGCTCCTGCTCCGGCTGCTCTCATGGCAATCCCGCGACCACACCAGCCATAACCAGCCACGACAAAGTTCGATCCGGCGAAAAGGATGTTGGTTGCCCGCAAAATCCCATCCAGAGTGCTCTGTCCTGTTCCATACCGGTTGTCAAAAAGATGTTTTGAGTTCGCATCGTTGACCGCGATGATAGGATAACGAAGGACTTTGTTCTTGGCCATGCTTCTCAAGCGGATCACGCCAGTGGTCGTTTCTTCTGTCCCGCCGATGACATCGTCGATGAGATCAGTCCTTTCAGAATGGAGAGTGGAAACCAGGTCGGCTCCATCATCCATGGTGACCTGAGGCCCGAGATCAAGCGCCTGGTTGATATGGCTGTAGTATGTCTTGTTGTCTTCTCCTTTAATGGCAAAAACTGCGACATTATAATATTTCACCAGGGCTGCGGCCACTTCATCCTGTGTGCTGAGCGGATTCGACGCGGTCAGGGCTATATCAGCTCCGCCAAATTTTAGAGCGCGCATCAGGTTCCCGGTTTCACTGGTCACGTGCAGACAGGCTGAAATGCGAATATTTCTAAGAAGCTTTTCTTTGCTAAACCTTCGCTTGATGGAACTCAAGACTGGCATGTACCTCTCGGCCCATTCCATCTTGAGTTTACCTTTTTCAGCCAGCTTCAAATCTTTGACATCATAGTCAATCTTCATCTTTCTTCACTCCCCTTTTTTCATAATCCCGCGTCTTTTCTCAATTCTTCGGCTATATCCAGCTTCTCCCACGTGAATTCCTTTTCTGTCCGGCCAAAATGTCCATAACAGGCCGTCTTCTTGAATATTGGCCTGAGTAAATCAAGGATTTGAATCATCCCCTTGGGAGAGAGCTTGAAATGGGTCTTGATCAAATCCTTTATTTTATCCTCATTAATCTTGGCCGTGCCGAAAGAGTCGACCATGATCGAGACAGGACGAGGCACACCGATGGCATAGGCTATTTGGACTTCAAGCGTATCCGCGATGCCGGCTGCCACACAGTTCTTCGCTATGTACCGCGCCATGTAAGACCCTGAGCGGTCCACCTTGGTTGGGTCTTTTCCTGAGAAACAGCCGCCTCCATGGCTGCCCACGCCACCGTAAGTGTCCACGATTATCTTTCGGCCGGTGATTCCCGTATCCGCTAAAGGACCTCCTTGCTCAAAACGCCCCGTTTCATTGATGTAGATAGCCGTTTTCTTATCCATCATCTCTGGAGGAATGACTTTCATGATAACTTCGCGCTTAATATCTTCCCTTAACTTATTCATTTTGATTATGTTGTCGTGCTGGGCCGCAATGACGATGGCATCCACTCTTCTCGGCTGCTGGCCTTCATATTCTATGGTAACCTGGGATTTCCCGTCAGGCCTGAGGTATTTTAAAATATTCTCTTTCCGCACCTGAGCCAGTCGTCTGACGAGCTTATGGGCAAGCATAATGGGCATGGGCATGAATTCCTCTGTTTCCCGACAGGCATAACCGAACATCAATCCTTGGTCTCCAGCTCCCTGCTCATGATCTTCCGTCTCATCGATTCCCCTGGCTATGTCAGAAGACTGCTCATGGATGGAGGAAATGACACAGCAGGTCTCATAATCAAACCCATATTCTGCATTGGTGTATCCGATTTCCTTGACAGTGTCCCTGACAACTTTCTGGAACTCGCAGTAGCCCTCGCTGGAAATTTCCCCGGCAATCAGCACCAGGCCTGTGGTGACCAAGGTTTCGCAGGCCACACGGCTATGGGGATCCTGTTGGATGAGATCATCCAGTATGGCATCAGAGATCTGATCGCAGATCTTATCTGGATGGCCTTCTGTCACGGACTCAGATGTGAAGAAATATTTTCCATCTTTACTCATATGCTACCTCATATTCCTGATAAGGAACTCAATCTCGTAGCCAAAAAATTAACACAAAAAGACCTCCTTTGCAATCGAAATGAACCATGGCTCCCGGATTGATTTGAACTCCGGATAGTATTTATGTTATTAATTTGAACTGTCGATAGACTTCCATGAATATGAACCTCAGGTTAATAAAGACATTATTCATACTCTGGGCATTCGTCTTTCTCTTCGTAGGGGCTTCAGGAATCCAACCTCAAGAAACCAAGAAGTTCCCTTTCTCCGCTACTCTGTATAAACTCAAAAACGGTCTGCATGTAATCCTTTCTGAGGACCATTCCCTCCCTATTGTATCGGTTGTCATGGCCTACAGTGTTGGGTCCATGAACGAGCAGCCCGGAAAGACAGGGCTGGCCTACCTTATGGAAAATCTGATGTTCCAGGGTTCAGAAAACATCGGACGGATGCAGCACGTCAGCATCATCAACAGGGTTGGAGGAGAACTCAACGCAACCACCACCGTAGATAGAACCGTTTTTCTGGAGAGAGTGCCATCCAACCAGTTGACCCAAGTCCTCTGGCTCGAATCGGACAGGATGAAATCTCTCCAGATAAACGCAGCCAAAGTGGAAAAAGCGAAACAAGAGATTATCGCTGACATCCGCAGCAGAAAAGCCTCCAACCCCTACCTTGAAAGTTACTGGCGCTTCGACCAGCTTCTTTATCCCAGTTTCGCCTACAGCCACCCTGTAATCGGCGATGAAGCCGATCTGCAAGACCTGACAGTCCAGGATGTTAAGGATTTTTACAACACGTATTACGTGCCCAACAATGCTGTCCTTTCCATAGCCGGAAAAATCGATAGAGAGAGAGCACTGATGGACATCCGCAAGTACTTTGAGACCATTCCTGAAGGAAAGGAGATTCCGCACGTCCCCTTGTCGAAATCGCCTGAGAAAATGCAGATCCACGAATCGATGGAAAGCGATCAGGTCCCATCTCCTGGCTTCCATTTAGGCTACAGGTTAGCCCACCCCTCCTCTGATGATTTCTATGTTCTGTCCCTCATAGAATATATTCTTCTCAGAGGAAATACTTCCCGGCTTCACAAGAGGCTGATCAAAAGAGAAAGACTTGCCCTTCATATGAATGGAAGCATCGAGAAGAGATATCCTGCCGCTCGTTTTAAGTTATTCATCCTCAACAATAATCAGTTCATGGTGCAGAGAACCCAAAGGGCCATTTTCTCAGAGCTGCACAGGCTTAAAACAAGCTTTATTCCCTCCGAAGAGCTCCAGAAATCAAAGAATATGTTCAAGATGGATTACGTTGATCAATACACCGATTCCTTATCCAGAGCTCTCTTCCTCGCCGAAGAATTCCTCTTTAAAAGAATTCTCATCAATCCCTCTGAGGAATTATTGAAGTATCTGGCTGTCACTCCAACCGATATCGTCGGCGTTTCCAACAGATATTTTGGAGAAGATAGCGTCATACTCGATATAGAAGCCAAATGAAACACGGAAGCCGTCTTACAACTGTTCTCTCTACGCTCATTTTGCTTCTCTCTGCCTTGGCTTCTCCCCTGATTGCTCAAGAAAGATTCCGCAGGACACCTCCCATTCCCGAACCCCTTCCAGAACTGAAGATACCTGAAATCCAGTCAACATCCCTCTGGAATGGTCTGACTCTATGGATTATCCAGAAGGACAACCTTCCGATCATCAGCCTCAAGCTCATCGTGTTCGCTGGCGAAAGCTCTTCCCCAGAAGGATTGCCCGGGATGGCTACCCTTGCAGCCCACATGATCAGCCGAGGAACATCAGATCTCTCTTCTTCTCAAATCGAAGAAGAGATTGATTATGTAGGCGGAAGTTTCTCGACATCTGTTCATCCGGATTACGCTCTTTTCTCTTTTACATTTCTGGAGGAACACCTGGACCGATCCCTAGACCTCCTCAGCCGCATGCTGCTTCAACCCTCGTTTTTAAGGCGCGAAATCGATACCATAAAAAGAAACATGTACTACGACCTGGTCGAAGAAAGCTCAAGCCCGGACTTTTTAGCCAAGAGGCAAATGTTTCGGCTTCTCTTCGAAAACCACCCTTACAAAAAAGGCACATTCAATGAAGAGGTGATAAAGAATTTAACTCAAAAGGACCTTGTCCCTTTTTTCTACAATAATTACAGGCCAAACAATGCGCACATTATTCTCACCGGAAATCTCGACCTGGAGACTGCCTCAAGAAAGGTCCGCCGCTACCTCCAAAGATGGCAAAAAAGAGAAATGAGGCCGGCTCTGCCGCTATCCCCGGAGTCCAATAAGAAAATAAGGGTGTGTTTCATCGATAGTCCGAAAGCCAAGGATGCAACAATATATTTTGGAAATGTGGTCATACCCGCTGCCAATCCCGATATTTTCCCTTTGCTGGTCATGAATCAAGTCCTGGGGGGAACTCCCAACAGCCGCCTCTTTCTCAACCTCAGGGAATCAAAAGAATATGCTTACCAAGCCTTCAGTCAGATTGAATATTATAAAAACTGCAGTGTCTTTTTCATAAACGCCAAGGTCAGACCTGAAGTCGTTGAAGCTTCCATCCAGGAAATCCTTAACGAAATAAAATTGATCACCAACAAAAAAATCCCTACGTTTGAGATCGAACAGGCCAAATCTTACATAATCGGCAATTTCCCTCTCCAGATCGAGTCCCTGGCGGACCTGACCTCTAAAGTGGCTGAAAACAAAGCCTTGAATCTGGGGGATGACTACTGGAAGAGATATTATGAAAACATCATGCTCGTCACCTCGGATAAGGTCTTTGAATTATCAAGACGAATCCCCCTTCTGACTCCTGTCGTGGTTGTCGTCGGTGACAGTGATATAGTCCTCAATCAGTTCGGAAAGTCCATCAAGGAAGTGGGCATTTTTAATAATAAGGGCGTTTATTTAGGCACATATAAGTTTGATTGAAGGAGATGACCAATGAAATTAGTTGAATGCGTTCCCAACTTCAGCGAAGGAAGAGACAGAGAAAAAATCAACACCATCACCAAAGAGATCGAGTCCACACCCCAGGTCTCTCTTCTTGATGTGGACCCGGGAGAATCCACCAACCGGACTGTAGTGACATTTATCGGGACACCAGAAGGAGTGAAACAAGCCGCCTTCAAAGCCATCAAAAAAGCTTCAGAAATCCTGGATATGACCAAGCATAAAGGCGCCCACAGCCGGATAGGGGCTACAGACGTTTGTCCTTTTGTTCCTGTAACAGGAGTGACCATGGAAGATTGCATCCAGCTTGCCCATGAGCTGGGAGAAAAAGTCGCAAAAGAGCTCAACATTCCTGTATTCCTGTACGAAGAAGCGGCCCAGAAGCCGGAAAGGAAAAACCTGGCTACAATCAGGCAAGGAGAATACGAAGGGCTCGCCGAAAAATTAAAGGACCCTGAGTGGGCTCCTGACTACGGCAAACCCGTTTTCAACGCGAAGTCCGGGGCAACCGTCATCGGGGCCAGAGAATTTCTCATTGCCTATAACATTAACTTCAACACTAAAGACAGAAGGCTCGCCCATGAAATCGCCCTCAGCATAAGAGAGAAAGGACGCTCCAAGAGGGATAAAGAGGGAAAGATTATCAAAGACGCCGATGGAAAAGCCATCAAGGTCTCCGGCAAGTTCAAAGAGATCAAGGCTGTGGGATGGTATGTTGAGGATTACGGAATTGCCCAGCTTTCCATAAATTTCACCAACTACAAAATCTCTCCTCCCCACATCGTCTTCGACGAAGTCATTAAAGAAGCGGAAAAGCTCGGGCTGCGAGTGACAGGCAGTGAACTGGTCGGTCTCATCCCCAAGGAAGCTATGCTTATGGCCGGGAGACACTATCTGGAGAAGCAGGGAAAAAACCCTGGAGTTCCAGAAGAAGAACTCATCCGAACAGCCGCGATATCTCTCGGTTTGAACGATGTGGCTCCGTTCGACCCGGCAAAGAAGATCATCGAGTACCAGTTTAAAGAAGTGGAGAAATCCCTTCTTGAGCTCAACCTGAGAGAATTCGCCAATGAACTCTCGATCGACTCCCCTGCCCCAGGAGGAGGGAGTACGGCCGCCTTGAGCGGAGCCCTCTCCGCCTCGCTTTCTTCGATGGTCTCTAACCTGACGACCGGCAAGACAGGTTATGAAGATGTCCAGAAAGATATGATAAAAACAGCCATGACAGCCCAGCTTTTAAAGGATGAGTTCTTACGAGCCGTCGACCTGGACACGGTGGCCTTCAACAAAGTTATGGACGCCATGAAGATGGCAAAAAAGACAGACGAGCAAAAAAAAGAAAGGGATAAAGCCATTGAAGAGACGTCCAAGGAGGCAACCCTGGTTCCCCTGGGAGTCCTGGAAAAGAGCATCGAAGCCTTGAAGCTGGCCAAAGAGATCGCCCTCAAAGGAAACAAGAACTCTTTGAGTGATGCCGGAGTGGCCGGGCTTACGGCTCAGGCTGCGGCTGAGGGTGCCTACTACAACGTAAAGATCAACCTTCCCGGCCTTAAGGATGGCCGCTTCAGGGCAAAGATGAAAAAGCAAGCCACGGCACTAGTGAAAAAAGCCATAGAACTCGGCCACGAGATCAGAGAGATCGTTGAAAAAGAGTTGAAGTAAACGCTGCAGGTTCTCTTTCATTGTATAAGGGTAATTTAATGAGTGAAATACACGGAAATGGCATCGCTCCCTTCAGATTTTTAACGCCATTCCCTCACCGTCCATCTCGGCGCCTGCGTAACTCCGCACTCAAGACATATCACTTCCAACCGGATGTCCGTTTTCAATCATTTTTCACCAGATTGATCCTCTCGTGCTCAAACATACTCGGCGGCCGATTCCATCGGCTTCCCTCGATGGACGGATCGAGAAGGCTAAACCTGAAAGGTCGCTTCTTCCATTCCCGTGTATTTCACTCACACTATCTGGAAGAGAAACATATTGAATAACTATCTGATTACTGGTCCGCCCCGCTGCGGCAAGACCACTCTTATCATGAAGATCAGACAGGTTGATTCTCTTTCAGACAATATCAGCGGGTTTATCACCGAGGAAGTGAGGGAAAGGGGGGAAAGAATCGGTTTCAAGCTCATCTCTCTCTTGGATAAAAAAGAGGGATTCCTGGCCAAAAAGGGTTTGCCTTCTCCTTACCGAGTCGGAAGATACGGAGTGAACATCGAAGACCTCGAAGACATCGGATGTTCAGCGATCGAGAAAGGGCTGCTTTCTGAAAAAGTCATTCTCATCGATGAAATAGGTAAGATGGAGCTTTTTTCTGCCAAATTCAGGAAGATTCTGCTCAATGCTTTGGATTCGCCGCAGAAAGTACTGGCATCCATCATGGAGCGGAACAATGATTTTGCCGATAGTATCAAAAGGAGATCCGATGTGAAAATTGTCCGCCTCCATCGTGGCAATTTTGAAAAGGTCTTCAGAGAAGTCAAAGACTGGCTATCACAGGAGGAATAATGAAAGCCCTTTTCATTATCGATATGATAAAAGACTTTATCCATGCTGACGGCGCACTCTACTGTGGTGACACTTCCTGGAAGATCGTACCCTTTATCCAAGGAAAAATTGATGAATTCCATAGAAGCGACGATCTCGTTGTCTTCATCTGCGACTCCCATGAAGAAGATGACCTGGAATTCAAAATGTTCCCCAAACACAGCGTTGGCGGCACGGAGGGATCGGAAATCATCGATGAGTTGCCAGTAAGGGAAAAGGATGTCACCGTCAAGAAAAAACGCTACAGCGCTTTTTACGGAACAAACCTGGATATCATTTTAAAAGAAAACAATGTCAGCGAGGTCGCCGTGGTCGGCGTCTGCACTTCAATCTGTGTCATGGACACTGTCGGGGATCTGAGAAACCGGGACTACGAGGTTACCGTCTATAAAAAAGGGGTGGCTGACTTCGACCAGAAAGCCCATCAATTCGCTCTGGAAAGAATGAGCAATATCTACGGGGCAAAAGTCGTGTGAGAGGCCGTGCCTGACCGAGCCTGACCATCCACGACCTGAGGAAGGAGGAAAGATGAAAGAATGGTCAACTCAAGGAAGAAAAATGAAGCTGGTGGAGGGGAATATCGTCCTCCTCGAGGTCGAAGCAATCGTCAACGCCGCTAACACGAACCTGATCCTGGGAGGCGGGGTTGCCGGTGCGATCAGAAACGCGGGAGGCCCTTCTATACAGGAGGAATGTAACCAGATCGGACCGATTAATGTCGGGGAAGCGGCGATGACCGGAGCCGGGAACCTTAAGGCGAAATACGTCATCCATGCTGCCGGCCCTGTCCAGGGGGAAGGTCAGGAAGAGGAGAAGCTGCACAATGCGACCCTAAACAGTCTCAAGATCGCCGAGGAAAACAAGATCAAAGACATTGCTTTTCCAGCCATCAGCACCGGAATATTCGGCTTTCCCATCCAAAGATGCAGCGAAATCATGCTCCGCACAGCCATGGAATTCTTGGAAATACATGAGCATCCAGAAGAGATAATCTTCTGCCTTTACGGACAGGAGGCCTACAGTGTGTTCGAGAAAACCCTGGATAAACTAACCGGGTAAAAGCTTTTGCTCTAACGAACTTTGTTCACTCTTTTAACCAGGAAGAAGAGTCCGAAAAGAAGGAAGGAAAGGATAACGATGGTCCCGGAGGCGGGAAGATCAAAAGAATACGCCAGGAAAAGCCCGAACAAAACAGATACGACCGCAATCAAGGAAGAAAGAAGTATCGCCTGTTTAAAATTGGATGCCAGCTGAAGACCGGCAGCCGCCGGGATGACCACCAATGCGGATACAAGGAGAATCCCCACCACTTTCATGCCCAGAACGACTGTCACTGCGGTCAGGACAGTCAACAGGACATCCAGACGTCCCACCTTGACTCCAGATACTTTTGCTGCCTCGCGGTCAAAGGTCATGTACATGAATCTATGGTAGTTCAGGATCACGATGAAAACGACGATCACAGCCAAGGCAACGGAGAGCCAGACTTCGGATGTCTCTATAGCCAGGATATCCCCGAATAGGTAGCCGAAAAGGTCAACGTTATAACTCCGGGCAAGCGTGGCCAGGACAATCCCCGCAGCTAGCCCCACGCTGCTGAAAATGGCAATGGCCGTGTCTCCATATAGGCCTGCCTTCTCCTTCAGCTTCATGATCCCCAGGGCGGTGAGCACAGCGACAGCCAGAGCTATCCCCAAAGGAATTATGTTTAAGAACAGCCCGAGGGCCACTCCGGCAAAGGAGATATGAGCCAGGCCATGACCAATCATGGAATCGCGCCTCAAGATGAGAAAGACTCCCAGGAGAGCACAGGCGACAGCGATAAAAATGCCTGCTAAGAGCGCCCTCTGAAGAAATCCGTAGCTGAGAAAAGCGTCCATTTTAAGTTACGATCTTGGAATCATCTGTCAGTGACGGTGGGAAACAAGATGATGCCCGCCTGCCAGCATTTCTTTAAAAGCCTTTGAGCGGCAGAAGTCTTCGTGAGCACCGTGGTAGACCAGTCTCTGGTTGAGGCAGGCGACCTGGCTAACGTGTTTATTCACGATTCCGATGTCATGGGTGATCATGACAATTGTGATTCCCTCTTTCTTATTCAATGAATCGAGCATGTCATAAAAATGTTCTTGCGTCTCTGTGTCCACTCCAGTGGTCGGCTCATCCAGAAACAGGATGTGTGGCTTGTTGACAATCGCCCGGGCGATGAAGACCCG
>JAOUKO010000059.1 GCA_029882525.1 Candidatus Aminicenantota bacterium | reverse complement strand
GGACACTGGATGCGTTCCGGAGTCAACCCGGTTGAAGCACTCCGCCTGCTGAAGGGCCGGATCAAGGATGTCCACCTCAAGGACCTGAATGAGTTCGGGACAAAGGATGCTTATGACGTTCCCTTCGGCTCAGGAAAAGCCAATATTCACGACATCCTTGCCGAGCTGACTCTTCAGGATTTTCGTGGCTATCTGGCCGTTGAGCATGAAAATCCCAAAGAAGTCGATAATCCATCTCCTCCCGTAAAAAAGGGAATCGAATACATCAAGAGCATCACCTATTACCAGGATTATGAGGAAATTCTGGGATGGAGCTGGGGAAGATACAGCAAGCATGGCTGGAATCATTACGGCCCCGGTTATTTCATGCTTGATGAAAAAACAGGAGTATTGAAAGGCCAGGGAGGAATGGGCCTTCTCTGGTACAGTCGGATGAAATACGCAGATTTCATTTTAGACCTGGAATTCAAATGCGAAGATGAACAGACAAATTCCGGTATCTTCCTCAGGGTCCCGGACATGCCGACGAGCGATGACTACATCTATCACTCATTTGAGATCCAGATCAATGACGGCGGAAAAGGAATCCATAAGACAGCCGCGGTCTATGATGCTGAGGCGCCCCGCCTGGATGCGTTCAAAAAGTCGGGGGAATGGAATCATATGAAGATTACCTTTCAAGGAAAGCAGATAAAGGTTGAACTGAACGGTACGCTGGTGCTTGACTGGAAGGCTGAACCCCGTGGAAAGGTAAAAGATTTTGCAGCAGAAGGATACGTAGGGCTGCAGAACCATGACAGCCGCTCTCCGATTTACTTCAGGAATATCTTTATCAAAGAATTGAAATAGGCATCCTGAATGCCTATTTTTGCTCATCTCTCAATATAAGAATATGGAGTAAAGGCAGTCTAAAATGGCCCGTTTTGAAGATTTTGTGAAGGTTTTGGGAAGAACAAAAAAATTCCAGAAAGGTGAGGTGCTGTTCAGTGCCCAGGAAAAAGCAGACGGCTTTTATTACGTTGAATCCGGAGAGATCCGGGTCTTCAAAATGGATGAAAACGGGAGGGAGATCGAAGTGGTGCGTCTGGAGCCCGGTGAATTCTTGGGTGAAGCCATAGTTTTTGTTTCCTCTCAATTTCCGTTCTTTGCTCAGGCTGTAAAGGATTCGCAGGTCTTGTTCTTTGACAAGAATGATATTCTGCGGGGTATGGATAGAGATCCTTTGATCGCCAAATTCTTTGTCCGTTTGCTCGCCAAAAAATGCGTGATTTTAAGCCAAAAAATAGAGTCTCTCGGCCTCCAAACTGTAAGACAGAGGTTGATCCATTACTTGATCTCCAATTGTTCTGGTGAGCAGCGATGCGTCGTTGAATTGACTATAAAGAAAGTTGATCTGGCGAAAATCCTGGGGACAATCTCCGAGACACTCTCCCGCAACCTTAAACAGATGCAGGAGGAAGGGCTTGTCGAGGTCAGAGGAAACAGTATCCGAGTCCTGGACTGTTGCCGGATGCGCTCAGAGCTGTCAGCCTGACTCTTTGCCTGCTGTAAAGTTTTAATCCCCCAAAAAAATATCCTTTTTTGACGATCGGGTGATATGCATCGCGGCTTGCCGCGGGGAACCGATCGTCGGGGGATCCAAGGGAGTATGTCCCCTTGGTCGCAGGGAGTGGGTTCATGCCCCGCCCGAGAAGGGGAGGCAGAGAGCGGAAGCGAGCGTTGGAAGGGGGAAGTCAGTTCCCCCTCCAAGTTGACTTAAGTCAAGGAATTCTTCCAGCCAAGGACTTATTATGGATTCAGAAGATTGGAAAGGAGAGATTGACATGGCAAAAAGAAAGATCATAGAAATCGATAGGGATAAATGCAACGGATGCGGGCTGTGTACCGAAGCCTGTGCTGAAGGCGCGCTGGTCCTTGATGAGGAAAACAAGGCTGTCCTGGTCAAGGAGATCTACTGCGATGGGATGGGTGCCTGCTTGGATGTGTGCCCTACTGATGCGTTAAAAATCATAGAGAGAGAAAGTGAAGGCTACGATGCTCAGGCTGCATATCAGTACATCTTGAAAACGCGGGGGAAAGAAGCGGCAGCGTATGTCCATGGAATCGAGAAGAAGAACCAGGCCCAGCATAAGAGAGAATCGGCGGCAGCCTGTCATACACCTGCGGGTTGTCCTGGAAGCATAGCCCGGGAGATTCAAAGACCTTCCTCATCTGTCTTGGGCAGGACCGTTTCAGGCAGCTCAGAACTGTCCCAATGGCCGATACAACTTCATCTTGTTTCTCCATATGCTCCGTACTTTAATGAAAGCGACCTCTTGATTGCTGCCGATTGCACGGCTTTTGCTCTGGGAAGTTTTCATCAAGACCTGCTCAAAGGGAAAAAGCTGGTCATTGCCTGCCCAAAGCTGGATGATACTTCCGGTTATGTGGAGAAGATCGTTGAGATCCTCAGGAACAACACAGTCTACTCTCTGACAGTGGCGATCATGACCGTCCCTTGCTGTTCGGGTCTATACAGGATTGTGGAACGCGCTGTCGAAGCTTCCGGGATCAACATCAACATCAAGAAGGTCGTCATAGGCATAGATGGACAGATCGTTTCTTGAATTCCTCCTTCCGGGCTCCAGGATTGGGGTTAAAGCCTTTTCTTAAAGAATTTTTTTGAAAAGGCTCATACTGAAAGGCTTTTTCTGGTCTTTTCAAGGATATTCCCTTGCATCTTGAAGAGCAGGTGGCAGTCGCTTTTATAAAAACAGTTTTTAAAATGAAAACCTGCCTGTATGAAAAAAAATAAAAGAATCTTGCTTATTTTTTTAGAATATCAGATAATTTAACAACCTTGAGCGTTCACTTCTTTTAATCCAAACTAAGAGCGGTGTTTCGTTTGAGGAGAATTTTATATTTTTTGAGGTGAGACATGACAGTTCAAATTTATGTTGGAAACTTGAACTACAGAATGACAGAGGATGCTCTTCGAGAGCTGTTCGAGCAGTACGGTGAGGTTGTATCTGCGAAGATCGTCAAAGACCGGTTCTCAGGCAGAGCGAAAGGTTTCGGTTTTGTAGAAATGGCGAATAAAGATGAGGGCGAGGCCGCAATTCAGAAACTTAACGATAGTGAAGTGGAAGGCCGGAACATTCGAGTCAATTTCGCCAGGCCGAGAAACGATTAAGGGCATTGATTTTCCAATAAGAGAGATTATTATCGCGAAAAAAGTCAAAAAGGGAGATACTATCAGAGTCCACCACAGAGGAAAGCTAGAGGATGGCAAGGAGTTTGATTCTTCTTTGAACAGGGAGCCGCTTCAGTTTGAAGTTGGAGCAGGAAGTGTGATTAGGGGATTTGAAGATGCGATGATCGGTTTAGAGCAGGGCGAGAAAAAAACTGTGGAGGTTCCACCTGAAAAAGCCTATGGTGATCGTGATGATAACCTCATCATCGAAATGCCGCAGAAAAGCGTTCCCGAGGAGATAACTCCAGAAGTGGGGATGAGGCTTCAGCTGGTTAATCAACAGGGTCAGGCAGTGCCGGTTATGATAACCGAAGTGCTTGAAGAGTCGATTAGGTTGGATGCCAATCATCCGCTTGCGGGCAAGACTCTGGTCTTTGATATCGAACTTATGGAGATAATCTAAAAAGCCGAACTGAGCTTATCACAGCATTTGATGAGTTGATTGTCGAGTCAAACAGACCCCCCTTTGTTTTCTGTGTCATCAGTGAGATTTTCTTCATACTTTTAGAAGAAAGAACTTACTCCCAAGAAAATAATTGGATGAGTTATCAGAAGTCTCTACTTGTTTAAACGGATAACTTCATATTCGTCTCTTTCAGAGTCGGTTGGTGTTTAATGCCGAGTTCCGGCTTTTTTTATGATTGAATACTGAGGTAGATTCATGATTCAATGGATTGACAGTGGAGGTGGAAGATGAAAAAAGTCACTGACCTTGAGCTCAGTCCTGGAGCCATGCTGCGAATGGGATATGCCGCGGTTGACGCAGCCGTGGATCATATCAAAAATCTGCCTGAAGCTCCCCGTTCCAACCTGGATGACAGCATAGAAATCGCAAAATCTTTGCGCGAGCCACCTCCTGAGAAAGGCACAGATTTTGAGACTTTGCTCGATTTCATCATGAAAAAGGTGATCCCGGTCTCGATCAACACACCCCATCCCGCGTATATGGGATTTATCCCTGGAGGAGGCCTTTACCCTTCAGCGGTTGCCGATTTCCTGGGAGCGGCTACAAATCGCTTTACCGGAGCCTGGTTCGCAGCTCCGGCTGCGGCCCGACTGGAGGCGAATGTGCTGGAGTGGTTCAGCCAGTGGATGGGTTATCCCAATTCAGCACGGGGAATACTGACGAGCGGCGGCTCTTTAGCCAATTTCAGCGCCGTGGTGACGGCGAGGAAGCATCTTCTCGAAGATGATATCAGCAAGGGAATCATCTATGCTTCAGATCAGACTCATCACTGCGTGTTGAAAGTTGCTCTCCTGGCGGGAATACCCGAGCCCAATATCCGCTTGCTTCCGGTGGACAGGAATTTCCGGGCCATTCCCGAGATGTTTGAAAGAGCGGTAAAGACTGACTTGAGAAAAGGGATGAAGCCGTTCCTTCTTGTCGGTAATGCCGGAACGACCAACTCTGGTGCGGTCGATCCTTTGCCTGACTTGGCGGATATTGCGAAGAGACACAACCTCTGGTATCACATCGATGCTGCATATGGGGGCTTTTTCTACCTCTGCAAAAAAGGCAAGAAGATCCTCAAAGGACTCAATCTTTCCGATTCTCTTGTCCTCGACCCTCATAAGGGCCTGTTTTTACCTTATGGTTCAGGGTGCCTGCTGGTCAAAGATGGTGAGATTCTCCGTTCCGCTCATATGCTGACCGCCGAGTATTTGATGGATACAACCACGCCTGAAAGAGAGGTAAGCGCAACAGAGTATTCGCCGGAACTGACGCGTTCATACCGGGGCCTCCGGGTCTGGCTTCCCCTGAAATTATTCGGAGTAGATGCCTTCCGAGAGAACCTTTCGGAGAAGTTGCAGCTGACACAATGGATGTATAAACGCTTTCTCGATGAGCCCGGCTTTGAGTGCATGGCTGTTCCTGACCTTACGGTCATCGCCTTTCGATATCGTCCGAAAAAAGGAGAGGTGGAGGATTTCAACCGGAAGTTGCTGGCGTATATCGTCAAGAGCAAGAAGCTTTTTCTCTCCAGCACCTTGCTCAACGGGGAGTTTGTCATCCGCGTCTGCATACTCAGTTTCAGGACGCATCAGGCAGAGGTGGAAGAAGCTTTCGAGATAATCAGCAAGGCCGCGAAAAGACTGGATAAAACCTGAGACTATCTTAATGGATCGGCGTAAATTCCTAGGCTCAACCTTTGGCCTGAGCGTATTTGCGCTTATTGGGAATCCTTTCTTTTCTCTTGCTTTTTCAAGGCAAAAGGAGAATTCAAATGAAAAACGGGAAAGGGAAGCGGAAACAAGCGAGGCCTTTTCCCGAATCATCCGGCGAGCCCTGAAAGAGGAATGGGAGTCACTTCCTATCGGCCAGTGTATGGGGGAAATAGGCATAATGCTTATCGGGACAGAGTATGTGGCGGGCACGCTTGAAGGTAAAGGCCCGGAAATCTGCCGGGTGGACTTAACAGGCCTGGACTGTGTCACTTTCTTTGAAAACGCACTATGTCTGGCAAGGATCATAAAAAAGGGAAGGACGAACTTCGCTGACTTCATAGAGGAACTCACCTATACTCGTTACAGGAAGGGAATCCTGACCGATTATACCTCGCGCCTCCATTACACTTCCGATTGGATCTACGATAACGAAAAGAAAAAAGTAATTAAGGACATCACCAGGGATATTGGCGGACAGAAATTTCCAGTAGAGGTTTCATTCATGTCCAGGAATCCCCAGTATTATCCGGCGCTTATGGAGTTTCCAGAGTTTATCACGACCATAGCTGGGATTGAGCAGGAGATCAACCGAAGAGAGCACTGGTTCATCCCCCCAAAAAAAATTCGGAAAGCCCAAACATATCTTCAAACGGGAGACATCATAGCCGTGGCCACAAACAAGAAAGGTCTGGATTATGCCCACACAGGACTTGTTTTTGGGGATAAGAAAGGAAGGATTAAGCTCCTCCACGCCTCCTTAAAACAGAAAAAGGTGCTCCTGGATACGGAGCTCTATAGATATATCCAATCCGTTGAGACTCACATCGGGATTACAGTCGCCCGGCCGTGTTCAGTCTCACATCCTAAAGAACTGAAGCATGATCATCCCGATTACAGCTGCCATGATGAGGTAATAGGTCATGGGGATGAGCGTTTTCCGGATAAGCAGCCCCTCCCTTCCGAGCAAACCGACAACCGCTGAGGCAGCAACGACATTATGGACACAGATCATGTTCCCGGCTGCGCCTCCGACAGTCTGAAGGGCCATGATAACTCCTGGAACTGTTCCTGTCTTCAGAGCTGTAGCAAACTGAAAAAGAGAGAACATCATGTTGCTGAAGGTATTGCTGCCAGCGATAAACGCGCCCATGGCGCCTATGACCGCGGCAAAAGCGGTCCATCCCTTGCCGATTAGCGCGGCTGCAGCGTTCGCCAGGACCACCGGCATCTTATCCAGCCCATCTGAGATACCGCTGTTGATAAAGACTTTGACCATGGGCACGGCAAAACCGAGAGCGATGGTCGGTCCGAGAAGGGTTCGGAACGAACGCTGGACGGCCTTGCCAGCCTGTCTGAGCGTTATTTTTTGAATGAAGAGGGTGGCCAGAACCACAACCAGAAACAGAAAACCTGGCAGATAAAGGAATTGGAAGCTGGTGTCGATAGACGTTCCAAAGATGCCTTTCCACTCTAATGAGACCGAAGCCAGGATTTTCTTCAAAGGATTCAGGAGGCGGCTCAGAAGAAGAAGGAGGGCAACCAGAGCGTAAGGAAGCCAGGCCCTGAGGATGCTCATTTTCGGCTGTTCCGGCTGATCGTACTTCATCGTATGGCCCACCCATTCTTGGGGCCAGCTGTTTTCAGGCGGAAAATCCCATATTTTTTTCGGGATGAGAAATCCTGATTTAGCCAGGGGAATAACGAGGAGAAGCCCGAGCAGGGACCCGAATAGAGAAGGAAACTCAGGTCCCAGGAATATTCCGGTCAGCATATAGGGGACAGTGAAGCAGAGCCCCGCGAAAAGGGCAAAGGGAAAGACGGACAGACCTTCTGTCCAGCTTTTTCTTTTGCCGAAGAAACGGGTCATCATCACCACCAGGATCAGGGGGATCAGAGTCCCTGTGATTCCGTGAATGATCGCCACCTTGCTTCCGACAGTTTTCAAATAATGCGCAAAGTCCATATTCAGTCCGGTGATATAATTGGAAACTTCGATTTGGCCGCTTAATCCTGAATGAACACCGATCAAGATAGGTGTGCCGATGGCTCCGAACGAGACGCATGTGCTCTGGATGATCAAAGCCACCATGACCGCAGCCATAGCCGGAAAGCCGATAGCCACCAGCAGGGGAGCAGCCACAGCAGCGGGTGTTCCAAACCCAGCCGAGGCTTCGATGAAGGAGCCGAAAAGGAAGGCGATGATGATCGCTTGGACGCGGCGGTCGGGAGATACAAGGAACATACTGCCCCGGATGGCGAATATGGCCCCGCTTTTCTCCTGCAGGTTTAACAGAAGAATGGCACCCAATACAATATAGAGGATCGAAGCAGCCGTTATCAGACCGTCCAAGGTGGCCGCTGCCAACTGGATGAAAGGGACTTTCCAGACAAAAAAAGCCAGAAGGCAGGTGATGACATAGGCTACAGGCATGGCCTTAGTGGCTGGCCATCGGAAGAGAACGATGAGTCCGAAAACAGTTAAAATCGGAAGAATAGCGAGAAACGCCAGTATTCCTAAGCTCATTCAGAGAATCCTTTATCTCGGCTTTAAATAAGACTTTTTCATGGTACATATCTGCTCAAAAGACTGAATTGAGCAAATGCCCTGATTTTATAAAACACGAACCCTCGGATGTCAAATTGATTTTAAATAAGAAAGACTCTCATTGATTCCAGATTTTCATTCTTTTAGTGTTTATATAAATTTAAATGTTCTCTGGCAATATGAGTCTATCTTATTGTACTCTATTATTCAGTCTATCTTCGGCTTATTATTTGAATTATGATCATTTTGGCGAACAGCTATTTTCCCAGCCGCAACTCAGATTTGGTCTTTATTTCTTTCAGTTTTATGGAAGGATATTATTCCAAAAAATACTTTCGATTAAATTTTTAATATTACTCTGGAGCAGTTCATAGAAAAGGAAGGGAGGAATATCAATTGAAAAAACTCTACATGAGGATGAGCTTTATTCTTGTGCTGGCATTGTCATTATTGGCTGCACACTCGTGTGTAGGATTTTCAAAAAAAGAAGAAAAGTCCCGATTAAGCATAAATGCGATGAGTTTTAATATTCGATATGACAATCCGGGAGATGGGGATAATGTCTGGAACAATAGAAAGGATATGGTGGCCGAAACCGTCCGTTTTCATAATATCGATATTGCCGGGTTTCAGGAAGTCCTGCACAACCAGTTGGAAGACCTCAAGGCTAGCCTCCCGGAATACGGCTGTTTCGGAGTGGGCAGGGATGATGGGCTGAAAAAAGGGGAGTACACTCCGGTTTTTTATCTGAAAAGCCGGTTTGATGTCCTCAATCAATCGACTTTCTGGCTGTCTGAGACTCCTGAAGTCCCGGGAAAGCTGGGATGGGATGCGGCCTGTCCCCGTATCGTCACCTGGGGAAAATTCAAAGAAGAATCAACCAAAACAATCTTTTTTGTCTTTAATACTCATTTCGATCATGTCAGCGAGACAGCGCGAAGCAAGAGCGCTGAGTTCATTCTCAAAAAAATAGATGAGCTGGCCGAAAGTCATCCTGTAATCCTGACCGGTGATTTTAACTGCAGATCAGACGACCATCCTTATGTCATCCTGACAAATGATCGAGGAGGGATTCGCAGGCTGTCCGATGCTTTCTATATTTCCCAGAGAAAACCATATGGCTCGACGCAAACATACAATGGATTCAAAGATGAGATTATACCGGAGTATCGTATCGATTTTATTTTCGTCCGTGACATCAAACAGATTTTGCGGCACGGAGTGATCTCTGAGAAATGGGATGGACGGTTTGTCTCTGACCATTATCCTGTGATGGCAGAGGTATCACTCTCTAAATGAAGATAGAGAGATTTTTTTCCTCCTTTCCATAAAACAGCCAAATCCAGGTTTGCCTTTTTTAATCAGAGATATTATATTCAGGCAATGGAATTACACTGGAGATGAGTTAAAAATTATGATATTGGGATTAGCCGAGATATATAACACAGATAGGCTCTGACGCGTTCGAAGTGCAGAAAAAAAAGGTTCAAAAGAGATCCATTTCATCCATCGTTGACGCACTCGAGTCCTACGATGGCTGCGAGGTGGATGTCCGGCTTACCAGGGATAGAGTTTTTGTCCTTTTTCATGATGCGGAGTATGAAGGACGCCGGCTGTTCCAGACAGATCATAAAGATATAGACGGTATTCAGACCCTTGAGGAGTTGCTCCATCATCCTCGCGTGCTCAGTTTGGTCAATGATTTCGGCAAGACACTCTGGATAGAGATTAAAGAGGACACGACATTAGGCCTGAAAAAAGACCTTTTCTTGTCTAAAGATACAGCCGAAAGACTCAGGCAGCAATTGGAAAGCTCAGAGCTTCGGTTAGACAACATCCGTATCATCTCATTCGCTTCAGAGATCCTGAAGTACATCAAGGGGATCCGAACCCTCAGGATAGTTCCTTACATTTTTACGGCAACGGATTATTTCTTTCCTTTTTACAACCTTAAAACCATATGGCATATGGTTGTGTCTCTTCGCCGGCATATTCAGGATACGAAGAGTATGGAGATCGGAGGTCTTCTTTTCTCTAAGCTATTTTTGCGCGGTTTTTTTTCTCTGCTTCAGCCTTCAATCGAGCAAATCAAAAGCTGGGAGAGTGATGATTTTATGCTGGGGACAGAAGCGCAGACATTTGAGGAAGAAAAGGCCTTCAAAGAGATGGTGGTCATCACTGATTATAGAGGAGAACGTAAAAGCGGAAGAGGTAAGAATGCCGGGCCTCTCATCTGTCATCGAGGGCTGTGAAAAGGAAAATTAAAAGCTCTCTCTTGAGTTAAAAAAAGCCAGGAGAGAGAATAGACTTTACAGAGAGAATCATGGCTGAACCAAAGCCTTTTCCTCGAGTCAAGCTTATCTGCGGGATCATCTCCTCTGAGGAGCGTTTTTTTAAGAAAGCAGAGGAGCATCTGGTCAGGCTTTACGGCCCTCTGGATTTGAGTAGTCCTTTTTTTCCGTTCGATTTCACCGATTATTACGAAAAACAGATGGGCAAAGACCTGAAAAGGCAGTTCTTAAGCTTTGTTCGCCTCGTGTCTCCGGAAACGCTCAGTGAAATCAAGATCCGAATGAATGCTTTGGAAGAAGAGATCAGGGAAGAGATGGAGCAAACCCGGAGAATTGTCAACATCGACCCGGGCTATCTGACAGCCTCGGCTTTGATCATGGCTACTGCCAAAGATTTTGCTCACCGGATACCTCTTCAGAATGGGATCTTTGCCCACCTGGAGTTGTTGTTCGGAAAGAACGAGGTCAGGATCTTGGGCTGGACCTACCCGGATTATAAAACCGAGGGATATCAGAAATTCTTCCTGGATGTCCGACGGATCTATTTCTCCCAGGTCCAAAAATAATCTGGATCAAGATCAGCAATCTTTGTTAGTCTGATGAGTGGGTGGTTGAAGAGGAAACAGGGATGAATGGTGGTTCAGCTTCCGTGTTTTTTTAGTCTTCTTCGTCGATTTCGAGGCCGGATATTTCACGTAACTTTTCCACAATTTCCGGGAGCTCCTTCAACACGAGATCGATATCCTCTTCTGTGTTGAACCGCCCCAGGGACATCCGGATACAGGAGCGGGCCACTTCAGGCTTGAGCCCGATGGCGCTGAGGACGTGGGAGACATCCTCCGCGCCTTCACTGCAGGCGGAGCCGGTCGAAACATAGATCCCTTTGGTGGCCAGAGCCAGAAGAACGGCTTCAGCCTCCAGCCCGAGGAAAGCGAAGTTTAAGGTTCCTTTTATTCTGTTTTTCTCATGGCCGTTGAATTTCACCCTGGGAATGTTGTCTTCAATCCCCTTTTTCAGCTTCTCTGCCAGCCTTTCGACCTGCTTTTTATCCCTGTCTCCTCTTTCTCTCAATACCCGCACAGCTTCTCCGAGTCCGATGATCCCGACCGTGTTCTCCGTTCCTGCTCTCATCTCCCGTTCCTGGTGCCCGCCGTAGATCAAAGGCCAGATGTTTGTCCCTTTACGGATGTAGAGTGCGCCGACTCCTTTTGGTCCGTATATTTTGTGAGCGGATATGGAAAGCAGGTCCACTCCCAGCTTATTGACGCTAACATCTATCTTTCCGAAAGACTGGACGGCATCGGTATGAACCAGGATCCCTCTGGCCTTGGCGACCTTGCAGACTTCTTCAATGGGCTGGATGGTTCCGATCTCGTTGTTAGCCTGCATGATCGAGATGAGAGCGGTTTGGGGAGTGATCGCATCTTTTAAAAAGTCGAGGTAGATCGTCCCGTATTTGTCGACCGGAATGTAGGTGATTTTGACGCCTTTTTTCTCGAGATAGTGGGCGGTCTCGATGATTGCCGGGTGCTCAATGGCAGAAATGATAACCTCGTTCTTTTCAGGAAAGGCATCGAGAACACCGCGGATGGCGAAGTTGTCTGCCTCGGTCCCGGACCCGGTGAACACGATTTCTGTCCTCCCGGCGCCCAAAGCTTTGGCAACCATTTCGCGGGCTTCGGTGATCATCTCTTTGACCTGCCTGCCGATGGGGTAGAGGGTGGAAGGATTGCCGAAGTGCTCTTTGAGGAAATTCGACATCTTCTCGGCAACCGCAGGGTCGACCGGAGTTGTCGCGTTGTTATCCAGATAGACCAATCATATACCTCTTTTCTCTGATTTTATTCATCCAAAGGGTTCATCACCAGACCGGACTTGAGTTTGGGGAAGAAATCGGTCGATTTGTGGGGCATCAGCTCTCCATTCTCGACCACCTCTCTGATTTGATGAAGGGAGACGGGCTTAAGCAGAAAGATCATCTGAAACTCTTCCTGAATCACCTTCTGGATCCCTTCATCAAGATTTCGAATATAACTCACGTTTTCCTCTTGAGAGAACGTTCCTGTGGATAGGGTCTCGAGCTTGTCGATGATGAGTGCATGGAGGATGGCCACGTCCAGATATTTCCACTGCCTTGACCTGGCTTCGGTAATCTCTCTGTCGAGAACATCCTCGGACTTCAGGCGGAGAATGAGAGACTTTTTAAGCTCGGGAACAAAAGCGGCGAAGGTATGATTGCCGTTCAGGACTTGCTCCTGAACTCTCTCCAGGACTTCATTATCAGATGTATCTGACCAGTCGACTTCAGAGATATCAAAGGAAGGGCCAAGAATGTCTTTGAGCCCTTGTTCGGAGAGCCTGTCCAGTCCTTTTACCAGCCTGTAAGTGGGAAGGATCACCAGGCCCGGGTCATCAAGCCGGAAAAGCGTCATCATGATATAGTTGAAAGGCTCCGTCCCCTCGGCTCCTCCCGATTCTTCGCTCTTATATTTCTGATAGTTCAGGGATGTTTCGTAACGATGATGGCCGTCGGCAATGATCAACACCTTATCCGCCATGGCCTCCTGAATTGCCTGGATGTCCTCTCTGTCTTTTATGATCCACAGCGTATGATGAAAGTTTTCCTCGTCTCTAACATCAGCTCCCAGCTCAGCCTTGGATAATGCCTTTTTTACAGACTTAGAAACCCTGTTATCATCATCATTGTAAAGAAGGAAGATCTGTCCGGTGTTGGTGTTGGTCGCTTTCAGGAGGTTGAGCCTGTCCGCCTTGTGCTTGGGGAAGGTTTTTTCGTGAGGAAGGACTTTTCGTGAAGAAAACTCCTCCAGTTTGACTCTTGAGATGAGGCCTATCCTTTTTTTCTGCTCGTTCTTCACCCGGAATTCCTGCTCATACAGATAGAGTGCTTCCTGGCTCTCCCGGAGGAGAATCCCTTTCTTTTCCCATAGGTTCAAATAGATGTTTGCTCTCTTGTACTTATCCTTTTCAGGATGCTCAGGATCGTCTTCTTTGCCCAGGATGAT
>JAOUKO010000321.1 GCA_029882525.1 Candidatus Aminicenantota bacterium | reverse complement strand
GCCATGGGGAGTGTCGTAGAGAGAACCCACCGCTTCGGCGATGCAGTGGACAGCCCCGACGTCGCTGTTGCCGAAAGCCATGCCCGCGATCATGCTGCCCATCATGATCTTCTCTCTGGCCTCTTTATCCGCTTTTATGTTTTTATATGCTCTTTCCAGGGACTGAAAAATCAGGTGGAGCGCTTCTCGGGCAAAAATATCGGTCATGAATGTCGCCGCTTTGACCGTAAAGGCCTCTATGGCATGGGTGAGGGCGTCCATTCCGGTCGATGCGACGAGCGGCGGCGGGAGCGAAATCAGCAAATCGGGGTCGACAAGCGCAACAGCAGGGAACATATGCGGGCCTTTGATACTCATCTTGAACATGCGACCGCTGTGAGTCACCACCGAAACCCAGGTCACCTCGCTTGCGGTGCCGCAGGTGGTGGGAATGGCCAGGACAGACAGAGGAGGATTCTTGTATTTTTCTCTTCCTTCATAGTCTTCGATACGGCCCTGGTTGGTCGCCAGCAGAGCCACGGCTTTGGCCGCGTCAATGGCACTTCCCCCGCCCAGTCCGATGATCCCATCCGGCTTCAAGGTGCGGGCGATCTCTCCGGCTGTGTTCACTGTGGAATGTTTAGGGTTCTGCTCGACCTTATCAAACACCTGGACCTCCGGATACAGACTGAGCACTTTTTCAGCGATACCCGAGTCGATGATTCCCCGGTCAGTGACCAGATAAAGGCCGGCTCCCCTGAAATTCTCTTCGACGATCTCTTTCAGCCGGGAGATCATCCCGGAGCCGAAATAAATCCGGGTGGGAACCTGGAATCTCATCGCCTATACATCCTACTTTCTGAAATCAAGCGAATCCTGGTTGGCCATGTCGAGCACGGCCGCAAAAAGGAGCTGGGCCAGGTCTTCCAGGATCTCGGGAGTGATGGTGTCGATGTTGTCCTTTGTGATGTGGTAATAAGAGCGGGCGCCGGAAGCTCCAAAGGAAAGGGTCGGGACGCCCTTCCACATGAACCGGGCTGCGTCCAAGCGCGGCCGGGCGATATTGGCAAAATAAGAAGTCCTTATCTCGCGGTGGATGTACCTCTCGTTGGCTTTTTGGATAAATTCCCAGAACTCGGGGTAGTTCCTGGCAGCCAGGGCGCTCAGCCTATCCCCGCAGCCGACACCGTCTATGTTGATCAAACCCAATGTCTTATTTAAAGGAACAACCGGATAGTCGCAATAATACTCAGAGCCTACAACACCCTGCTCCTCGGCACCGAAACAGAGAAACATCACCGAGCGGCGGGGCTTGACCGGGCATTCCGCCATGGCCTCGGCGATTCCCATGACGACCGACACGGCCGAGGCATTATCGTTTGCTCCGGGCATGATCTCGTAGCAGCGGCCGAGATGGTCCAGGTGGCCGCCAATGATGATCAGTTCCTCCCTGAGCGCTGGGTCAGAGCCTTCCAGGATGCCGATGACATTGTAGCCGATGCCTTCCGGATGATGCTCGGTGGTGTTCTTTATGGTGACTGTTTTTCCGGTGGCGAAAGACTGGGGCTTGAGAGTTTTTCTGATCGCAGCCACGACATCACTGTGCTTGCGGCCGGTGCCGGAAAAAACATCCTCGACCACCACACTCCCCACATGGCTGTAGATAAAATTCTCATCATAAGCGTTGTTCGGGTTGGAGATGGGGCCGTAGTTGTAGAGCATGCCCTTTGCTCCGTGCTTGACAGCATTCTGGAGTTTGTACTGGTGGAAGGAGTACGGCCGCCATTTCTTGAACAGCTCCTCATCATCAGGAGAGACGGGCGCTTCCCGCTCCATCAGGACGATCTTGCCTTTGACATCCACGCCCTCATAATCGTCATAGCCCAGCTCAGGAGCCGTGGCTCCGTAGCCGACATAGATGACTTCGGCCGTCACCTCTCCCGAGCCTGAAGTGGAGCCGGGGATGAACTCATCCTCATAGCGGTAGTATTTTTTAAGGACTGAGTCCTTGTAGGGAATATGAAGATAGACCTCACAGTCCTCAAAAACCAGCGTGTAGGGAATGGGAAAGGCCTGGAAATAGGTCCCGTTATCGCCGACTGGCGCAATGCCCCAATCCTTGAAATGGGATGCCACCCACTCCGCGCTCGCGTTGTACTCCTCTGTCCCGGTCAGGCGGCCGGCATATTTATCCGAAGCCAATTCCTTCACATAGTCGAAGAGCTTATGGCTCGAAATGGAATGGAGTGTCTGGAGTATCTTCTGTTCGTCCGCCTGCTGCGCCGGCAAAGCCTGGACGGTCACGGCAAGCGATAAGATAAGATAGCTGAAGGCTATCAAGAATGAAAAGAATCTTTTGTTTCTCATTCTGACCTCCTCTTCATTTTTTCTCTCTTTATGTTAAGATAAAATATCGAAAAGTAAAGCGAAAATATGGTTAAGGCGAAGAGAACTTTTAAAATTATATTTCTCTGCTTCCTGCTGGCCTCTTTTTCCTCAAAAACATTGGACAGTTTCCACCAGGAAGAACTGCCGTCGAGCCGGGAGGCGCTCTATTCCCTGGAAAAGACGCTCTTCGACCTGGTCAACAAGGAGAGACAAAAAAGGGGCCTTGCTGCGGTCCGCTTTTCTCCGGACCTGAGCCGTCTTGCCCGCAGACACAGCCAGGACATGGCCTCCCGAGAAGAACTGACCCATTCCTCTTCTGATGGTAAATCCTACCTGGAACGCCTGATTAAGGCCGGCTTCCATTTTATTGCCATCGGGGAAAACGTGGCCTACAGCAACGGCTATCAGCCCGAACTCATTCATCAAGAGCTGATGGACAGCCCCGGACATCGAGAGAACATCCTCACCCCGGGTTTCGACGAAGTGGGAATCGCTGCGGTCTTTAGAGAGGGAAACGGTTATTACATTACCCAGGATTTCCGAAGAGCTCCCCTCGGGAAAAGCGGGAGTGAGGTCCAGAGAGATATTCAATACGCCATGAACCGGCTCCGCCGCGAGAACAACCTTGCTCCTCTCTTCTTCCTGCCCGAAGCGGACGAGTATGCCTACAGATGCTCCCTGAATTCGGAAAAAGGCAGCCCTCCACCCCCTCTGCCTCGGCGGTTCGGGTCCACCCTGTACCACTTCATCACTTCTCCTGCACTGGATGGCATTGAGTCTATCTACGCCAAACTCATCCTGGACAGAAAATATGAAAAAGCAGGTTTAGGGGTGAGTTACAATAGGAACGAAAAATTCCCGGGAGGAACCTATTTCATCACCATCCTTCTCTTTCCTGAAAGCGAATACAAAAACATGAGCAGCGAAGATGTTCAAAAGGTCACCTTCAACAAGGTCAATGAAGTCAGGAAGAGAAGCAGCCTTCCCGCCTTTGCCTGGGATAAAAAACTCGCTGTCTTTGCGGAG
>JAOUKO010000320.1 GCA_029882525.1 Candidatus Aminicenantota bacterium | reverse complement strand
ACCGGGCCGTTGAATGTCTGACTTCTGGCATTTCCGAATTCTTCAATGTCCGGTTAACACCAAAGGCATTCAATACCGGTGAGAGAAAGCTCATTGCAAAAATAGAGAAAGAGCGCTACGCCAATCCAGACTGGACCTTTGGGTGGGGTTGATTTTTTTTATCCGTGGTGATAGCATTCCTCTACCTATAGCAAGGGTTTCGTGATATGAACGAAGTTGAAGAGCTGTCCAAAGTCGACCTGAAAAGTTTGCCGGCCTTGCGCCACATTCTGCTCAGCGACCTCCATCAAAATGTACTCAAAAATCTGTATCTCGAGCTGGGAACAGGTCCTGTCCTCTACCTTCTCTCTCCTTCCTATTCTGTCATCACTCCGACTCCTAACGAAACGATCAGTGATTTTATCAGCAAGAATGAGGCTCTTCTCGATTATTTGAAGGAGTATATCATCCAGAATCTAGCAGTCTACTCAGTCCTTCTCGATGTGAACAGCTATTTTGCTGAGCAGAACAACTATGTTGTGCTGGCCAGGTTGAGGGAAAGGGATTCGGAAGGAAGGCGCTACGAGATCAAGTTTTACACCCATTCTCCACGGGAACTCATGACCAACTACAAGGATAAAATCTATATCGGCCGAGATTTCATCGACCTTTTTCATTTCAAAAGGAAGTACTTCGGGGTGAAGGAAATCGTCAATTCTGTAAAGGACCAGTACGAGGCCCTGCTCGATAAAGTGGAAGAAAAACTGAATGAGCCCCTGGAATACAAATCTTTCTTCCAGGAGATGAAGGAGTCCGTGACCGAATTGCGCAATGAAAGCCTCCTCATCCTCCAGTCTCTTCCTCCTTATCTTGACTTCAGCAAGCTCAGAGGCAAGGATTTGATCGAGATAAATTCCCAGTACCGGACCATCAATCATTTTCTGATCGAGCTTACCGACGAAGTGGCGGAGTTCGAAAACCTCTTGCGTAATAATAATGAAAATAATTTTGTCCGTTATGTCACCAAATACAAAAAAGACCTGGCGAATGCCATTTCCTACTTCAACATAAAGATCATCGGCTGCTTGAACGATAAGATCTTAAACTTGAAAGCCAAGTCCTAGCCGCACCTTTTCTTTTTTTAATGCTTTTTCCATAATTCAGTTTGCGTTTCTATTTTGTCCTTGGATTTTGTAAATTGGGGACTATCCCCGATAATTCAATTTTTCCGCAAAAAAAGCCCGTTCCGAGCAACGGACTTTTCTTTTGATGTTCCGTTTTTGGCCTGGGTTTACTGTTCGACCCAGATTGTGCGATAGCTGGTGGAAAGGAAGATAGAGGGGCTCTCTTTTTCCTGGATAAAGGCTGTGACGGTCCTGGTGTGGTCTTCTTCCTGAACGGATATTTCAACAGGAAGCCCCCACTCGATTTCCCCGTTCTTCACTTTGGCTTCGAACCGGTACTTTTTCCCCAAAGGCCAGCGCAGTTTGATGTTGGCGTATTCTCCTTTTACCTCTATCGGGTGGGTCAAAGGGTAAGGGGTAAGGACGATTTCGCCGTTGGAGAGGACGATCGTCGTTTTCCCTGAGAATTCAGTAAGCTCGATGTCCCGGTAGGAAGAGGTGATATCGATTTTATCGCCAACGATACTTTTCCCGGTGACCTCCAGATTTTTGCCATCGATCACCAGGTCGCCATCGATGCTGTTGACCCGGACTTTCCCGTAGTCGTTTTTTACATCGAGAAGCTCTTTTGCTCCCTCAACCTCGATGGTCGAATTGTATCCCTTGATTTTTGTCGGGCCCACATGGATAAGAGTGATCTTTTTGTACGAACTCTCGATCTCAACAGGCCCTGCCAGTTTTTTGCCGTAGATTTCAGAATGCGAACCTTCGACCTTCACATCCCCGGAGATATCGTCCAGCTGAATTTCCCCGTAGCGGTGAACAATATGGGCTTTGCCCCTGACCTTGCTCACGTGGACAGAGGAGTTGTGGCTTTCCAGTTCAAGGTCAGCGTCAATATTTTCAACGTCAACGGTCTCATAGCTGTTTTCCAGGACGGTCTGCCCGGTTATGTCCGAGGCGAAAATTTTGCCATGAGGATTGGTGATATCCACGTTTTTCACATTGGCCACATCGACTGTACCGTAGGAATTGCTCACCTTCACATCCATTCTCATGGGAACGGAAATCTTAAAGCTTAATTTGAAATTCTTTCTTCCGAACTCATCTCCGCTTGTGGAAATGACCAAACGGTCAGCTTCTTCCTGGATAACCATCTTCAGCTCATCTGCGATCTTCTGGGCTGTATCCTCTTTTCTGCGCCAGATTTTTTTGCGCAGGGTAACGGCTATCTTCTCCTCATCGTTTCCTGTGACTTCAACATCTCCGTAGGAGTTCGTGACTTGAAGCAGAGCAGGGAAGGGGGGCTCGAGCTCCTGATAGTCTTCGTAGTCGAATTCATTGGAGATGACAATGAAGTCGTCATCTAAGTCAAAATAAACATCGATTTTTCCCGTATACAACTGATGGAAGAGGATGCCGACAACAATGATGAGGATTAGGAGGATGATTTCCTTTGCTTTCATTTTGATACCTACTCAGGTCTCTTTTCTTCTGTCTTCTGTTTTATCCCGTAGTAGAGCTTCCAGAGTCCCCAGAGTATCAGGATCACAGGCCAGAGCCGGGCAAAGAATTCCCAGAAATCCCATCCAGTGATATGGATGTTGCTCAGCAGGATGACCACACCGATAACTATCAGGATGATTCCCCAAGCGAGCGCGTCTTTTCTTTTCTGTCTTGCCATTTCACTCCTCCTTTAGCTGCGGCTGCCGTTCTTCTTGACGACATAGTCGGCAACGAGCTTCACTCCGACGACGATGATCGCTACGGGCCAGAAGTCGAAAACTGTTTCGTAGCTGATGACATCGAAATTGGCCAGAAGAAGAATGACTCCCAGTGCCAGCAGGACGATTCCCCAGAACACAGAGCCTGTTTTGACGAATTCCGGAAGCTCTTCCTTTTCTTTTTCCACTTCTTCACCGGTCAATGCCCTGCGGTTGATGCTTTTCGAAGTGTTGATGGATTCGATAATCTGGTAGATGTAAAAACCACCCAGGAGAATCCCGACAAACGGCTGGACTTCTCCGTTCGACTGCATGGTGACCAGCGCGGCGAAGAGAAGAAGGTAAATGAAACCTTTTATGGGTTGACTGTTGTAGAACGCACCCACTCCGAAGGGAAAGAAAAAGGAGAGAATTCCTGCGAGAGCGGGAGATTTTGGTTGTCTGGTGACGACGACTTTTTCTTCCATTTGATACCTCCATTTTTATCTGATGTTGAATTCTCGGTTTCTCCGCCTCCACTTATATTCTTGAGAGAAACGAGAATACTGTCCTTGTATTCGCCTAAAGAGG
>JAOUKO010000319.1 GCA_029882525.1 Candidatus Aminicenantota bacterium | reverse complement strand
CCCTGAATTTCCTTCTTTTTGCCCTTTGTTTGCATATATATAGGTGGCCTCTTCATCGGGTATGAATACCAAAGGTTTGAAAAGATGTATCCCAGAATATGAAACGGGAATTGAGACAGAGGATGAGGCTACTGCCGCCTCTCCTGTTTTTAAATTTCGCAGGACCAAGCAACATTCGTAGTTCCCTGGTTCAAGAGAAAAAATGCAGTAGAGATAATTCTTCTTTTCAGAGACATTAGAAAGATCCATTTTTATTCTTACCTGATCCAATATCTCATTCATGGGATTAAAAATAAAAGTCACCATCTCGACTTCTCCAGCCAGCACTTCTCTCATCTTTTCCGGGTCGATTTCGGAAAGTATAACAACGTTAGGCCCCTCCTTGTCTGAAAAAGGAAGGGCGATCAGGGGAAATTCCTGCGGGTCTCCGAAGGGGGACTTCCTGTTTACGGCCAGACCCATCAGATGAAGTTCTTTTTCAATCTTGGAGAATCGGGCAAATGGCTTGGGGTTGAAGTATCCTTTCTGTGCGTGCACCTGACATCCGCTGCGATTGACCTTCACTTCTATACGGTGGTACTTCGCGTCCCAGTTCTCATTGACATAATAACCCAGAACATAGAAAGATGCGGTGATTTTCTGAATTTCCTCCATAATCTTTTCATATTGAAAAATACTGCCAAAGTATCTCCCTCCCGTGACTTCAGAAAGTCTTCCCAGGGAGAAAACACCGGTTTCCTTGATATCTTTTTTGGGGCTCTCTTTCATTGATCTACCGGTAACATAAACATCTCGATCCAATTCCAGGTCCATGTCTGCGTCGGATGCTGCTGTGTATACGGAATGGACGGTACAGTTCGATGCTGCCAGCTCCTTGCTCATCTCCTCATAATCTTTCATCATTTGGGGAATTCTAATAGAGCGTACAGGAAATAATGCGTTGTATTTGATTCCGGAGGAAAAGAAAATGATTTGCTTTTGGCCAGGGACATAACTGAGAGCCTTGGCCAGATCCCTTATTTCTCTTGAATACTTTATGATATTATAGCTGTAATCCCAGTATTGAAACCAGTCTTCTGCTCTTCCTGAAACTTCCTTTTTTTGAAGCTGGTCTTCTGCTCTTCCTAAAACTTCCTTTATTCCAAACCTCTTCACGATGTTGCGAATCATTTGATGATCGGTTGTCAAGTCTGAATGCAGAGTTAAACCCCTTAAGGCAGAATATGAAATGACACTGACTTCATCGGTGGGAATGAGATGGGTGTCGATAAGGTAAGAGGCTGCCTTTACTGCTCTTCTGATTCCTTGAGCCGAGTTGAGGGCAAAATCAAAGAAAAGGATGAACTTTCGGCTTAACTTCAGAGAAGGAGGGGTTTGTGTCTTTTTTTCGATAGTGATCTTTGTTGGCGGCAGAGAGAAAAGAACATGTTTCTCAAATTCTGTCAGGGTCTTTCTTTTTCCATTATCATACAGTTCAAAATCCGATTTCTTCAAATCTGTAACCGGATTTCCCTGGTTGTCTGTTACATAGACCTGTATTAACTTCAGGGTTACGGTGACTTCATGGTGTAATTCTTTTGCCATCTTATTCTGCTGAGTCGAGTCCGTACTCATTCCGGAAGAATGAAACTGGAGAAAGAACAACGCGATTAAGATAAAAAGAATTTTACAGCGTCTCATTTTCTTATTTGCTTTTTCTCCACAAATTTTAAATTTAAAATATATGGGCATTTTTTAAATCCTCTTCTTATTAATTATTCTTCGTCATCGGAGTCAACTTCCCTAAGCTCTCCTTTTTTATTCCTAAAAATATATTTTTGAGCTCCTTTTTTTTATCTTATTCTTTGATCATAAAGTACTATCTACCAGTTCCTCTATTGATTTTCATGAAAATATAAAACCAGAAGAATACAGCCCCAACAATGCCGATTAGATGAGCAATCCCTATGCCGATGATAAATCCTAACCGCCTTAATGTCGTGTTCAGAAAAAGGTATATTGACATATCGGCGCAGGCTAGAGCCAACAGAAAGAGAGTTATTGATATGATTAGTTTGATTCTCATTTATCCCCTTTTAGAAAATTAATCTCGGTCAGTAAAAAACTATAATTATTATATCATATATTGGAAAGGTCCAAAGTGACAAAGATTGGAGTTTTGTTTAATAATAGAGGCGAGTGGAAGTCAGGAAGCCCTATTCTTTCGATTCAAAGACCGCTGAACGAATAGGCGCCTCAGAGAAGATGAATGGGGGAGGGAAATTCTCAGCAGGGAGCTCAGGGGTTTAAGCCCTTCTGGCATTCAGCAGCCATACCGTATTTTCAGTGCGAAAGTGATTCCAGCAATAACTGAAGATAAAGAATAAATTAAACTTTCATTTTCGATGGTTAATTTTTGTGGTTGAGACTTGATAGCTGACGTTCCTTTGGAATAAAATAGGTCATACAGAATATTCATTTACAGAGTTTGTTTAAATACGAGGTTTTCAAGACGAAATTTTACAGGGAAAATAAAAAAGGAGGAAATGGTGGAAGAAAGAATTTTGTTGATATTGTTAGGCGCAGGCTTTGGATTTCTTATTAAATCATTATCGGATCGAACATCTCAGGCAAAGAATAAAAAGAAACAGGAACAAAATCAAAAAAGAGAGGATCGTATTGTTTTAAACAAAATACTGGAGAGCCTTTCGGCATTTATAAAAATTGTTGAATCGGAAAAAAGTGAAGAATCATTTTCTCAACATTTTGATGAGTTATATAGTCAAAGCTTTAAAATACAGCATGAAGAAAACAAAGTATTGGCCGATGAAATCAAATATTTCGTTCAGGAACACAGAGGATATGATCCATCATTTCATAAATCATTAGGCGAAGATATTAATTCATTAAAATCAAAACTCGTGGAAATCCTTAGATATTGATAGAATAAAAAAAGAGCTTAATAAATTTATTAATTAAAATAATTTGCCTTGCTATATATTCGTGTATAGGGTATACTGGCACTTCAAACATCTGGAAGGAAATAGTCAAGGCAAATTGTTTTTCCCACCCGAACGATAATTTCCTCTGACATTCATCCCCTCATGTTTTAATCCGATAATAAGGTAAATAAATGGAATTTAATGAATTGAAACTCGAGCCCGAACTCCTGCGTGGAATCGCGGACAGAGGCTATAAAGAGATGACGGCCGTCCAGGAACAAACCCTGGCTCAAACTCTGCAGGGCAGGGACGTAGCTGTTCAATCCCAGACCGGAACCGGCAAAACCGCCGCGTTCCTGATCACGCTGTTTGAGCGTATGCTCCGAGACAGCGCGTCCAAGAGAAAAAAGGCACTGATCATCGTACCGACCCGGGAGCTGGCGGTTCAGATTGAAAAAGAAGCCCGGCTTTTAAACTGCCATAT
>JAOUKO010000318.1 GCA_029882525.1 Candidatus Aminicenantota bacterium | reverse complement strand
AATCTTGAACAGGCCTATCTGGGCAGTTGAGTGTACGTGGACACCCCCGCAGAGCTCCCTGCTGAAATCTCCGATGGTGACCATCCTCACTTTCTCCCCGTACTTTTCTTCGAAAATGGCTACAGCCCCTTCTTTGAGCCCTTCTTCGAGAGTGGTGAGCTTGGTGGTCACTTTTATGTTTTCTCTAATTTTCTCGTTGACGAGCAGCTCTATCTGCTTCAGCTCGGAACTGCTTAAAGAAGCGAAATGAGTGAAATCGAACCTGAACCGGGAGGCTAAGACCAGCGAACCGGCCTGTTTGACATGATCACCCAAGACCTGTCTCAAAGAGGCATGGAGAAGATGGGTGGCGGTATGATTGTTACTGATTTTCCTGCGGTTTAGAGAATCAACGGCTGCCTCGACTTTATCGTCCACCTTGATTTTTCCAGAGAGCACTTTGATTTTATGGGCGATAAGGTCAGGAGTAGGATAAAAGGCCGTCTCGACGACAGCAGAAAAATGGGGATTCTTCAAGATCCCCGAATCTCCGGTCTGACCTCCGGCTTCCGCGTAGAAGGGCGTTTGGTCAAGGAAAAGCTCTCCAGCCTCTCTTTCCTTAAGCTCTTGGACGACTTGATCCTTTTTCAAGAGAGCAGTAACCTTGGCTTCAGGAATCTTTTCCTGCTCGTAACCCACGTACTGGACGCGAAGGTCCTTTAATCTCTCGTAGATTTTCTTGCCTTTCTGTTTCTCTGCACCTACCCAGGAAAGACGGGCCCTCTGGCGTTGGCCCTCCAGTTCCCGGGAAAAACCTTTCTCCTCAACTGTCATATTCTGCTCTTCAGCCAGCTCTTTAGAAAGGTCAAGAGGAAAGCCGTAGGTGTCGTATAATTTGAATGCTTTAGCGCCGGAAAGGACCTTCTTTCCGGCTGTCTTGGCTTCTTTTACGAACTGGTTGAAAGTACGGAGCCCGGAAGAAAGGGTTAAGGCGAAGCGCTTTTCCTCCGAGTAGCAGATTTTTGAGATATAATTGGCAGAAGGGAGCAGCTCTGGATAGGCATCCTTCATGATATCAACGACCACTCCCACCAGTTTGAACAGAAAAGGTTCCTCAATCCCAACTGCGTTTCCCTGTCGGAAAGCCAGTCGGATCAACCTCCGCAGCACGTAACCCCGGCCTTCGTTGGCAGGCATGATTCCATCAGCGATCAAGAAGGTGACAGCACGAACGTGGTCAGCGATAATCCGGACGGCCACATCACCTTTATCGTTGGATGGATACTCTCTTCGCGCAAAATCACACACCTCGCGAATAAGAGGAGAAAATAAGTCAGTATCAAAATTGCTTTTCTTCCCCTGGAGTGCGACAGCCAGCCTCTCCAGTCCCATCCCGGTATCGATCGAAGGCGATGGCAGGGGATGGAGCTTTCCTCTCTCATCCTGGTGGTACTGCATGAAAACCAGGTTCCACAGCTCTGAAAAGCGATCACTCCCCTTCTCTATCAGTTCGGAAGGCTTCCCCGTTTCGATTTCTGTGCCTAGGTCGTAATGGATCTCGGAGCAGGGACCACAGGGACCGGTTTCTCCCATTGCCCAGTAATTATCCTTTTTTCCGAACCTGAATATCTTCTCAGGGGGGAGACCTATGACCTCATTCCAGAGCTTGTAAGCTTGATCATCCTCTTTATACACAGTGGCATAGATTCGATCCCCTTTGAGTTTGAAAACATCGACGATAAGCTGCCAGGCAAATTCTATGGCCTCTTTCTTAAAGTAATCTCCGAAGGAAAAATTTCCCAGCATCTCGAAGAAGGTGTGGTGCTTGTTCGTCCTGCCTACCTGCTCCAGGTCGTTATGCTTGCCGCTCACTCTCAAGCATTTCTGGACGGATGCGGCCCTCTTATAACTCCTCCTCTCGAGACCCAGAAATGTATCCTTGAATTGATTCATTCCCGCGTTAGTGAACAGGATGGTGGGATCGTCCTTGGGAAGAAGGGATGAGCTTTTGACTATTTTATGTTTTTTATCAGAGAAAAAATCGAGAAATTTCTCTCGTATCTCCTGGGACTTCATTTAGAGTTCTATTCTTCTTTTTCAATTTTCTTAGATATATCTCTTTCCATCTCTTCACGAGAAACATCCGATGAGGATTGAATGCCTGCCACTCTGAGCTTGAAGTCGTTGGGATTCGATGAATACCTCAGGCCCTGCTCGAAAGAAATCAGGTCGTTCTTATAGAGGTAATATATCGACTGGTCAAAGGTCTGCATACCATACTGAGAGACGCCGGCTTCGATGGCATCCCTGATGAGAGCCGTCTTCTCTTTCTTGATGATGCACTCCTGGATATAAGGAGTGTTGATCATGATCTCCACTGCCGGGACTCTGCCTTTTCCGCCTTTCTCCGGGATGAGCCGCATGGATATGACAGCCTTCAGGATACTGGACAGCTGAAACCTGACCTGTTTCTGGCTGTGAGGCGGGAAGACGGAAACGACACGGTTGATCGTTTCTACGGCATCCAGGGTGTGAAGAGTACTCATGACGAGATGGCCGGTCTCTGCAGCTACGATAGCTGTTTCTATCGTCTCTTTGTCTCTCATCTCGCCGACGAGAATGACATCTGGATCTTCACGGAGAGCCGCTCTCAGCCCTCTGGCGAAGTTCTTTACATCCACTCCCACCTCCCTCTGGCAGACAGTGGATTTCTTATCGCGGTGCAAATATTCTATGGGGTCTTCAATGGTGATGATGTTTTCAGTCCTTTGGGTGTTGATGAAATCAACCATACTGGCCAGAGTGGTCGTCTTTCCGCTGCCCGTAGTGCCGGTGCAGAGCACCAATCCCCTCTGTTCGAGAGAGATCATCTCCAGGACCTCGGGAAGCCTCAGCTCCTTGATCGCTTTGGGCTCCAAGGGAATGATTCTCAGAGCTACGGCTAGCGAACCTCGCTGATAGTAGATGTTCCCCCTGAATCTCCCGAATCCTGCGAAACTGTACGCCAGGTCCAGGTCCAAATCTTCTTCCAGCAAGCTCTTCTGGGACCCGGTCATGATCTGGCCTGCCAGCGCATCGGTGTGTTCGGAGGTCAATCGAGGAAACGCGGTCAACGGCTTGAGCACTCCATTGATGCGGAGGATGGGATGGTTTCCCGGCTTCAAATGAAGGTCAGAGGCCTCGCTTTCGATGGCTATTTTTAAGAAATCATCAATTTTCATGGCTTAACTCCTTTAGGCTGAGTTCAAACATACATGAGCCAATTGTATTTATCTTTTCTCTCTCCTTTGATATAAGCAAAAAACTCATCCTGAATTTTCTTAGTGACCGGTCCTCTCTTGCCACTGCCGATGGCTATCTTATCAATGGACCGAATGGGGGTGATCTCTGCGGCAGATCCTGTGAAAAAGACCTCATCAGCGATGTAGAGCATTTC
>JAOUKO010000317.1 GCA_029882525.1 Candidatus Aminicenantota bacterium | reverse complement strand
CCGTTATGTGTTCCGCTCCCTGTTGCAGAGCATCGGGTTTATCTTCAAGAGACTGGGGGGAACTTTAAGCCTGTATTATCTATTGGTACTGACCGGATTGGCACTCATTTTGGTCTATTGGCTGTTGAGATTTGTCCTTCCATTCTCAAGTGCGGTCGCGATCCTGATCATGTTCCTGGTTTACCAGATCTTTATCTTCTCCCAGGGATGGTTGAGGGTTGCATTTCAGGCGGGCCAATTATCCTATTACATCTTGGAAAAAAAGTAAGTACAGCTGACAACCCTGACTGTCCATTGGCGCATAACATATT
Organism: Candidatus Aminicenantota bacterium; assembly: GCA_029882525.1. Taxonomy (GTDB): domain Bacteria; phylum Acidobacteriota; class Aminicenantia; order Aminicenantales; family Aminicenantaceae; genus SOIA01. The sequence continues at coordinate 3,110 of JAOUKO010000317.1, read as the reverse complement.
CTGTCTTTATCACAGATGTTCGTTATTTTGAGCTCCGGTATAGGGCCGCGTAGGACAGCTTGGAAAGATTTGAGGCGAACAGTTGATTCAAAATTTCCGGAGTTTCCAGGTAACGAAAAAGCACTCCTAATCGTAATAGTAAATGAAAGGGAATTCCAATCATGATCGATAGAATAATTCATATGCGCAGTATCCCGGTTTTATTCTGTTTGGCCTTCATTTTTGGCTTTTTGACAATAAGCTGCAAAAAGCAGGGAATAACGACCGAGGTCATTGACGGCGTCAAACATATCCATAATCCCGCTGAGCCGCTCAAAGGAACCATCGACCTGGAAGTGGAGGAAGTTTTAAGGATCGACCCCGCTGAATTCGAGATCGGAGACTTTGTCGTTTTTGATTATTTCTGGAAGGATCCTGTAGGAAATGTTTACTTGATGATCTGGAAGTCGAGGGATGTTTTTCAGTTCAGCAGCCAAGGGGATTATCTCGGTTCTTTCATCCGGATCGGCCAGGGGCCTGGGGAATTCCCCCAATACAGCGGTCTCTCTCTTGATTTTGTAAAGGCAGGCGAGATCTGGGCCACAGGCGGACGTAAGATCGCCAGGTTCGATATGGAGAGAAATCTTTTAGGAGAGATTAAGCTGGATGATTGGTACTATCCTGTGAAGTATGTGGATGAGAACAGGTTGATTGCAGAGAGGCGGGAACGGGTGCAGGAGGGGAAAGAGATGCGTGAATGGACCATTGTTTCCTACGTGGAGCGAGTCCTGGAGGGTAAAGATAAGATCCATTTCGACTATTTTAAAGCCAAAGATGTTGGCCTGGTGAGAAAAGGGCAGTCTGCTTTTGCGGACAGCTGGGCCACGCCGAGAATTCGTTGGATTTATGATGATTATAAGAAGCGGGTCTACACAGTGCTCAACACAGAGTACAAGATCTCTGCTCAGAAGCTGGCAGGAGAAAGCCTTTTCGTTTTTGATAAAGCTCATAAGAACTTCTCTCTGAATATGGATGAGAAAAGAAAGCATTTCCAGGAGAAATATGAAAGCAATTGGGAGTGGTGGATGGATATCTATCCCGACGAGCTCTGTGCCATCAGGGACATCAAGTGTCTTCCCAGGGGCTATGTGGCTGTGTATTCGATAACCGGGATCGAGACTATTGAAATCGATATCTATGATCCAGAAGGCCGGTTTATTTATGTGTTGAATCCACCCCGGGGTTTATCCTTAGAAGAGGCTCAATTTTTTGATTTCGGTTTCATACTCAAAGAAGAAAAAGAAGACCGCGACATCTACGCGGAATACAGGATCAAGAACCTGCCGGAAATATTTGGAGATAAATAAAAAGATCCAATCATGAATACAGGCAAAAACAAGTTTGAAAAACTTATATAATAAAATTATAATTCCAGGAAAGTCAGCATTAAGAATGAGAAAGGTTTAAAAAGGATCAATGGAGAACAATAAATGCAATTTAAATAAAGTCTGAATCAAAACGGTTAAAGGAGGGGATAAAATGCGTTTTATAAGAATTCTAGTCATTTTTGCTACGGCGTTATTCACGGCGAGTTGCTTTGTGACCTCTATTCATCCTCTGTATACAGAGAAAGACCTGGCGTTCGTTCCAGAGCTTCTGGGCACCTGGAAAGTAGAAGAAGAGGAAAATATATATACCTTTAAACAGTCGGGGGAAAATGCTTACGAGTTGATCATTACCGGGCAGGAGTCCAGCAAGAAGTCGATAGAGATACTGGATTACGATGAGGCAGGCAGATACGAAGCTCATCTGGTTAAACTCGGAAAGTTTCTTTTTTTGGATATCTATCCTCAGGTGCCAGATATGGGAGAGTATGGACTGGATATTCATCTGGTTCCAGTCCATTCTTTTTATAGAATATGGATTGAAAAAGATGTTCTTCGCCTGGTCTGTCTCGACCATGACTGGCTTGAGGAAATGATTGACGGGAATAAAGTCAACATCGCTCATGTTCGCGTTGAAGACAGAATTGTCCTCACTGCTCCTACCGGGGAGCTTCAGAATTTTGTGTTGAAATATGTTGAGGATTCAGAAGCATTCTCTGATTTCAGCAAACTCAATCGCCAGAAACAGAACTGAATCTTATCGGTCTGTGGGGAGTTGGATCATTTCAACGGGTTGACCATATATTGTTTCCTTGGATACGAAAATTTCTTTTGGTTTCTATTCCAGGTTGATTCGAATTGTTGAAGCTCTGTAAGCATGCCCCTGGGTTTTAAATGCGGTTTTTGGCTTATATTGATCTGGCAGGGCAAGCAAAATTACTGAAATTATGCAAGCCTGAGCCCGACTTTAGTCGTGTTTTTCGCAAATCCTACTTTTTTCTGAAGCGATTTGTTTCAAATTTCGTATTGTAATAGTGAGGAAGGATGAAACTCAAAACTCAGTCCTTGACAATATTTATCAGGCTGGTAATATCACAGAGGCGTAGGAAATTATGAAGAAAGTCCGAGGCGCTCATCAAAAGAGGAAACAATACGTGTATCTTCATTTCCCAGAGAATGAAAATGGTCGGAAAAGAGCTTAAACACTTCAAGATCGAGAAGCTCCTCGGCAAAGGGGGCATGGGCGTGGTCTACCGTGCCCGCGATGTCCGCCTGGACAGGCCCGTGGCCTTGAAGGTGCTCAGAGCTGACCTCACCGCTGACTCTGACCGGCGAAGGCGTTTTCTCCAGGAAGCCAAAGCGGCTTCTGCCGTGACCCATCCCGCAATCGCCCAGATCTATGATGTGGATGAAGTCAGCGGAACGACTTTCATCGCCATGGAGTTTGTCGAGGGGAAGACTGTCAGCCAGTTGATCGACAAACGCGAGCTGGACTTGATCGGGTCTGTGGAGATCGCCCTTCAGGTAGCCGAAGGCCTGAGCAAAGCCCATGAGGCGAATATCGTTCACCGGGATATCAAATCCGACAACATCATGGTCACCCGGGACGGACACGCCAAGCTTCTTGATTTCGGGCTGGCCAAGCTGTTGGACCCGGTGTCAGCCGATGAAGAAAGCGATATTCAAGGCGTGAAAGAGACAGAGACGTTTTCCCATACCCAGCCCGGGACTGTGATGGGCACGGCC
>JAOUKO010000058.1 GCA_029882525.1 Candidatus Aminicenantota bacterium | reverse complement strand
TTGTTACTGAGCGTGATGCTGGCCAAAGGAGCCACTCACTGCGTCATGGAGGTCTCTTCCCATGCTCTGGAACTGAAGAGAGTTGTCGGGATAGGATTCGATGTGGTGGCTTTCGCGAATTTAAGCGGCGACCACCTGGACTATCACCAGTCCATGGACAGATATTTCGAAGCCAAGAAAAAGCTGTTCTTTCTCAATCACAAAAAAAGAATGGCCGTGGTCAACCGGGATGATCCGTGGGGGCAAAAATTGATAGCCCAGCTTCCAGCAGGAGCGATAACCTTCGGCATTCAGCCGGGAGCAATGGTCGCAGCGGAAAATATCAACCTGACTGAGAAGGGAATAGAAGCTCTGGTGAAGTATCCCGCCGGCCAGCTCACTCTCTCCTCTCCTCTTCTGGGAAAGCCCAACCTCTACAACATCCTGGCTTCAATAGCCGTGGCCCTGACCCTGAACCTTCCGGTCTCATCGATAAAAGAGGGCATTGCCTCACTCAAAGGTGTGCCCGGGCGGTTTGAAAAAATCGATAATTGCCTTGGGCTTCATGTATTCGTCGACTATGCTCACACTGACGATGCTCTCAGAAACCTTCTGGAAACCGTCCGCGAGTTCAACCCTAGACGCATCATTCTGGTCTTCGGCGCAGGAGGAGACCGGGACAAGACAAAAAGGCCGAGGATGGGCGAGGCTGCCGGCAGGCTCGCTGACTGGACGATCATCACCTCTGACAATCCCCGCTCCGAAGACCCGTTGGCCATCATCTCGGATATTGAAGCGGGAATTAAAAAAACCGGAACTAAAAATTACCAGATCATCCCCGACCGGAGAGAAGCCATCGAACAGGCTCTTTCTCTCGCCGCCAAGGGAGACTACATCCTTGTCGCCGGAAAAGGACATGAGGATTACCAGATCATCAAGGATAAGATTCTGCATTTCGACGATGCTGAAGTCATTCAAGAGATCTTGCAAAAAAAGGGAGGGATTTGAATTTGGCTAACCTTAGCTTGAAGGAAATAGCAGAGAAGATCGAGGGAACAATCCTTCAGGGTTCAGAGTCTCTCTCCTTTAACAGATTCAACATAGATACCCGGCTGACAGAGCCGGGCGAACTTTTTTTTGCCATAACCGCTGATAGGAACGGCCACGATTTTGTCCCGTCCGCTCTACAGAGGGGAGCTTCAGGTGCTGTTATCTCTCAAAATGTGACCGTCGACGACACAGGATTCGCTCTCATCCAGGTCAAGGATACCCTTGATGCCCTCCAAAAACTGGCTGCAAAAGTTCTTCGAGAGCATTCCCTGAAGGTCGTCGGCATAACAGGGAGCATCGGTAAAACAACGACCAAGGAGTTTACGTCCTGCCTTCTCTCCAAAAAATTCAAGGTGCTCAAATCTGAGGGAAATTACAACAATCATCTTGGAGTTCCCCTCACCCTCCTTAAGCTCAGAAAGGACCATGAAGTCGCCGTCCTGGAGATGGCCATGAGCAATCCAGGGGAGATCACTACCTTGACCCGGATAGCGCCTCCGGACATAGCTGTCATAACTAACATCAATCCCGTTCATCTCCAGTTCTTCAAGAGCATAGAAGAGATTGCTCTGGCCAAAAAAGAAATCCTCGTTGGAACCAAAAAGGATGGCACAGCCATACTCAACGGGGACGACGAGTTGGTCCTCAAAATCGCCGCGGATTGGAAAGGGAAAAGGATTCTCTTCGGGCTTTCTGATAAATGCGACATTCGCGCTCAGAACGTCCGGAAGGGCGGATGGGATGGATTATCTTTCGATTTGATATACGGAGAGAAAAAGGCAAAGACCTCGATTCCTTTCTTCTATGAAAGTGTACTCTATAATTTTCTCACGGCAGCGGCGGCAGGATACGCCTTGGCCCTCCCCCTGGAATCTCTTCTTTCCCAGGTTGAAAATCTCAAGCCTCTTCCGATGAGAGGGGTTCACATCTGTCTGAGGGAAAACATCCATCTCGTCGATGATTGTTACAATTCAAACCCGGCCGCGTTGGAATCCGCCTTAAAAAGCCTGGCAGAGCTCCCGGCTCAGAGAAAAATCGCTGTGCTGGGTGACATGCTTGAGCTGGGAGAGAAAGAAGTGCAGTTCCATTTTCGAGCCGGGGAACAGGTCGCTGAAACGAGATGGGACATCCTGATGGCCGCGGGTCCGCTCAGCGCCCACATGGCAGAGGGAGCAAGTTCTGCGGGGATGAGCAAAGAGCGGATCTTCCATTTCCCGGATTCGGAGGCAGCCGCCAAGGAGATATGGTCCATTGTCAAGGAAGGCGACCTCATCCTGGTCAAAGGGTCGAGAGGTATGAAGATGGATAAGGTCGTCGACGAATTAAAATCGAAAGGGTGATAAAGTGCTGTATTATCTTCTGGTTCCGCTGAGAGAATACTTTTTCTTCTTTAACGTATTCAGTTATTACACTGTCAGGACTGTCCTGGCCGGAATCACCGCCTTTCTGATCATCCTCATCTTCGGCCCCTGGCTGATCAAGATTCTCAAGAAATACCAGGTCGGCGAAGAAATCCGTCCCGATGGCCCTAAGGCTCATTTTGAGAAAAGAGGGACTCCCTCGATGGGCGGGATTCTGATCATCGGAGCCACGATCATCCCCGCCTTTCTCTGGGGGAACCTGGGCAACTCCTACGTCCGCCTGGCTATGGCCACCATGATCCTCTTCGGCCTGCTCGGGTTCTGGGATGACTTCCTGAAAATCATAAAGAAAAAACCCAAAGGACTCATCATCCGCCACAAGCTGCTCTCTCAGATCGCTCTCGCCGCTATCATCGGGCTGTTCTTCATCTTTCTCGGGCTGACCGGAGAGTTCGGCCTTCAGTTACAGTTCCCGTTCTTCAAACAATGGGTTCCCTACCTGGGCTGGTTTTACCTTCCCTGGATCATGCTCATCCTGGTCGGCTCTTCCAACTCGGTCAACCTGGCTGACGGGCTCGACGGTCTGGCCATCGGCCTGAGCACGATCAGCGCCGGGGCCTTTGCCGCTCTCTGCTATGTCATCAGCCGCGTTGACCTGGCGGATTACTTGAACATAACCTATGTTCCTCAAGCCGCAGAGCTCACTGTATTCGTGGGGGGCATGGCCGGAGCCTGTCTGGGTTTTCTCTGGTACAACTGCCATCCCGCCCAGATCTTTATGGGAGATGTGGGCGCGCTTTCTCTGGGAGCGACCATCGGGGTGATATCCATCCTGATCAAGCAAGAATTCCTTCTCTTCATGGTCGCAGGAGTCTTCATCATCGAGGCTCTTTCTGTCCTCCTGCAGATTGTCTACTTCAGAATGACCGGAGGCAGAAGAATCTTCAAGATGGCTCCTCTCCACCATCACTTCGAGCTCATCGGATGGTCCGAAGAGAAGATCGTCATAAGATTCTGGATCGCAGGCATCATCTTCGCCCTCTTCAGCCTGACAACCTTAAAGCTGAGGTAACATGGATCTGGAGGATAAAAAAGTGCTGGTCGTTGGCTTAGGCAGGACAGGGGGAGCACTCTGCGATTTTCTCCTGGATCATGGAGCCCGGGTAAAGGTCAGCGAGAAAAAAACGCTGGCGGAACACGGCCAAGCCGTCACCGACTGGCAGAAAAAAGGCATCCGGTTCGAGATGGGAGGGCATAAGAAGGAATCCTTCCTGGAGGCTGAGTTGATCGTGCCCAGTCCCGGTGTCCCCTGGCTGCCCGAACTTGAAGCCGCTCAAAACCAGGGAATCCAGATCGTCTCCGAGATCGAGCTGGCGTACTTATTCCTTCGAGGGCATATTGTGGGCATCACCGGGACCAACGGGAAGTCCACCACCGCCACCTTGACCCATAAAATCCTGAAGGATGCAGGTCTTCCCGCCTTTCTCGCCGGCAACATCGGCACACCTCTGATAAGCTTCGTCGAACACAGCCGCGATGACCATATCTATGTGACTGAAGTCTCAAGCTTCCAGCTCAAGTACACCGAACACTTCAGAGCATCCATCTCCGTCTTCCTCAACATCTCACCCGACCATCTCGACTGGCACTCCTCTTTCGACGACTATTATCGATCCAAAAAGAACCTCCTGGCCACTCAAAATGAAAAAGACGCCGCTGTCCTCAACCAAGATGATCCCCTCATCTGGGCCTTGAAAAAAGAGGGAAAAGCCCAGGTGTATTCCTTCAGCCGGAAGACCGAGGTCGAGAAAGGATGTTTCATCCAGGGGGGCTGGATCGTCCTCAAGGATAAAGAAGAGGAAAGGCTAATCAAGGCTTCTGACATTCCTCTTTTCGGGATCCACAACCTGGAGAACGTGATAGCCGGTGCTCTAGTGAGCCATATCCTGGGAGTACCTCTGCCCGGAATCAGAGAATCCATCCAGAATTTCCAAGGCCTGGAACACAGGCTGGAGAAAATCACGACCATAAAAGGAATAGACTTTTACAACGATTCCAAGGCCACCAATGTGGATGCCGCTTTAAAGTCGATCCAGAGCTTTGAGCGAAAAATCGTCCTCATCTTAGGAGGAAGGGATAAAGGAGGCGACTTTAAGAAGTTAAAGGGACAGGTCGACGAGAAGGTTAAACACGTCCTTCTCATCGGCGAGGCTAAAGAAAAAATCAAAAAAGCGCTGGAAGGAAGCGTGCCGATGAAATCTGTCTCTTCATTAAAAGAAGCGGTCAGAGCCGGATATACCCAGGCAGAAGCCGGAGAAGTGGTGCTTCTGGCGCCGGCCTGCACCAGTTTTGACATGTTTCAAAACTTCGAAGAAAGAGGCAGGGTCTTCAAGCAGGAAGTCCTGACTCTGGCAAAAGAATTAGAGCGGGAGGAGAGCTAAAGGGATGGAAATCTTCAGACCTTACGGCTTCGACAAAACCCTGTTCATCACCACTCTGATCCTGATCGCCATCGGCTTGATCATGGTCTTCAGCTCCTCAGCCATCCTCTCCATTGAAAAACACGAGAACACATTCTACTACTTTCTCAACCAGAGCATCGTAGCAGCCGTCGGGCTGCTCCTCATTTTCCTTATGCTTCCCATAAGAAAACCGTTTTACAAGAATTTCTATTTTGTCTACGGACTGCTTTTCCTTTCTCTCGCCCTTCTCGTCCTCTGTCTTCTCATGCCAGCCCTGGCCAAAACAAACCGCTGGATACAGTTTCTCGGGCTTCGCTTCCAGCCATCTGAACTGGCAAAGCTCAGCCTGATCCTCTTTTTTGCCTATTATTTTGACCGGAAAAAAGACAGGATGAACGAATTCCAGACCCTTGTCTTTCCCCTCATCATCCTTTTCCTCTTCATAATACTCATCATCAAAGAGCCAGATTACGGCACAGCTTTGCTGATTTTTCTCATCTGCTTGACCATGCTCTTCATCGGGGGAGTGAAGCTCAAATATTTTCTGTATCTGGGAATACCGGCCCTCGGGCTCTTCGCTTTTTATCTTTTTCAGGCCAGTTACAGACTGGACAGGATCCTCGCTTTTTTATCGCCGACCAAAGACCCTCAGGGTACGGGTTTCCAGATCATCCAGTCCAAGCTGGCAGTCGGCTCAGGCGGCCTCTTCGGAGTCAACATCGGAGGAAGCACTCAAAAAATGTTCTTTCTTCCCTGTTCTCACACCGATTATATCTACGCCATCATCGGAGAAGAACTGGGTCTCCTCGGCACCCTGGCCATACTCTTTCTTTTTCTCGTTTTTCTCTGGAGGGGAATGATGATCTCCAGGAGGGCGCCCGACCTCTTCAGTCAAATCCTGGCTGCAGGCATCACCCTGGCTGTCTTCTCCCAGGCTATGCTGAACATCAGCATCGTGCTCGGACTGGGGCCTCCGACCGGAATCCCCCTTCCCCTCATCAGCTACGGCAGGTCTTCGCTCCTCTGCACGCTCTTCGGCATTGGCATGCTTCTCAACATTTCCCAGAGAAAGCAAAATTTTCCAGGTAAAACATGAAAGAGAGAAAAGTCATCATCAGCGGCGGCGGCACGGCAGGACACATCTACCCTGCCCTGGCTGTGGGCAGCAAGCTTAAAGACAGAGACCCGAACCTTCAGCTGACTTATATCGGCACTCACAGGGAATTGGAAAAAAGCATAATGGACTATCATCAGGTCGAGTTCATCCCGCTCAAGATCGAAGGTTTGAAGAGGAGGGGTCTAAAAACGATAAAATCCCTTTTCCTTCTTCCCATATCCTTTGCGAAATCCTTCGCCATCCTGCGCCGCCTCAAGCCTGACCTGGTCATCGGTGTCGGAGGTTACAGCTCAGGGCCGGTTGTCCTGCTGGCATCCTGGATGAGAATCCCTACCTTGATACTCGAGCAGAACCTTCTCCCCGGGTTCACCAACAGAATGCTTCTTCCATGGGTAAATAAAGCTGTTGTGGCCTTTGAAGGCTCTCTCCCCTATTTTAAAGGAAAGGGAATACACATAGGGAATCCGGTCAGAGAGGAGTTTTACCGGATCACTCCCAAGCCCAGGAACTCGAGGCTTACCATCCTTGTCTTCGGCGGAAGCCAGGGTTCTCACTTCCTGAACACGGGGATCACCGCTTCCCTGCCCCTCCTTAAAAAGGAAAAAAAGAACCTCAGGATCTTCCATCAAACCGGAGAAAAAGACCTGGAATGGGTCAAAGAACACTACGACCAGAACGGTTTTAAAGAAGCGGTCGTTGCTCCCTACTTCCCGGATATGGCCGATTATTTTCAAAAGTCAGACTTGATCATCAGCCGGGCCGGGGCAACGACTATCGCCGAATTCATCGCTTCCCAAAAAGCGTCTCTGCTCATCCCGTTCTCCCAGGCTGCGGACAATCATCAAGCTTTGAACGCCAAAGAGCTGGAAAAAATAAACGGAGCCGAGATTATCCAGGAGGAGGAATTCACTCCAGAAAGGCTCACGGATAAGATCCGTCATTTCCTGCATCACAGGGAAGAGATCAGCCGGATGGAAAAAAATCTGGCTCAAATCAAAACGGAGAAAGTGGCAGAGAAAATCACTGGCCTCTGCTTTGAATTAATGAAGACCGGGACGAAGGATTAGAAAGTGACGAAACACGTCTACAGGAAAATCAATCACATCCACATGGTCGGTGTCGGCGGCACGGGTATGAACGGAATCGCTGAAGTTCTCCTGAACATGGATTACAAAATCTCGGGGACCGATATCACAGAAACAGAAGTGACACAGAGGCTGGCCCGCCTCGGAGCGAGAATATCCATCGGCCATAAAGCGGAACATATCGAGGGAGCGGATGTCGTTGTCGTCTCCACGGCCATCAAAGAGGGGAACGTAGAGGTCGAAGAAGCGCGACGCAGGAAAATTCCGGTCATTCCCAGGGCAGAGATGCTGGCGGAGTTGATGCGGATGAAATACGGGATCGCAGTGGCGGGATCCCACGGCAAAACATCAACGACTTCAATGATCGCCCAGGTCCTGGAGTCAGCCGGGTTTGACCCGACCATCGTGGTCGGCGGCCGTTTGAACACGGTCGGAGCCCACGGCAAACTGGGCCAAGGGGATTTTATCGTGGCTGAAGCGGACGAAAGCGACCGTTCCTTCCTCTATCTCTCTCCGTTTATCGCCGTCCTCACCAACCTGGACAATGAGCATTTGGACCAGTACCAGACGCTCGACGAGATCAAGAACACATTCATCAATTTTGCCGTCAAAGTCCCGTTCTACTGCCCGGTGATCCTCTGTCTGGATGACCCCAATCTTCAGACCTTGATACCCAGGCTTTACCGCAGAATAATCACCTATGGGTTCTCCACGCAGGCGGATATATTCGCCAGAGACAAGCAGTTTGAACATTTCTCGAGCACATCAATTCTCTACTGGAAAGGCAAGAAATTCGGAAAGCTCAAGCTCAATGTGCCCGGAACTCATAATATCTATAACGCCATGGCTGCCGTGGCTGTGGGCCTGGACCTCGACATCTCACCCAAGACAATCCTGGAAGGTCTGGAAAGCTATTCCGGCGCCGGCCGCCGCTTCGAATTAAAGGCAGAAGTCAATGACTTCATGATCATCGAAGACTACGCTCACCACCCGACAGAGATAAAGGCCACTCTTGAGGCATCCAAAAGGGGATGGCCGCGCCGGGTGGTGGCTGTATTCCAGCCTCACCGCTACAGCCGCCTCTCTCTTCTGATGAAAAGCTTTGCCACCTCCTTTAACCAGGCGGATGTTCTCATCACCACAGAAATCTACGCCGCCGGGGAAACACCGATTGCCGGAGTTTCAGGAAAAGTCCTTTACGAAGAGATAGAGCAGTTCGGGCACAAGAACGTGTATTTTGAGCCGGACATGAAGAAAATCGCTTCTCTTTTAGGGAAAGTCGTCCAGCCCAAGGACATGATTGTTGTCATGGGCGCGGGCAACATCTACACAATCATCCCGGAAATCCTTAAAACACTGGAGCAAAAAAAATAAAAATGGCCTATAACCTCAACCCGACGCTCAGACACCAAACGCACGATTACATCTCGGAAACCATGCAGTTTCAGCGCGGAAAAAGGAAAGTCAAGACGAAAAGGATCCAGAGAACATCCAAGATGAAACTCAAACATATTCTTTTCTACTTCATCCTCCTCGGAGGAATATTCTATGCGGTCCAGCAAACCTACCTCTTCCTGATCTCCTGGGATAAACTGGATGTCCAAGACGTTGAGGTCGTCTCCGGCAAGCCTGAGATAAAAGAAGAAATTCAAAGGTTCCTGGAGGGAAAATCCCTGGGCAATATCCTTCTCCTGGATATCAGTCTCCTTCAGGAAAAATTCACTGCCCACAGATGGATCAAGGAAGTTCGAGTCAGGAAAATCCTTCCCTCGACTCTGAAGATCGAGGCCAAAATGAGAAGCCCCATCGCCCTGTTGAAACTGGACGATATCTATCTCATCGACAGGGAAGGAGTTCTCCTTGAAAAAATCGAGAAAGGAGAAAAGGCCAACCTTCCGCTCCTTATCGATTCAAATAAATTCCAAAAAGACCAAAAGGAAAAATTTCAGTTAGCCTGGGAATGTCTGGACAGTCTGTCCCCAGATGAGAAAGAGCAAATCGAGGTCCTGGACCTGACTGAATACGAAAACATCTCTGCCCGGCTCAAAAACTGCCGGACAACGCTGATTTTGGGCGATGAGCGATTCTCCCAGAAGCTCAGATTATTCAGCAAGCTCAGATCCAGGCTGGAAAGGTTCGGTGAGCTCGAATATGTCGACCTCCGCTTCCATGACAGGCTCTATATCAAGCCCACTAACAACCCTTTTCAGAACAATATCATTCCCAGTTCTAATAAGGAGGCTTTTTGATGCCTAAAAACAGCTATATCGTCGGACTCGATATCGGAACCAAAAAAATCGCCGCGATTATCGGCGAAGCCGGAGAGGACGGCAAGATCGAAATCATCGGCATCGGAACAGCCGAATCCAGAGGATTGAGGAAAGGAGTTGTAGTCAACCTCGAGGCCACGGTCAGTGCCATCAAAAAAGCGCAGGAAGAGGCAGAGCTCATGGCAGGGTATGAAATCGACCGCGCATTCGTCGGGATATCGGGAGCGCACATCAAAAGCTTCAACAGCAGAGGAGTCATCGCCGTCTCCGGGAAAAACAGGGAAATCGCTCGAGATGACATCAAACGCGTGATCGAACAGTCCAAGGCCGTATCCATCCCTCCCGACCGAGAGGTCATACACATCATTCCCCAGGAATTCGTGGTCGATGACCAGGACGGTATCAAAGACCCGCTGGGGATGAGCGGTATCAAGCTCGAAGTCAACGTCCATATCATAACCAGTGCCACCACTTCGGTTCAAAACCTGAGAACCTGCATCGGACGAGCCGGGATCGAAGTGGAACAGATCGTGCTGAACCAGATAGCCGCCAGCGAGGCCACGCTCACTCATGACGAAATGGAGCTCGGCGTGGGAATGATCGACCTCGGCGGGGGAACGACAGAGATCGCTATCTTCGAAAGGGGAAGCCTCTGGTACACCTCCATCATCCCCATCGGAGGAGACAATTTCACCAACGACATTGCTGTCGGTCTCAGGACTCCTATCCCGGAAGCAGAAAAGATAAAGAAAAAATTCGGGTGTGTGTCCAGTACTCTCCTTGACGAACAGGAAACGATCGAGGTTCCTTCAGTCGGAAGAGGAAAAAAGGAACGCATTCTTTCCAGACAATTGCTGGCCGATATCATCCAGCCCAGAGCGGAAGAAATCTTTCGACTGGTCGATAACGACATTAAAAGAATGGGATACGAAAAATCCCTGAATTCCGGAATTGTCCTCACGGGCGGTACCGCACTCCTTGAAGGCTTGGAAGAAGTCGCCGAGGAGATCTTTGACCTGCCTGTGAGACGCGGGGATCCCGCTGGTGTAGGCGGGCTGGTTGACAGGGTCAACACGCCAGATTACGCCACTTCGGTCGGCCTTCTTCTCTATGGCTACAAGCAATGGAAAGAAAAAGGCCTATCCAAAGATAGAAAAGGAAGCCTTTGGGCCAGGCTCAAGGAATGGCTCAAAGAGGCATAGGAGGAAACAATGAGTGAGGACATGAAAAACGTATTAAAATTTCATCTGGTCGAGGAACGTTTCGGCGCCAAGATCAAGGTGGTAGGTATTGGCGGCGGCGGCGGTAACGCGATCAACAGGATGATCCAGACAGGGATCGAGGGAGTGGAATTCATCTCGATCAACACCGACCTCCAGGCTCTCAGCAGCAACAGGGCCAGGACCAAGGTCCAGATCGGGGAGAAGCTCACCAAAGGTCTAGGTTCGGGAGGAAGGCCGGACATCGGCAAAGAAGCGGCGATCGAGGATACGGAAAAATTGATCGAGATCCTTCAGGGCGCGGATATGGTCTTCCTGACTGCCGGCCTGGGCGGAGGGACAGGAACAGGAGCAAGTCCGATCCTGGCCAACCTCGCCTCAGAATTGGATATGCTGTGTATAGCCATCGTAACTCTTCCTTTTGAGTTCGAGGGAAAGGTCAGAGCCAAGCAGGCCCAGGAGGGCTTGTCCCAGTTGAAAACGGCCGTGGATACAGTCATCGCCATTCCCAACGAAAGACTCATCCAGACAGTCAACCTGGACACCTCCATCCAGGATGCGTTCAAGATGGCCGATGACATCCTCAGGCAGGCCGCCCAGGGCGTCTCTGACCTGATCACCAGACCCGGTCTGATCAACCTGGACTTTGCCGACGTCAAATCCATCATGAAGGGTATGGGCATGGCTTTCATGGGGACAGGCATGGCATCCGGAGAGAACAGGGCTGTCGAGGCCGCGCAAAAAGCCATATCCAGCCCACTCCTGGTTGACACTTCGATCGAAGGCGCTCAAGGAGTCCTGATCAACATCACCGGAGGCAAGGATATCACTCTCCATGAGGTCACCAAAGCCTCGAAGCTGATCTACAGCCAGGCTCACCCAGAAGCCAACATCATCTTTGGCACGGTCATCGATGAAGGTTTGAAAGAAATGGTGAAAGTGACAGTGATCGCTACGGGCTTCGATCTGACAGCGCGAACCGAAGCCTCGCATCTAGAAGAATTCGCTCCGGAGCAGAGAAAGACTTCTCCTCCTTTCCAGGTCCAGCGTGAGACACCTCCCTATCTCTTCGAGCCCAAAGGCAGCGAAACCCTCTGGGAGAGACAGGCCTGGGAAAAGAAATGGGAACCCTATGAAACGCCATCTTTCATCAGGAGAAATAAAGCTACTCCTTTAAGAAAGACTCCCGATGAAATCAGCTGACCTGGCTGTCCTGGGATGCGAGCAGCTCGTCACCTGCAGAGGCCGGATCCCAAAGAGAAAAGAGGCCCTGCAGGATATCGGCGTCCTGGACAAAGGCTGCATCGCCTCCAGCAAGGGAAAAATCGTATTCATCGGTGACGAGAAAAGCTTCAGCCAAGAGTTCCGGTTAGAGAAAAACGGCGTTCATATTGACGGAAGCGGCCTGGTCGGGCTTCCCGGATTCATCGACCCCCATACCCATCTCCCTTTTGCGGGAACGAGAGAGGAAGAATTCGTTCTTCGTCTCAAGGGCTATTCCTACCAACAGCTGGCTGAGAAAGGCCTGGGGATCCAGACCACGGTTAAAGCGACGCGAAAAGCATCCAAAGAAGAGCTTGTTTCTTTGTGCCTCTCCCGCCTCGACAGGATGCTTCTTCACGGGACCACAACCGTTGAAGGCAAGAGCGGTTACGGCTTGAACCTCGAGGATGAGATCAAGCAGCTGGAAGCGATGCGGGAGGCTGACGCTCTCCATCCTGTGGACATAGTCCCTACTTTCATGGGAGCCCATGAAGTCCCTCCAGAGTACACCACACGGAAAAACGACTACATCGACTTGCTCATCCACACAATCCTTCCCCAAGTCAAAGAAAAGAAGCTGGCGGAATTCTTCGATGTCTTCTGTGAGAAAGGTGTTTACTCCATCGAGGAGACAAGAAAGCTGGTCAGAGCCGCGAAAGAGGCCGGGTTGAAAGTCAGGATTCACGCCGACGAATTCTCCCCACTCGGAGGAGCCGAGCTCGCTGCCGAAGAACACGCCAGCTCAGCCGACCATCTTATCAACATTCCCGAACACGGCATTCTGAAACTCGCTCAGAGTCAGACAGCGGCTATTCTGCTCCCTGCTGTTTCCTTTTTCTTGATGCTGGAAAAGAAAGCTCCCGCCCGAAGACTGATCGAAGAAGGAGCCATTGTCGCCCTGGCTACGGATTTCAACCCGGGAAGCTCAATGACCGAATCGATGCTCTTCGTGCTCCAGCTGGCTGTCTTTACCTTGAAAATGTCCATCGAAGAAGCCATCCAGGCCGTCACAGCGAACGCCGCTTATGCCTTGGATAAACACAAGGAGGTGGGGAGCCTCGAGGTCGGAAAAAAAATGGACCTTGTCCTGTATGAAGTCCCGAACCATCCGACCATCGTCTATCACCTGGGCATCAACCCCGTCAAGCACGTCATCAAAAACGGAAAGCTCGTGGTCAAAGACGGACAGATCCTGAGGGGGGATTGAATGAGAACTGGCCTCTGCTTCCTGTTGATAATATCACTGCTGGCTCCCTTCATCATCTCCCAAGTGTACGCCACAGTTGAGATAGCCGAAGAGACAGGAAAAAGCTGCGCTCACTGCCATCTCGACCCATCAGGGGGAGGAGAACTGACCAAGGCTGGCAAGGACTATCTTCAAAAGATGTCAAAAAGCGAAGATGAAAAACAGAAAGAGCTGCTCAAGCCAGGAAATAAATTTTTAGAAATAATCCGTTTAATCGCCGGTTATCTCCATATTCTCACCGCCATTTTCTGGTTCGGCACCATCCTCTATGTCCATATCATCCTCAAGCCCTCTTATGCTGCTCACGGTCTTCCTAAGGGTGAAGTGAGGCTGGGGCTAGTTTCCATGTTCATAATGGCCGTCACCGGCACAATTCTATCTTACTTTCGTATCACTTCCTTATCTATTCTCTGGGAGACACGT
>JAOUKO010000315.1 GCA_029882525.1 Candidatus Aminicenantota bacterium | reverse complement strand
ATCAAGGGTGACGCGACCCAGGAAGACGTCCTTATCCAGGCAGGGATAAAAAAGTCAAAAGGACTGGCTGCCCTCCTTCCCACCGATGCGGATAACCTCTACCTCATTTTGACCGCTCGGTTGATCAACCCTTCGGTCTTCATCCTTTCCAAGGCTCTGGATGAGGAGGCTGAACGGAAACTCCTGCAGATCGGAGCCAACAGAGTCGTCAGCCCCTTCAAGCTGAGCGGCTTTAAAATCGCTCAGGGATTGATCCGCCCCACACTGGTAGATTTCATAGACCTGATCATCAGAAGAAAAGAGCTGTCTCTCTACATGGAGGAATTCGCGGTGACAAAGGACTCGAGCCTGGTGGAACGGACTCTCAGGGAATGTGATATGCGCAAAACGTCTAACATCATCGTGGTTGCAGTGAAAAAGCCAGGCGAAGACATCATATTCAACCCTTCACCGGATATCAAGCTGGGAACAGGCGACATCCTGCTTGTCCTGGGAGATGAAAAAGAAATCAGTCAGTTCGAGAGCACGTATCTTGGTGCCATGACCTGAAGATTCTAAACTGATTAATTTATTCCTGGTGAAAGGCCTGGTTATAATGCATCAAAGGAAATACATAAAACTCAAGACAGCGGTCGCACTCATCATCAATTGTCTATTGATCATCTCCCTCGGTCAGGCCCAGGAAGAAGCCAGGACAAAAAATTTCGAGCTCGAGAATGGACTGCAAGTTTTTCTTTATGAAAGGCATAACCTTCCCCTGATTAATATTGCGATCGCCGTAAACCTGGGGACTAAAGACGAATCAGAGGAGTCGAGCGGACTGGTCCATATTCTGGAACATTATATCCTTTTCCGGGGAACAGCGCTCCGCAGCGGGACCCAGGTCAGCCAGGATATACGCCGCCACGGCGCCTATTTCAATGCCCATACAGGATTGGACCTGGCTGTTTTCGAGATCTCCCTGCCCTCTGAGCATGCGGAGTTTGCCTTGAAAAACCAGAAAGAAATCCTGTTCAACCTGAAAATCGACCAGGAAGAGCTCAACCAAGAGAAAAAAGTGATCCTCGAAGAGATCAGCCAGATCGAGGATGACCCTGTCAGGTACGCCACCTCCCTCGTCTTCCAGAAAATGTTCCTGAACCATCCTTACCAGAAACCGGTCTATGGAAAACAAGAAGTCATCGAGGCAGCCACAGGGGAGCAGCTGGAAGAGTTTCATCGGAGGTTTTTTGTCCCTCAAAACTGCGCTCTGGCCGCAGTGGGTGACTTCAGGATCGAAGAAATCGAAGAGAAAATCAGAGAGATTTTTGGAGGTCTGGAAAAAAGTCCCTCAACTGCTCAGGGTTTTGAAAAAGCCCGGCTGCTCGAGAAAACCGTGGAGATCGAGCATGAAATGGACGTTAACCAGGCTTATCTGGCGATCGGTATACCAGGTGTTGATTTCAACCATCTCTCTCAATACACCATCGACGTCCTGACAGAAATCCTCGCCGGCGGCGTGAACCCGCTACTCCCCGCCCGTTTGCGGGGAAGACGAGACCTGATTCACGATGCCTGGATGAGGTACGCCCCCTTCAAATACGGAGGGGTGATCCTCATCTTCGTCACCCTTGATCCAAAGAATGTATCAACCGTGACAAGAGAAGCCATCAATTTTCTCAAAGAGACAAGAGCCCTGAATTACTCAAAGATGGATTTTCTGGGCGAATCCCAGCTTTTTGTCCTGGACCATCTGGAATGCGCTCAAAACCAGATCAAGTTCAAATTCCACCTCTCCCAGGAAAGAGGCCTGAGTGTAGCCACCTCTCTGGCCATGTACATGCATCTGAACGAGATCTCCGATCGAGGAAATTATCTCGACTACATCGAAGCGATAACATCCTCGGAGCTGAGAAAAGTGGCTGGTGAGTATCTGAGCAGAGGACGTTATGTCATTCTCACCATCCGTCCCAAAAGGAAAGAATGAAAGACGCCAGGCTGAAGTCGCGAAATTGCACTTTCATCATCATTGTTCTGGCCTGCTTCTTCCTTTCCCTGCTTCTTTCTGGTTTTGCAGCCCAAGAAGCTTTTTCCTTTAAAAATACAGCGGTGAAAAGAATCCTGGATAACGGTCTCACCCTGATCTATCAGAAGGACGCTTCCTCTGCCATCACCGTGCTCCAGATTCTCATAATGGGAGGAAAGCTTGCTGAGCCGAAAGGCAAGGAGGGGCTGGCCTATCTCACCACACGCCTGGCCCTGGAAATTCCTGACCACTCCAAAGCCCAGAAGTTGATGAGCCAGGCCTCCCGCGTTTACATGATGGGGCTCGGAGACTATTCCATCATCAATGTCACCAGCCTCTCCGAAAACCTGGACGAGACCCTGAAAATCACTTCCCAGATCATGCTCGATCCTCTTTTTTCCGGGCTGAGGATTGACCTGATAAAAAAACAGATGGAGTACCAGAAGAAAACACAGGAGGATGATTCCATCAACGTCGGACATAATGCCGCCCTGGAAAAGCTGTTCGCAAGAACAACCTACGAAGGCTCTGTCCTGGGAAGTGAAGAAAGCCTGAAAGAGATAAAAAAGAAAGACATCAAGAGCTTTTATGACAATCACTTCAAAGCAGAGAACATGATCGTTTCTGCCATTTCCGACCTGGAAGAAGAGGCCCTCACAGAAATACTGGTGAATTATCTCAATCAGTTTCCGGCTGGAAAGCCTGCAGAGGCCAAGTCCACAGCAGTCTCCTTGCCTGAGGAGAGAGACATTTTTATCGAGAAAGACTCCAAACAGTATTTCATTTCCCTGGCCTATCCTCTGCCTGAGGTCACAGCTGAAAATTATATCCTTGCCTGCATGGTGGAGCATCTTCTCGGAAAAGGCCTGAATTCAAGGCTCTGGCCCCTGAGATATCAAAAAAAGCTGGCCTATAACGTCAACACCACAGCCACTCATATGAAATACGGTGGGATTCTGGAAGCGTATCTTGAAACAGATAAGGAGAAAAAGGAAGCTGCCCTGGAAGCCCTCCGCGAAGTCCTGATGGAACTCCACGAAAACGGTGTCACATCAGAGGAGCTTGAGGTAACAAAGTCCTATTCAAAAGCATCCTTTTTACGGGACAACGAGACGAAAACGGACAGGTCCAGGAACCTGGCTGTATTCGAGGCTTTAGGTCTGGGCTATGAATTCCTGGAAAAAGTCGCCGATGAGATCGATGCGGTAAGCCTGGAAGAGCTAAACGCCTACATCAAGAGAGTCCTTGACCCTGCCCAAGGAATAGAGGTCGTTGTCGGCCCCCAAAAAGACAAAGTCATTTAATCTGTGGCTGTTATTTCCTCCACTTCCTTCGGAGTCTTGGGAACAGGCTCACCGAGTACTCTGGAGCCGCTTTCCGTGACCAGGATATCATCTTCTATCCGAACCCCGCCAAAGTCCCGGTACTGCTCGA
>JAOUKO010000314.1 GCA_029882525.1 Candidatus Aminicenantota bacterium | reverse complement strand
TCGTTCGAAAATGTCATTGATCTGAGGGATGAGGTGAGGAAGATATCCAGTTTCACTCAAAACCGCTTCTACTTTCTGAGAAGTTTTAGAAAAAGAATAATCGCTTATTTTATTCCAGTCTTCCAGGGCCAGCTCGTACTGGCCTTCATCCCAGTAAAGACAGCCCAATGAATAAAGAGCACGATTTTCTTCTTCACCTCCCATCTGAATTATCATACTGTATATTTTTATCTGCTCATCTAGATATTTTTGGATGACCTTGTCAGGGGAATGATAACCTCTCTTTTTGAGCTCTTGGACGAGTTCCTCAAATATTTCCATTACTATATAAGCCTTCAGCTTTTTATTATAGACATTGGACTTGTAATGCTTATCAGCAGCCAGGACTTGTTTCGCCTCTTTATAGGATTGTACAAGATGCTCGACTCCTCTCTTCTCAAAATCATAGAGTGAAGCCAGACTGAAAAGTAATTCCACGCCTGTCTTTGTCCCGCGCTTCTCCTTCCAGAGTGAGAGGATGTTTTTATTCAACGGCTTGTTGAAGTATAATTCTTCGATAAACGTGAAGGATGTGGATATCGGATCATAGATTATTATGACAGAGCTCAGGTTGTTTTGAATGAACTCTCTGGTGAGTTCGGCCAAATCTCCTTTATCAGGATGGTATATATCAAGATAATTATCCATAAAATACGAGAATTGCTCGGATTCAGTGAGACGCATTAAATCATCAAGTATTGCTTCTCTATGATTATCAGGAACATTTAAAATCCTATCGAGCGACCGGCTCTCTTTTAAACGCTTTTGAAGATTTAAATCTGATTCATCGATTATAAAAACAACCAGGTCATCGTCTGATTCTTTAGGAAAAGCTCTGTCTTTTTTTTCATCTCTCTGGGTGTCTAGAAAGCTTGCCTCTCCCAGTTCAGGAAATCCTTTGACTGCAAAAAAAAGGTTCGCTCCCTCTGCCAATATCTCCTCATACGGCGGTTCCCGGAAGTAATACTCGGTGGGAATAAATCTTATTCCTGTTTCTGCCGATAAGATTTTTACAAGCTTTGATGAGTAAACGGTGCGTTCTTTATCTAAAGCTGAATATTTCTTTAATTCTTCTATGATGTCAATTTTTTCTTTCGAAAGCATTTGAAATGATAGGGACTGTTCTCCTGGGAATGAGTGTGATGGGAATAATATATCACCTGAGTCCAGTTCAACTTCTCTTTCACTTTGAATAAGTTTTATCAAATCCTTGAGAGAGAGATCCGTATCCAAATCGAGTTGTTCTTTATTGTTCATTGCTTGAAGCAGCAATCCAATAAGACTTTTATAGAATTCAACCTTTTGTCCTTTGCTCATATTCAAGTCATCCAGCCCAGACTCTATGAATACATTCAAGATTGTATCTTCATCTGTTTCGAGCAACTGTTTTTTGAAATCTTCATCCATGTTGATGTCGGTCTTTAGCTCTGCAAATGCCTGTTTGAAAGCACGGTAGTCTTTTTTGTTTATTTTATTTCCAGAGGAAGCGGATGAAGTCCACGGCAAGCAAATCAAAAGAAAAAGGATTATATGAGCGACTAACGAAAGAAGGACGGCTGAGGAAAATGAGAATTTTCTTCTTCTCTTCCAAGCCTTGATTTTCATAATAAGTCTTTTATAAGAAGAAGGAGAACGAATGAAAAGATCGAATGATTTCTGGGGGTGTTGTCTGTCATGGTAACCCCGGCTTGCTGTCTGGCTCTACATTATTATAGCATCAAAATTCGTTTAATACACCCAAGGAAAAACAAGGCGATATCTTCCATTCTGTATTGCATTTGTTTTTTTTCATTCCAGTCGTTTTAAAGCCGGTTATTATTTAGTATCATTGACCTCTCTTGGATAGAACGACCTATTCAAGTTCTGGCTGATGGTTTGCAGATGAAAAGAGAATATCTCCAATGATAGTCAAAGAGATCCAGGCGAAAAGCATCCTCAATAAATCGAAAATCTTCGATTACTGCCTTAATCCCTACACCGGATGCCAGGTCAATTGTTCCTACTGCTATGCCCGATTATTCATGCGGCGCTATTCCGGACATAAAGAGCCTTGGGGAGAATTTGTTGATGTCAAGGTCAATGCTCCTGAACTCCTGAAAAAACAGCTGGAGAAAGCTAAAAAGGGGACGGTCTGGATTTCCTCTGTATGCGATCCTTACCAGCCCCTGGAAGCCAAGTATCAGCTCACCAGGCGTTGTCTGAAAGAGCTGGTTGTAAAGCAATTCCCCGTGAACATCCAGACGAAATCAAAGCTTGCTCTTCGCGACCTGGACCTCTTTCAGGATTTTGAAGACATCGAAGCTGGGTTCACGATAACCACAGACGATGAGAATATAGCCAGGATATTCGAACCGAGAGCATCCACTGCAGCGGAAAGGATCCAGGCTCTTCAGCAGATTCATGAAAAAGGGATCAGGACTTTTGCCTTTATCGGTCCCCTGCTCCCTGGAAACCCGGAAAGGCTGGTCAGCCTCCTTGAGGGAATCACGGACAGGATTTATATTGACCGGATGAATTATTTGAGTACCATCAGAGACTTCTATCATCAAAGAGGCATCAAGGAGGCCGCAACCGAGAAATTCTTCATGGAATACAGAGAAAGGCTTGTCCGTGAAATGAAAAAAAGGAAGATGCGGTTTGAAGTCCTTTTCTAGGAATTATCGAGTATTTAATCCTTATTAGTGACAGTTATATCACTTCTTTAATGTTTACGCTCGATCAGCTTGTACAGCTCTTTCTCTTCTTTAATCCCTTTGAGGATATCTGGTAAGATTTTTTTAATTTCTTTCCTGTCATAGTCACTTTTGTCAATTTCTAATTCGTCTGATTTTAAAAAACAGGAGATCAACTTGATCTCTTTGGCGTATTTTATGGAATCCCTGAATCCCTCAGATTCGAAATACGTCACCTGAATAACGATTCTTTCTTTATCGTCCATTTCATAGATCAAGACAACGATATGCTCCTCAGTGTTTGTCGGATTCTCATCCAGGTCAAAATGGAACTCTCGCTTTATGAATGTTTCATTCTCTCTTTTTCCTAATTCCTTAACCTCTTTATAGATATCCTTCAGAATATCCTCAGGCTCATTCTTTGCCTCTTTTTTTATGGACAGCAGCTCACTGGCACTTGAAACCGCTGCGGCCAGAACAAGATGAAACGCGACAGCTCCAACAAGAACGGCTTTAATAACGGTCCTCAGGATTGGACCTTTTCTGTTTTTCGTTTTTGTTGCCATGGTATCATCATTATTATAACTCAAACGTGGAAAAAATGCATAAAGGTCTTGAGCCTGTTCTGTACATTCTCCTTCCTGAGAATTTTTGTCTTCATCTCTCCTATTTTCCGACTAAATATATGTATATTATGTATATAAGGACATCTTCCGCTGGAACGCTTTTTTATCGCTATATACAT